>CALJMD010000198.1 GCA_937981915.1 uncultured Acidimicrobiales bacterium
ACGGTCCAGTTGTTGCAGGCGGAGGGCGTCGTGACTGTGCTCACCGATCATATTCATCGCCTTCTTCGTGACCTTCCGTTCTCGATTTGATGGCGGACCGTACCCGCCGCTTGTGCTTGAACCGAGAACTCAACTACCCGATCAACCGTAGCAAGAGCGTTGACAACGGCGGACGCAGTGTGAAGACTGTCCCTCATGTCTGAATTTGTAAGCATTGTTGAGTCCAAGTCGGAGTCCGTCCCGGTCGATCTGCCGACCGGTGTCGCCGTACTAAGACTCGATCGGCCAAAAGTTAACGCCCTCAACCTGCAATTGTCTACCGAGCTGCTGGACGCCGCCATCGAGTTGGAGGGACGCCCAGACATTCGCGCCGTTGTCCTGTGGGGCGGGCCGAGGATCTTCGCCGCCGGCGCTGACATTGCCGCGTTCCCAATTGGCGAAGGTCATCGAGACCCGTCTGACATGGTGGACCCGCTGAACGAAGCCCTGCTCCGGATCGAAGCGCTTCCGCAGATCACGGTTTCAGCGGTCAACGGTGTGGCCCTCGGCGGAGGCTGCGAGCTGTCAATGTCCACTGACTTCCGAGTGTGTGGCGAGTCATCCAACTTTGGTCAACCGGAGATCCTGCTCGGGATCATTCCCGGAGCCGGTGGCACCCAGCGCCTCACGCGCCTGGTCGGAATGACAAAGTCGAAAGAAATCGGTTACAGCGGTCGGATGATCCCGGCTGCCGAGGCGGTCGAGATCGGACTGGCGTCGGCGGCCTACCCCGACGATGAGGTCTTGGTTCGGGCCATCGAGATGGTGACGCCATACACCACCGGCCCTGCGGCACTGGCCAATGTGAAACGAGCCATCCAGGACGGCTACTCGCTTGACATCGCCGATGCCATCGCGGTGGAGAAGCGGGAGTTTGTCGGCTCGTTCCAGACCGACGATGCCGTAATCGGAATCGAAAGCTTCCTCGAGAGCGGACCGGGCAAAGCGAAGTTCACCGGCAAGTAAGACGTTCGCCGGCAAGTAAATCGAAGGCGTCGGTCGCATCGGGCTAGAGTGCCGATGTGACCGACGCAGAAGACGGTTCCTTTCCCGCCTCGGGCGATGTCGGAGAGGTTCTGATAACCGAGTCCGAGATTCAAAACAGAGTTCGAGAACTCGGGGCGCAGATAACCGCGGACATGGCCGGAGAGGTGCCGATACTGGTCGGCATCTTGAAGGGCAGCGTGGTGTTCGTTGCCGACCTCATGAGAGAGATAGCCGGGCTGGTCGACCTCGACTTCTTGGCCGTCAGCTCCTATGGCCAGGAAACGAAAAGCACCGGTGTCGTCAAGATTCTGAAAGATCTGGACTACGAGATCACCGGTCGGCACGTGATCATCGTTGAGGACATCGTCGATTCCGGCCTCACGTTGCGATACCTGAACGACTACATGGCGGCCCGTCAGCCGGCGTCGGTCCGAACCTGTACGTTGCTGCGGCGTGAGGGAACGCAAACCGCCGACCTTCACATTGACTACGTCGGCTTCGACATCCCCCCGGCGTTTGTCATTGGATACGGCCTCGACGCTCGCCAGCGGTATCGCAACCTTCGGTTCATCGCCGAGTACACCGGCGACTAGGTAACAGCCGAGTACACCGGCGACTGAGTAACAGCCGAGTACACCGGCGACTAGGTAACAGCCGAGTACACCGGCGACTGAACGGATCGTTGGCGGCTCAGCGGCGAGGCGGTCGGGGAACTAACACTGGAGTGCTGGCCTTGTAGGCCTCGTAGTCTTCGTCGCCACCCCACCGTTTGTCGGCCCGGCGTTCCAGCATGGGAAGGCCGCTGATACGGGTCAACAGCACGTACACGAACACGGGCGAGATCAACGTGATCAGCTGCCAGCCTCTCAACACCGGTAGTGCGATCAGGGCGACACCAACCCACAGCAGGATCTCGCCGAAGTAGTTCGGATGTCGAGACCATGCCCACAGGCCATTGGTAATGAAGCGACCGTCATTGGCCGAGTCTCGCCGGAACGCTGATTTCTGGTTGTCGGCCACTACCTCCAGTCCGAATCCGAGCACCCAGACGGCAACACCGATCACGGCCAGCAGGCCGAGGTCTCGCCTCGTGTCTGATGCGATGGCGGCGTGGGCTGCTGCGGCAGTGAATGTGACCCATAGGCCCTGCAGCGTCCAGACCATCAAGAAACGGGTCGGGCTTTGCTTGATGCGATCGAACCGGCCGTCTTTGCCTGTCTGGCGAACTCGTTGAAAGAGATAGCTGCCAAGACGAAGCGCCCAAATCAAGATGAGGGCGGTGAGCAGCCACGACCGTGCGTCGGCCGGGCCGCCAAGAAAGAGCGCCAGCAACGTCGTCAAGACGTAGGTGATGCTGCCGGTGAGGTCGTAGTAGTGCTCGGTCCGGGCCGCGAACGACGGCACGAAGACAGCCCAGTTGATGGTGAACGCCGCGATGGCAACCCAGACATGAACGCCAAGGCCGCCGGCCGAACGACCCCCGCTGGCCCCAGCGACCGCTACCACAACGCCAACGGCGACGACGATGGCGACCTGGGCCAGATCACGGGCAGGGTTCCCCCCGATGGTGTTGTCGCCTGCCGTGTCAATGTCGGTGTTGCCTTGTGCCATTTGATCTCCGATGTCGACCCTGTCCTGACCGTAGCGGCCAACGTGTCGCTTGTAGAAGTCCGACCTGTAATGCGGTGAGGTGGATGTCACAACCAAAGAGCCGGTCGCCGTGTATCACCGTCTCCCTCAGCTGATCTGGTTCATGAAGGTCTCGAAGGAACGGGACCTTGCCAAACGGTCGCCAGACCGACACCAGGAGGGAACCCGGTGCAACTCAATCCACGAAATCAACGTCTCCGACCCAAGCCGACACGACGTGAACGACGCCGGATTCGTCGAAGTCCCGGCTACAGCGAGATCCGATCCCGTCTTGGCATCACCGATGCCCAGACTCTTCTGCTTCTACAGGTTGGTGACCTTCAACTCGCTCACGTCGGCCAAGATGTCATCGGCCGCCAATGGTCTGAGTCACACGTCTTAATCGGGCTGGCGCCGAGGTTGCGTGTCTCCAACTCGAGTGAAATCAGCGCACCGTGGATGGTGCACGACAACGACCTTGAGACGCAGGTGACCATCGCGTCGCCGGGCTCAGTGCTGTTCGTCCACCGGCGCCATTTGCCGCTGGTTGAAGGAATGCTGGCCGGGGCCACCGAAACAGTGGGCCGCCTCTCAAGGGCAGCGTTGCATCGTCCCCGCCAACCTCAGTCAACGAGGCCGACCACAACCACCAGCCAGAGTCTGGGGCGGTCGCCGTCGAATCCGACCAGTCAGCCGGTTTGAAACACAGCGGGCCAGGGTCGCAACGATCTGGCCCGAAACGCCACTAGTGGGCGAGCATGGTGCCCATCACCACGACGATCAGTGAGGCCAGGAAGCCAATGCCGGCTGTCGCCCCTCGCATAGAGGCTGTGGTGGCCCGCTGATGCATGAAGGTGGCTACACCGGCCAGAACAACCAGCAGAAGCTTGATGCCGAGAATGATGTTGTAGCCACTGCTGACGCTTGCCATCTCGATGGTCAAGATGTTCCAGATGCCGCTTGCTACCGCAACGGCAAACGCCGGCCAGGCTACCCGTCCGAACGCCGCGGCGGCTTGGGCCGGTAGGCCGTCACCGGCAGCTCGCAGAACCGGTAGCAATGCCATCATGATGATCTGACCACCAATCCATACCGCCATGCCCAAAAGGTGGAGGGTGATACGAATTGCGTCGAGGTCCAGTGCCGCGCTGTTGGTTGATGCCAGAGTTCCCATAGTGTCGTTCCTGCTTCGCTTCGTTTCCGCCGAGCGGCCTAATCTCACCGCCGAGCGGCCCAGTGTCACCGCCCCGTGGGGGCCATTGCTCCGCCACGGTAGCGGCTGGCTGAGCCAGGTCGTCGGTGACCGATCCGGTGCCCGCAGCCGGTGACGGTTAGGCTTTGATGATGGTCGGCCAACGCTATCGCTACTCCCGTTGGGACGGGACCCAAAAAGGCTTCGACTTTGACGCCTTTGATCTGATGGGGCAGATGGCTGACGACCTGATGTACCACGGCGACCCCACCGCCGCGCTCCGACGAATGATGCAAGAAGGGTTTGAAGATCGCGACGGCCAGCAGATCGACGGCCTGCGAGAGATGCTTCGACAACTTCGCGCCGAACGCCAGGAGCGTCTGGAGAACTACGACCTCGGCGGGGTCTACGACGAAATCAACTCCGAGCTCAACGAGCTGATCGACACCGAGCGACAGGGCCTGGACGACCGTTCGGCCTTGGCCGACATGCAACTCGGCGACCCCGATGCCGGTGACGGTGACCGGCGAAACGCCGAGCTGGCCAAAGAAACCACGGCTACAAAAGCCATGCAGCTCGACATGTTGCCACCGGATCTGGCCGGCAAGGTCCGCGGGTTGCAGAACTACGAGTTCGAATCCAACGAAGCCCAGCAACGATTCGAAGAGCTCCTCGATCAGCTTCGCCAAGAGCTGGTCGACCAGCAGTTCAGCTCCATGTCCGAAGCGATGTCCAATCCCAACGCTGAAGACTTGGCCCGCATGAAAGACATGATGGCCGAGCTCAACCGGATGCTGGAAGAGCGGGCCAACGGCAACGAACCGGACTTCGACGCCTTCATGGAGAACTACGGCGACTTCTTCCCCAACAATCCGGAGACGCTGGACGAACTGTTGGAGGACATGGCCCGCCAGATGGCGGCCATGCAAGCCATGTTGAACTCCATGACGCCCGAGCAGCGTCAACAGCTGATGGAGCTGTCCAATCAGTTGTTGGAAGACATGGACCTCAACTTCGAGGCCAGCCGCCTAGGTCAAAACCTGCAAGAAATGTTCCCTGACGCCGGTTGGCAACAGAGCTACGACTTCTCCGGCTTTGATCCGCTCGGGTTTGCCGACGCCTCTTCGATGATGCGCGAGCTGGGCGAGCTCGACCAGTTGGAGCAATTTCTTCAGTCAGCCAACTCGCCCCAGGCCCTGGCCGAAGCAGACATGGAACAGGTTCGCCGGCTGCTGGGTGACCAGGCAGCTGACAGCCTCGACCGCCTTTCCGACCTGACCGACATGATGGAACGTCAGGGTCTGCTGCACACCAAGGAAGGTCGTCTCGAACTCACCCCAAAGGGTTTGCGTCGGCTCGGTCAACAAGCTCTGGGGGAGTTGTTCAAGCGGCTCTCGCCCGACAAGCTCGGCAAGCACGACATGGATGCCACCGGTATCGGCCATGAGCGGAACTACAGCACCAAGCCGTACGAGTTTGGTGATCCGTTCAACTTGAATATCGAGCGCACGGTCGGCAACGCCATTCGGCGCCAAGGAGCCCAAGAAGGCATCGGAACTCCGGTCCGCTTGACCCCCGACGACTTCGAAATCGAGCGTACGGAAAAACAGGTGCGCTCCAGCACCGTGTTGATGCTCGACCTGTCGCTTTCCATGCCGATGCGTGACAACTTCCTGCCGGCCAAGAAGGTGGCAATCGCCCTTCATGCACTGATCAGCAGCCAGTTTCCCCGCGACTACCTGGGCGTCGTCACCTTCAGCGAAACGGCAATGCAACTCAAGCCGAGCGACCTGCCCGAAGTCTCCTGGGACTTCGTGTACGGCACCAACATGCAGCACGGCTTCATGTTGAGCCGCCGAATGTTGGCTAAAGAAACCGGCACAAAGCAGATCATCATGATCACCGACGGCGAACCGACCGCCCATCTCAACGATGATGGCTCGCCGTTCTTCAGCTACCCGCCAACTCGCGAAACCGTCAACCGAACCATGGCCGAGGTGGTGCGTTGCACCCGCGCCGGGATCACTATCAACACCTTCATGCTCGACCCGGACTCCGGGCTTCGGGGCTTCGTTGAACGTCTCACCGAGCTGAACAAGGGTCGGGCGTTTTACACCAACACCGAAAACCTCGGTGACTACGTGCTGGTCGACTTCATCGAACACAAACGATCGATGGTGCGCGGTCGCTGACCGGCGGCCACGTCGGTTGTAGGCAGCTATTTGAACTCGGTGGCGACCTGCCGACGATACGGCCATGGCCTTATCCGGTTGGATTCAGTGGCGCAAGGCAAACACACAGCGGCAGGCGGATTTCGGCTGTGGACGGGCGGCGCCCGGTCGACGTTTCCACCTTCTGGTGTCGCTGGCGCTACTTGGCTTTGCGCTTGCCGGTTGTTCGTTTCTGGGTGAGGATGGCGGCTCGTCGGGTTTGGCAGCGGTCGATCTGGTTGACCAAGTTGAACTGATCGTCTCCGGTGACGAACCGCGCTCTATGGTCCGCTACCGCTTTGACAGTGACGACAGCGTTGTGGCGGTCTCCACCGATCTTGTGCGGGTCGGTCAACAGATGGTTGCCTCAAGCGACCCAGATCCTTCCGATGGCGAATCCGGTGCCGTCCCGGCGGCGGAACTTGACGCAACGATTGTCACCGAAGCCCGGGTAACGGCCCGTCCAGCAGACGCTGCGGCTGACGCCGAAGCTGAGTTGTTCGTCGTCGATCGTGAGATTGTTGATGCCTCGGTGGGTGACGCGACGTCGCCAATGGTTGCCGAGGCGGTCGGAGCAACGGTTGAGAGCCGAATCGGCTCTCGGGTTGAGCAGGTGATCAACGACCGAGGTTGGCGCTACGCCGACCAAACGAGCGACCCCGTTGATCAGGCTGACGCCGCAGACTCGTCGGCATCAGGGTCTGCATCGGGGACTGCGTCGGTCGCCGCCGCCTTGGGCTTCGAGGCCGTCTCGGTTGGCGTTGACCTTATTGCTCTACCTGATGAACCAATCGGCGAGGGCGCAGAGTGGAAGACGACCACAACGATCGATGGCGTTGATGGAACCCGAACGGCCGTGATGTTGGTGAACGTCGTTGACATGTATCGCGACGCACAGGGGCATCCGGTCTCGCTGACGCTGGAGGTTGAGATGTCGTCGGAGCGGACCGAAGCGTCGACGTCAGTGCCTGTGGGAGAGGTTGAGCAGGCGGGGAGCGGCTTGGTCGGCAGTGTTGTCGTTGACTTGGTGGAACCGGTTCACCAGGCCGTGTTGAGTTCGTGGACGTTGCAAGTGGCCGCTGCCGAGGGTCTATTCGCCGGCACCGACGACGTGGCTGAGGCGATCTCGGATCGATCGGTGTATCAACGGGTAGAGGTCGAGTCGACGGTCGACGTCCGCAGATAACGGGGCGTTCTCGATCCAAAGTGACGAAAGTCACGCCAGTGGGGAGAGGTGGTTTCGGAGCCGCTGCTTCGTCGGGTGCTGCCGGATTCGGTGCCTGCATGTAGGCCGTTGAGGCCCTCAGATCGGTGATTTGCCGCTTGGAGGCGTTGCCTGGGGTGATCATCACTCAACGTGGCAATAGGCCGTCACCGTGGGTCGAGGAAGCGTTCAGGCGGCGCTTGTGGGCGCCCCTAGATCTGAAATCTGTGGTTTCAGTGCGTCGCCGTGGGCCCGATTCGCGCCCACAGTGCCTGAGAAGTACCACTGTGAGTGGTCGGTTCGGGCCACTTTTGACGGGCGTTCGGTGGTTGGGAGCGACCCGGTAGAGGTGGTGGTGGCATCTCCAGCAACATCAATTATCCACAGTGGCAGTGCTTAAACCCGCGTAAACATTGGGATTTCTGGGAATTTTGCTTGTGCTTTCGGGTTGGAAACGGCAAGATCACAGTGTTGTAATTACATCGTTCCGTAAAAGCCGTGGGTTACGTAAGGCGAGTGAACGCAGGTCGGGAGCCACGGACGGTACTGGAATCGGGCAGAAGAGATGTGGCCGTAGTGGTTGCTGTGCTCCGAGCCCGAGCAAAGTCTGAAGAAGTCGTACGAACCGGTTGTCGGCAGTGGCGCCGCACGAGGAGGCAATCATGCGAATAGGTCGAAAGCACCTCATGCTCGATACGAGTTGGCAGGAGTTCTCGAACTGTCTGGGTGTCGACCCCGACCTGTTCTTTCCGGAGCGCGGGGCATCGACTCGCGAGGCCAAAGAGGTGTGTCGAGGCTGCGTCGTTAAAGACGACTGCCTCGAGTTCGCCCTGGCCAACGGCGAGAAGTTCGGAATCTGGGGTGGAATGAGCGAGAGGGAGCGTCGACGGATTCGTCGCCAACGTGCCCTTGAACGGCAGGCTGCAGCGCTCACGGCGACCGCCGAGTCGGCCTAAGTCAAGGCTGATTTCGCAAATGCGCCACACGGCTCTAGTCACAGCCACTCAGCTGCGATAGTCTTACAAGCATGCTCGCAGTTCTTCAAGGGCAGGAAATCTTGCTCATCGTGGTAATCATCATGGTCCTGTTCGGGAGCACGCAGATTCCCAAACTTGCCCGAAGCCTGGGTCAGGCCCAGCGTGAATTCAAGACTGGGCTGGAAGACGCCGAGGCTGAGGAGACCGCAGACAAGAGCTGACCAAGCTCTTGAGGTTTCTTCGCCGGGGTTTACCGGCTTGATTGTGCTGCCCCCGGGCGCCAGCAGATGAGTGGACGAAAACGCGAAAGACCCGCCTGACTAGGGCGGGTCTTGACGTTGGCTCTGTGCCAGGCTGGCTTTACGCCGCGATGTGCACGCTGGGCCTACACCGCCACTTGTCCTTGACGCCGTGCCTTCAGAATTCGGCGTCGCTGCCGCTCTGACGTTCCACCCCACACGCCATGATCGATGCGGTGGGCGAGGGCGTACTCCAGGCACGTGTCCTGGGAGGGGCACTCATTGCAGATCTTCTTCGCCACCTCCACGCCGACACCGTCGCTGGGGAAAAAGGTCTCAGGCGGGTGATTGCTGCAGTTGCCAATGGCCATCCAATTGCTCTCCATACTCCTTAGACGCACAACTAGGTCAAACGGTTCCCTTGAAGTAAGAAATTTATTGAATTTCTTTACGTGACGCCAAATCGGGCCACAAGAATGAGGGTGCACCCCCGGTGAACCCTGACAGGCAGCCGTGCAGGCGAAAGTTGGCTTGGGCACAATCCACGCACCTGATCAGGGGCGCCCGGGCACTAGGATGGTCGCCCATGACTGACATTGAAGTCGAGGAGGAACAGACACCGGTGGCCCACGTCACCGTCGTCTACAACGGTCCAGCGGCTCCTCACTGGGAACTCAGGGTTCGCTACGGTGACCAGAAGCTCGTCGACGACTTTTGGGCACGCGTAACCGCCCGATTGCTGCTTCTCCCCAAACATGATCCTCAGTTCCGTCGCAATCGGGAGCGGGTCAACCGAGACGCCGAGCGGGAACTCATCATCTGCGACTGGGATCTCGGCGACGAAGACGGCGACAGCAACAAGGGTGGTCGCCGCCCCGGTTCAGCAAACAACGGACAGGCCCCGGCCCCGGCCGCGGCCCCTGCCGCAGTCGAAGCAGCTGACGCTGAGGCGACAGAGCCCGCCGACGAGCCGGACACCGAAGCAACCGAGTCGGCTGTCGACGCTGACGCCACCGCTGAGGCAACGGCCGAGAGCGATGACACTTCTTCCGAGGACTCGGCCCAACCGGCCACCTCGGAAGAGGAGTAGTGGCCAAGTCCGACGGCGGATCGAAGAAAAAGAGTCGATCTAAAGGATCGAAGAAGTCAAAGAAGGGTCGCAAGGGCGGCCCTGTTGTAGGTGTTGACGTCGGCGGGACCAAAGTGCTGGCTCGCCTAGTCGACCCGGAAACCGGTGACGCCGACGGTTGGGCTAAGGCATCAACCCCCAAGACCGGACTTGACGATGTGTTTGACACCGTCGAAGACGTCATCCAGGAGCTGCTCGACGGGCGATCGTCGTTAGACGACGTCGCCGCGGTTGGAATTGGCGTGCCTGGGCCGGTTGACGAGGACGGGCTAGTCACCCACTGTCCCAACATCAACGGCTGGGATCATCCGATACAGCTGTCAGAGTTGATGGGAGACCGCCTAGGGGTCGATGTCGTCGTCTCCAACGATGTCAACTGCGGAGCGGTGGCCGAACATCGAGTCGGAGCAGGCAAAGGAGCCGACAGCCTGTTGGCCGTCTTCGTCGGCACCGGTGTTGGTGGAGGTGTGGTGCTCGGAGGCAAGTTGGTCGTCGGCGCTCGAGGCATGGTCGGCGAGATCGGTCATATGACAGTGGATCCTGGCGGCCGACCCTGCGGCTGTGGCGGTTCGGGCCACCTTGAGTGCTACGCCGGACGGGCAGGAATCGATCGTGAAGTTCGCAGGCGAACAGAGGAGGGAGCAAGCTCGTTTCTCCTTGATCTTGTCGGCTCAGGACCAATCAAATCCCGCCACATACAAGCCGGTGTCGAGGCCGATGATCCTCTTACTGTCGAGCTAGTGGACGAGGCTGTCCACGCCTTGGCCCAAGCGATTGGAAACGCCGCGACTTTGCTCGACATTCCCGTAGTCGTCCTGGGCGGGGGAATCGTGGACCGCCTAGGTCAGTCGTTTCTGGACGACATCACCGCATCGCCTCGATTCGGTGGATTCGGACCGGAAGTGACGCGACTGGTTCTGGCCGAACGGTTGGACGACGCCGGTGCAATC
>CALJMD010000199.1 GCA_937981915.1 uncultured Acidimicrobiales bacterium
GGCGCAAGGTCTCCGGGGCACCAGGTAGGCGCTCATCGTCAGCTTGCCAGCCGAGAAGCCCGGCGAACAGGCCCATGTCAGTGCCTTGACTCTCATGAGTGGTGGCCAATGATCCGAACTTGTCGAAGGTCACGTTGACGCCGTCGGGGCGACCTTCCATCAGATCGTGCAGCAGAAGGCCTATTCGAACTGATGCGGCCGAGTGCGAGCTTGATGGACCTCGCATGACCGGGCCGATGACATCGTTGAAGATGCTGGCGATGAGTGGAGCCATACCACAACGGTACTCATCGAACAATGGCCAGGTTGCCATTGTGGCAACTCGGATACAGAGAGGTGACGGTCATGTGCGCAGGTCGAACACGATCGGTGTACCGGCTGGTAAGCTCGCAAGTAGCGCGGGCAGAAGCGCCCGGACCCGGACACCTCGTTCAGGACCGAGATCTATTGGCGTCGTCGTGGCGTCGGCAGAAGATTCCTAGGGAGGGGATCAAATGTCTAAAAAACTTACAGCCTTACTGGCAATTCTATTCTCCTTCTCCTTGGTTGCGGCCGCCTGCGGTGGCAGCGACGACGCCTCGGGGGGAGACAGCGACCTAACGACCGGATTGGTCTACGACATCGGCGGACGAGGCGACCAGTCATTCAACGACTCGGCCGCTGCTGGCTTGGAACGAGCTGAGTCTGAACTTGGCATCTCGTTCACCGAAGCCTCACCCAACGACGACGGCTCCAACCGAGCAGAACTCCTTCAGCTGCAGGCGGACTCCAACCCGCTCGTTGTTGCTGTCGGCTTCCTGTTCGCTGGTGACGCCGCTGCGGTGGCAGGCGACAACCCGGAAACCAACTTCGCCGTCATCGACGATGCGATGCTGGACTTCGACAACGGCGGCGTTCCGCTCGCCGACAATGCCGCAGGCCTGACCTTTGCTGAAGAGCAGGGCTCGTACCTGGTCGGTGCAGCTGCAGCCTCACAGAGTGAGACCGGCAAGATTGGTTTCATCGGCGGCGTGTGCTGCTTCGGTTTGATCGAGAAGTTTGAGGCTGGCTACATCGCCGGCGCCAAAGCCGTTAACCCGGACATCGAGATCGTCTCCGAGTACATCACCGAATTCCCGGACTTCGATGGCTTCAACGCCCCGGACCGGGCCAAGGAAATTGCCGCTGCCATGTACGAAGGTGGCTCGGACATTGTGTACCACGCCGCTGGCGGTGCCGGTGCCGGCATGTTCGAGGCGGCCAAGGAGTACAGCGAGTCGAGTGGCTCCAAGGTGTGGGGTATCGGCGTTGACTCCGATCAGTACAACACCGTGGATCCGGGCGTCCAAGAGTACGTCATGACCTCGATGCTGAAGCGAGTGGACAACGCAGTCTTCGAAATCATCAAGGCTCAAGACGCTGGTACGTTCGCCGGTGGAAACACGGTCTATGACCTCGAGACCGACGGTGTCGGCTACTCGACCTCGGGTGACTTCCTTACCAGTGACACCATTGACACCCTTGAGGATCTGAAAGCCCAAATCGTGGCCGGTGACATCACCGTGCCCACCGATCCGGCTGACGCCTAATCCTCGGGCCGACGTTGTCTAGATGAGGAGGGCCGGGATTTTGTCCCGGCCCTCCTCTGTACCCGCCGTCGAGTGACAACGAATCCACCTACAGCCCCTGGCGAGCATCATGACCCAAGCCAAGCAAGTACCGGCAACGGCGTTGCCGGCCATCGAGCTACGAGGCATCACTAAGCGTTTTCCCGGAGTGGTGGCCAACGACAACGTGTCGATGACAGTCGCCGACGGCGAGATCCACGCCATCTGCGGCGAGAACGGCGCCGGCAAGTCGACCCTGATGAAGATCCTCTACGGCATGCAACCGGCCGATGAGGGCATCATGAAGGTCTACGGCAACGAGGTGGACTTCAAGTCGCCGACGGACGCTATCGACCTCGGCATTGGAATGGTTCACCAGCACTTCATGCTGGCGGATCAACTCACCGTGTTGGAAAACGTGGTTCTCGGAGCGGAGCCGACGAAGTCGGGCGGGCGCATCGATTTCGCCGCCGCCAAATCCCACCTTGCGGAGGTGAGTGATTCGTACGGTCTCGATCTCGACCCGGATGACCTGGTGGAGACGCTCGGCGTAGGGGAGCGCCAGCGCGTCGAAATCATCAAGGTCCTGTACCGAGGCGCCAAGATCTTGATCCTCGACGAACCAACCGCGGTGCTCGTCCCTCAGGAAGTCGAAGAGCTCTTCCGAAATATGCGGGATTTGAAGGCCAACGGCGCAACGATCTTGTTCATCGACCACAAGCTCGATGAAGTGCTGGCCATTTCCGACTCAATTACCGTCCTCCGTCACGGTAAGACGGTTGCCACGATGGCAAACGACGGGGTCACCTCCTCAGAACTGGCTGAACTCATGGTCGGTTCCGAGTTGCCATCACCGGAAATAACCGAGTCGACGGTCACCGATCGGGTAACGCTGGAAGTCCGCAACGTCACCGTTTCCGGTGAGGATGATCGACCTGCAGTGGATGATGTATCGGTAAGCGTTCATGCTGGCGAAATCGTTGGCGTGGCCGGGGTCGAGGGCAATGGGCAGAGTGAGTTGGTGGATGCCATTATCGGCACGGCGTCACCTGCCACCGGATCCGTTCACCTGCTCGGCGAAGACATCACTCGTCACAATGTTCGGACCCGACGAGACGAGGGCATTGGGTACGTCCCCGAAGACCGTCACCGAGAAGGGCTGCTGCTCCCGGCTCCTCTTTGGGAGAATGCGGCGCTCGGTCATCAGACTAAGCCTCCGTACGCCAAAGGATTTTTCATTGATCGTGATGGTGCTCGTAATCACACCGAGACCATCCGTGCCGACTTCGACGTTCGCACACCGAACATCGATGTGTCAGCGCAGACCCTGTCTGGAGGCAACCAGCAGAAGCTGATCCTGGGTCGGGAACTCACCTCCAACCCCAAGCTGCTTATCGCCGCCCACCCGACGAGAGGCATCGACGTCGGGGCGCAGGCCGCTGTGTGGGACGTGATGCGACAAGCCCGTAAGGACGGACTTGCCACGCTCCTTATCTCGGCCGACTTGGACGAGCTGATTGGTTTGTCCGACACGATTGTTGTGATGCTGCGAGGTCGGATTGTGGCCACGCTTGATCCGGCCGATGTGACACCACGAACGTTGGGGGCCTACATGACGGGGGCTCAAGTCGACGAGCAAGCAGGGGAGAAGGGCTGAGATGAACACTATGATTCGCCGAGTTGCGCTGAGTGTTAGCGCACCCCTGATCGCTTTGATTTTCGCCGTTCTGGTGTCCTCGATCGTGTTGTTGGCCTCGGGCTCAAACCCGGTTGAGGCCTATGGCGACATGATCACCCACGGTCTCAAGCTCGGGACAATAGTCGACATCTTGAACCGGGCGACGCCTCTTTATCTCTCTGGAGTTGCCGCCGCCATCGGCTTCCGGATGAACCTGTTCAATATTGGTGTTGAGGGTCAGTATCGCTTCGCCGCCATCGTCGCCGCGTACGTCGGGGCTCAGCTCGCACTGCCAGGTGTGCTGCACGTTGCTGTCATTCTTGTGGTCGCCATGGTCGTCGGAGGCGCTACAGCCGGTGTAGCCGGCGCTTTGAAGGTGACGAGAGGAATCAACGAAGTCATCTCGACCATCATGATCAACGCCATCTTGATTTCAGGTGTTATTGCGGCGCTGTCGAAGCGTTGGCAAGCCGGCGGCAGCGTGGACGCTACGTCATCCAACGCCGGGGTTGGGACCGATCCGATCCCCGAGTCCGGGCTGATACCCAACTTGAACGGACTGGTCGAACCCATCACGGGCGAGATCAGCCGTGGCAAAGAACTCACTGGTATGTTCCTCGTGGCCGTTGCCGTCGGAGTGGCATACCACATCATTTTGAACCGGACCCGATTCGGCTATGACCTGAGAGCTAGTGGCATCAACCCGTTCGCGGCGCGAGCCGGCGGGGTGTCCTCCAACCGGATGATCGTCACCGCCATGGTTCTTTCCGGAATGGTCGCCGGTCTCGTCGGCATGCCGAGCTTGATGGCCTTGGGGCGGTTCAACCCGAACTTCGTCAGCCTGCTGGGCTTCAATGGAATCGCCGTTGCTCTTCTAGGGCGAAACAATCCCGGCGGAATTGTGTTCGGCGCCATCATCTTCGCCTTCCTCGACGTATCGTCCGGCATCTTGCAGATCAGCGGGTCGGCCAGTCGAGAAATCAAAGACATCATCCAGGGCATTATCCTGCTCGCCGCTGTCGTAGCGTACGAGGTTGTTCGTCGCTACCGAGAGCGCGAAGAGGCTCGTCTAGCGGCTGAAGCGCTGGCAGCTGACGGTCCGCCGACACTAGACGGCGGACCCACCCCGTCGGTGGCAGGAGCGTAGCAATGGGTTCAATCGCATCGCTTCCCGGCTGGGCCCGATGGGCGTTGTACGCCGCCATCGGCATCCTTGTACTGTCCCTCGTTCAAACTCTGACCGGTGAGACAACCGAGCTGACCTCGGTTGGTACCTCCCAAGCGATGCTTCGGTGGGGCGTTCCAATCCTGTTGGCCGGGCTCGGGGGACTGTTCTCGGAACGAGCCGGAGTCGTGAACATCGGCCTTGAGGGCATGATGGTGCTAGGCATGTGGTTCGGAGCTTGGGGGGCCATCAACTTTGGTGCCTGGGCGGGACTGATCATCGGGGTGCTCGGCGGCATGATCGGCGCGCTGATCCATGCCATCGCCACCGTCAACTTCGGCGTTGACCACATCATCTCGGGTGTGGCCATCAACATCATCGGCCCGGCCGCCGCACGCTATCTGTCGAGTGAGATCTTCTCCGGCTACGACGGTGGTTCGATCACTCAATCACCGCGGGTACCCGGTGTCGGCAAGTTCGACATGCCGTTGCTGGCCGGCGGCGACGTCTTCGGATGGCAGAGTCCGGATCTGCTTGGGGCGATCGGCGATCTCAACCTGTTCTTCGTCTCGGACGCCGCCCAGCTGATTCGCGGGTTGATTTCACAGGTTGCACCGTCGACGATCGTGGCTATCGCACTAGTGCCGATTTCGTGGTTCGTGCTGTGGCGAACGAGGTTTGGCCTTCGTTTGCGTATCTGTGGTGAGTCGCCCAAGCAGGGTGAAGCCCAGGGCATCGACGTGTACCGCTATAAGTATTACGGTGTGCTGCTCAGCGGCGCATTGGCCGGACTCGGCGGAGCCTTCAT
>CALJMD010000200.1 GCA_937981915.1 uncultured Acidimicrobiales bacterium
GCCGAGCAACCTGGACGGCACCGAATCCGCCTGGCAGACGGTCGATGCGGACGCGCTCTCGACGCCCACCGAAGACCCTCTACCCGTTCACCACGAGCACCTGCCACCGCTGACCGTGGAACAGTATCCCTACCGCGAGTATCCCCAGCAGGAGATTGAAGTCACTCCCCCGCCGCCACCGCATCAGGCCGCTATCGCTCGAGCGACGACCGGTGATGGCCCCACCGCTCTTTTGACCGAGACGTTGTCACGAAGCCCGTGGATGGTGGTCGGAGCGGCCGTTGCCGTTCTGGGTTTGGTCGCCACCGCCAACTGGTTGACCGGATCTTCCGGTGACGAAGAAACGCAGGGAGGCAGCGAACTGCTCACCACCCCGGATGTGGGTGAAACGAGCGACACTCCCAACGCCGACGGTTCAACCCCGCGGACCGCACCGGCTCCGCTAAGTCCGGCCGCCATTCCGCCCGTCGACCAACCGGGCCTTGTCGGTTTCGAAGTTGACCTGTTCGATCCCTACACCGGGCGGGGAACCACTGGAACCGTCGATCTCTACCTGAACGCCGTGTCTGGACAGGTCTGTCATCAGTTCGAAGCTGACGTGATGGCCGCCAACACGTCGAGCGGTCGCTACCGGGCCTACATCCATGAAGCCGTTTATCCGCGAGAGGGTCCGATCGTGGTTGATCTTGGCGAGACCGTCAGCGCACTACCTCAGTGTGTGACCGCCAGCCCGATCGAGCTTGCCCGTTTCATGACCACGGCCGACCAGTTCTACATCGCCGCCCACAGTCCCGACCGCGACGTCCTACTGCGGGGCCAGTTGTCCAGCGCAGTCACTGCGTTCGACAATCGAGACGAGGCCACGAAAGCCGAACAAGCGGCTACGGCCGAGGCCAGCGACACCACACCAACCACCACCGGTCCCGACGCGCTCTTCGGAACGGCTGACGAGGGTGCCTATCTTGTCGTCGACGCCGGAAAGGTGACGTTCGAGGGTGCGGTGACCGATGCGGCCACCGCCTCACGGCTCCAGTCAGCGTTCATTCCCCTGGCCGGACTTGGGGTGGAGGTGGTCGACAACCTAACCATCGAACCTGGAGCACCCGCCCCCAGCGGACGGGTTGTCGTGGCCGATGCTTTGCTGTTCGGCAGCGGCCAGGACGAAATCGACGGCAGCCCGCTGGTGTTGACCACACTGGCCGATCTGCTGCGGGTCAACCCGACGTGGACGGCGACGATAACCGGGCACACCGACAACGTCGGTGAGTGGCTGTTGAACGTCGACCTTTCGCTCCGGCGGGCCAACAGCATTCGAGGCCGACTCGCTCAGCTGGGTGTCCCGGCGGAACGGATTCGGGTCCAAGGGGCCGGACCGGAACAACCAATCGCCGACAACGAATCAGCGGAAGGCCGGGCCAGGAACCGGCGAATCGAAATCAGCATCTCATCCGGGGGGTAAGCGAAACATGGATACCAGGAACACGTTTAATCAGGGAATCAATCAGGGAACTGACCGTCGGGTTGGGCCGCCGGTCAGCACCTTGGCTCAAAACGGTCACCAGCGAACGAGCCTCTCACTCGGCGACGCCCCGGGAAACCAACCCGGAGGGTTGCGCCCCGACCAGACACGCAAGGTGCGGTTGGCGTTCGAAGGAGTGCTGTTGGCACTCTGCGGATATCTGATCGGCGTCGCCGGTCTGCCACCGTTGTTCGGCCCGCCGGGCGGTGACGGGGTGGAAACAGCCGCTGGGTTGGTGACCAACGACAGTGAGCCCAACGATAGTGACCCCGACGCCGAGAACCTGGGAGAGACAGTCGATCTGGGCGACACCTTGGCCGGACCCGAAACCGCCACGGACGCCAACCTCCTGCCGGGAGCAGGCGTGTCGGTGGTGATCGGCCGGGCCGATTGGACCACCGGCTATTTCCAAGCCGCACTTTTCAAAGCATTACTTGAAGAGCTCGGCTACACGGTGAGCGATCCCGGGGAGCATGAACATCCCCCGAAGGACGTCTACCCCCTCATGGCTCTCGGCCAAATCGACTTCTGGACAAATACGTGGAACCCCATCCACACCTCATTTCTGGAAGGAACCCTGGACGACGGCACAGTAATTTCGTCGATTGTTAGCCCAGTCGGCAGTCTTCTACCGGCTAGCGGCCTCGAAGGTCTTGTGGTCAACTCGTCGATTGTCGCCGAGCAACAGATCACGTCGTTGGGTCAGATCAACGACGATCCGGAGTTGGTGGCGCTGTTCGACCCTGACGGCAACGGCAAGGCCAACATCTACGGTTGCCCCGAAGGGTGGGGTTGTGCCGAAGTGATCAACGAGACCATTCAGTTCAACGGCTGGGACAACCTCGAACAGGTGCAGGACGATTACAACACGATGGTGGCGGACTCGATCGCCAAAGTCGACGCCGGCACGCCGACCATTCAATACACCTGGAGCCCGTCGGGCTACCTGACGTCGCTGCGGCCGGGTGACAACGTGCAGTGGTTG
>CALJMD010000201.1 GCA_937981915.1 uncultured Acidimicrobiales bacterium
GGACTGGCGCGGTGCCGACTGGCCAGGGCCAAGGCCGATGCTGCGGTTGAAGCGCTCAACAGGGTGCCTGCTACATCCGCTGCCTACTACGACGCCCAAGTGGCGGCCGCTCGAACCCTGGCCGGTGGCGGGTTCAGTACCAGAGTGCCGGCCATGGTCGAACTGAAAGCTGCGTCCGACATCGTCGAGCGGCTTCAGCTGGATGCCTCCGAACGGGCTTCGATCTCGGCCGAAATCTTCGAACAGGCCCTGGCCAAAGTAGACGCCGGAGCGAACAACGGAGGCGTGAGCCGCCTATTAGGCAAGGCGCTGACGATGGAGCAGTTGCAGATGGGACTGCATGACGTGTACCGGGAACAGGCCAGACTGGCTGATTCCCCGGCTCTACGTGAGGAATTGATCGACAAAGCAAACCAGGTGCGACCGTGGAGCTGGTTCTGATGCTGGGCAACGAAGACGAAAACGACGTCCCAATCCCGGTGGAGGCGCAAGACACCGCCCAGGTCGAACAGTGTCCAGCGTGTGCCGAGCCCGTCGCGGTGGGGGCCAACTGGTGTGAAGCGTGCGGTCACGACCTGGTTGGCGACAAACCGTTCATTAACACCGACGTCCCCAACACCGAAGTTGGGTCCGCTCCTCAACTTGATCCCGAGTCCACCGAACCGTCTGCCCCCTGCCAAGCATGCGGAGAGACCGACATCGACGCCGAAGGCTATTGCCTAAGCTGCGGCTATCGCCAGCCATCTGAACGCAACCACGTGGGCGAGGTGGTGGGACCGGTAGCGGCCGCCACTGACCGGGGGAGCGTGCGGCATCGCAACGAAGACGCATTTGCAATCGCGGTGGCCGTCGGCGGGCAAGCGGTGATGGTGGTGTGCGACGGAGTGTCGTCCACCCCCGGTTCAGAGGAGGCATCGACGTCTGCTGCCGCCGCGGCTTGTGAGTCGGTGGTGCACGGCTTGAACCAACACGAAGACTCGCCTCCGGACGCGTCACAGATGGAGCAGCTACTTCGAGATGCGGTGGCCGACGCTCAACAGGCTGCTACCGCCGCAGCGGAGACCGTTCAAATCGCACAAGGTGGGGCCCCGTCGATACCTCTCGCCGACCCACCGTCGACCACCCTGGTTTGTGCTGTTGTTTCCGTCGACGCCTCCGAGACGGACGCCGCGGTCGAACTGGACGTCGCTTGGGTTGGTGACAGTCGTTGCTACTGGGTCACCGGAGACAACACGTTGCCGCTGACAACCGATCATGAAGAGCTGCAGGCTCTGAGCCGCTGGCTGGGGGCCGACTCAATCAACCCGACACCCGACGTTGCCCGTCATCGGTTTCCTCTCGGGGCCGAAGCTAAGCCCGGTTGGGTTCTGGTTTGTTCCGATGGCCTTTGGCGGTACCTGACTCCTTCCACCGGAATGCCGGCCCACGAGCTCGTCGCCGCCCTCGGCCACAATCTCGCTCGCCCCGGCCATCTCGACGAGTCCAATAGCGAGTCGAACAGAGCGTCCAACAGCGAGTCGAACGGTGTCGGTGAGACGGCACGTCAACTTGTTGATGGGCTGGTCGAGTTCGCTAACAATCGCGGCGGTCACGACAACATCACCGCCGCCATCACATCTCCAGCGGTTTCCCTCCAGCAACCTACGCTCCAGCATCATGAGGAGAGTCAATGACCGGCTTCAGCGCCCAAGTTTTCCAGAATGAATACCTACCGGCAGGTGCCGAGGTGGTCGACGCCGTAGTCACGGTTCAGTCAACCGGAGAAGGGACGGGCCCGCCGGCTCGAGCCGAATCGGTTGAGATCTTGATCATTGACACCTCAGGCTCGATGAGCGAAGAGGGCGGGCGCAAGATGCGCGGCGCCATCACGGCTACTCAGGCAGCGATCGACACCATCGACAATGGAGTGCACTTCGCCGTCATCGGCGGCACCACCGGTGCCTACATGATCTACCCTCGCGAAGGCTTGGCTACTGCCGATGACCGCAGCCGCGAGGAGGCCAAGCAGATGGTCGGGCGAGTCCGCCCCAAAGGTGGAACCGCTATGGGGGCGTGGCTCATGGCCGCTGCCTATTTGGTGGCCAAGCGGCCCGACGCTATCGCCCACGCGCTGCTCCTCACCGACGGAAAGAATCAGAATCAGGCACCAGGAGAACTCGAAGCCAACATTGCTGAATGCGTCGGACGCTTTCAATGTGATGCCCGAGGGCTAGGCGTCGACTGGGACATTGACGAGCTTCGCAAGGTGGCTTCCGGGTTGCTCGGCACCGTTGACATCATCCCCCGCCCGGAGGACATGCACGCCGAGTTCACCCGGCTAACCCGACAAGCCATGGGCAAGCAGGTCGGCAAGGTTGCGCTGCGCATGTGGACCCCCAAAGGGTCAACCTGTGAGTTTGTCAAGCAGGTCTCGCCGTCGTTGGAAGACCTGACCGCAAAAGGCTCCCCGGTCAACGCCTTGACCACCGAGTACCCGCTGGGTGCTTGGGCGGGCGAAGAGGAACGTGACTACCACCTTCGCATTCGGGTGCCGGTAGGAGCC
>CALJMD010000202.1 GCA_937981915.1 uncultured Acidimicrobiales bacterium
GCCAACGGGAGTAACAGAGCTGAGCTTGCGGCTACGAGCCATCGAATGAGAACTGCCGACCGACTAGCCACCCTTGCAGCCTAACTGAGACGGTGGAGCCCCTAGCGGTTCAGCGCAGGCCGTCAAGATAGTCGGCGACCAAGCCGGGAAGATCAGAGGCCATGGCCCCTGCCTTTCGTCCTTCGATCGCCGCTCGACCGTGCAGTTCAGCACCAAGTCCGGCCGCCATCCACGGCACCAACCCGCCAGCCAAGCCCGCCCCGATGATGCCGGCCAGGACATCGCCGGATCCGGCGGTGGCCAAGCGTTCGTCGCCCGCCATCGACAGCAACACCCGCCCGTCTGGGTGGGCAATAACCGTCGTAGGACCCTTCAACAGAACAATGCATTCAAGCGTGACCGCGGTACGCCGAACGGCGCGAACACGGTCCGGTCCCAACTTCGACCCGGTGAGCCGTTCGAACTCGCCCTCGTGAGGAGTGAGAATAAGGGGGTCGGCATATTCAGGTCGGCTCCGTTGAATACGCTCGAGAACTCTGGGGTCGAGGCCACCGGCATCGACTACCACCGGACCTCGGAAATCGGCGACTAGGGCCGATACCAAATCAAGCGCCCCGACACTTACCGCCAGTCCGGGACCGACGACCAACGAGCGGCACCGTGACACGTCGCCCGCGCCGGCAACCCGGGTCACCGTTGATCGATCGTTGTTTCTTTTGACCGGGCGATCCTGCAACTCACTTAGTGTCGCTCGGGACGCCGGCACGGCGACCGCTTCCACCGGCCCGAGGCCGCCAGCAGCACCGGCCGACTCATCGGCCAGGACCTGCAGAACATGGCCGGCGCCGGCCCGAAACGCCGCTTCGGAAGCCAACGTCACCGCACCGGTCATTCCGGTCGAACCACCGATCACGGCAACTGCATGACGCCATTTGTGGGCTTCGGGTTCGCGATAGGGCCACCCTGTTGCCACATCACCGGGCTCCAGTAAACCAATGCCGGCCCGCGAGCAGTCGAGCCCGATGTCGGCAATCTCAACCTCTCCGGCCGACCATCGCCCGGGAGGCAACAGCAACCCCGGCTTGAGGGCTCCGAAGGTGATGGTTCGATCAGCGGCAGCCGGATTGCCGAGAAACTGCCCGGTGTTGGCATCGATACCAGACGGCAGGTCAACGGCCAGCACCGGTGTGTTCCGACATTCGATGCCCTCATCGAACGGGCGGGTCGCCCCGGTTCCCACCGCGGCATCGATGAACAAATCGTAGACACCGCCAACCAAACCGGCGGTCAACATACCCCAGTCTCGATCCGACAACGGCAGAGAGAAGACTTCACACAGCACTCCCCGGTGGGCGAGGAATCGGGCCGCGCTCAAACCGTCTTTGCCGTTGTTGCCCGTACCGGCTAGCACAGCCACACGGCGACCGTAGCCTCCGCCCATCATGGTTAAGGCGGCCTTGGCGGTCGCCCACCCGGCCCGCTCAATCAACTCCGATATGGACTCAGGCGCATCGTTGTCAATGGCCTTCATTTGCTTGGCCGTGACGACTGGGCGCATTGTTATGTCTCTTCGGAGTCGGAGCGCATCATTTGGTTTCGAGCCTTCGATTTGGTCAGGGCCAGGCACGAGCCTGAAGCGAGCCGACCGCCACGACGTCAGCTCCCCAAAAGCACGTCCAAGACCTCGCTGAACAGCACGGGGTAGTGGTCGCAGTGTAGGTGCGTCGCCCCTATGAGAACCAGTCCGTTCACTACCGTCTCGCTTCGAGCCCACCCGATAAGTTGGCCCCGCTTGTCGTCAAGGTCCAACCAGGCTTCCGACACCAACGGCGCCATCACTTTCCAGCCGGGAAGCGCCTCGTCGTCTCCGCTCAGTTCAGAGCCCGACTCAAAGCCCAGCTCAGAAGCCGACTCCGATTCGACCAATTCGAGTGCGGCGATCGCGTCAACCAGATACCGGGAGCCGGGGCCGTCCAGATGCTCGAGCCAAGACGTCAGCCAGCGGGTCATGGGAGTGTCCCAGCGGGCAATGATGCCAAGCATCACCGCTGGAGGAAAGCCGGGGGCTTGCTCGGACATCTCTCGTTGAAGTGCCTGCAACCACCATGCTTCCAACGTGTCCAAGACGGCCAGCGCCTGGTCGGTCGACATCGACGACACCGCGTTGGCCACAAGATCCATGACCTGGCGGGCTTCGACGACGCTCAGCTGATGGCAGACCGTCATTTCCACAAGGCGAGGGGCGCAGACCAGCGCCTCACCGCTTCGGGCTCGAGCCATCACGGCGTCGAAGGCAAGCTGTGGAAGCAAGCCAAAATCACCCGAAGGCTGCGGCCGGAACGCGTTCCAAAGCGCCGCACAAGCTTCACGCAAGAACGGGCTCGACGTGTGGTGCTGATCGGCGGGTACGCCGCCGCTGTCAGGCGAGTCGATCATCGCCGAGGGCGACCACAAAGGCTTGAGCCATCGTCTGCGAGTGCGACATGGTTATCAGCCACCGGAAGATTCCCTGCTCTTCGGCCAGCGCCGCCGCCCGTCCCATGATCTTCAGCTCCGGTTGACCCGACTCGGTCCGAACCACTTCGATGTCGGCGAAGTCGGCCCCACCAAGGCCAACACCCAACGCTTTTAGAACGGCCTCTTTGGCGGCGAAGCGAACGGCGAACCGCTCGGATGGGTCTACGGCCGCCTCGCAGTAGCGTCGCTCCCCACTGGTGAAGACACGGTCCACAAAGCGGGGGCGGCGGTTCAAGATGTCCCGCATACGTTCGACCTCGACAAGGTCGGTGCCGATGCCGACAACGTTTCCCCCCATGGCGATGCCTCCTACCATTGCCCCTGCCAGTGTCCTGGTCGCCTAAAGCTTGTCAAGGGCGGCCGACTCGAGACGGTCGACTGCTTGCTCAGCGACCTGCGGGTCGACGTGCTCAACCATTATTCTCAGCAGCGGTTCGGTTCCCGAAGGGCGAACCACCACTCGACCGTCGGCGCCGAATTCTTGCTCGACGGCGGCTACGTCGTCGGCAATGAGAGCGGCTGCATCCGGGTTGCGTCGTTCCAGGCGAACGTTACGCAAGATCTGAGGAACCGTTTCCATCACGTCAGCCGCCTGCTCACCAAAGCTACGATTTGACCGGGACACGACATCGAGGAGTTGGACGGCAGTCAAGACACCGTCTCCGGTGGTGGCCATCTTGCGGCAAATGACGTGGCCCGACTGCTCTCCGCCAAGCGAGTAGCCGTGATCATCGAGAGCGGCAAGAACGTGTTTGTCCCCCACTGCGGTGGAGGCCACCGAGATCCCGGCATCAGCCATCGCCCGATGAAATCCCAGGTTGGTCATCACCGTCACCACGACGGTGTCAGACGCCAATTGGTCGCGGGCCGCCCAGTCCACGGCCAGCAGGCCGATCAGACGGTCTCCATCGACCACCACGCCGCTGCCGTCGACGGCGAGAACACGATCGGCGTCGCCGTCAAAGGCGAAACCAAGATCGGCTCCGGTTTCGAGGACCGCTTTCTGCAACGCCTCCGGATGGGTGGAGCCGACTCCGTCGTTGATGTTGACCCCATCGGGCTCGGCGCCGATAACCGTTACGTCCAAGCCCAGTCGTTCGAACACGATGGGGGCAAGCCGGTACGAGGCCCCATGGGCGCAGTCAATGACAACTCGCCTACCGTTCAACCGGGATGCCAGCGATGGGTCGACCGAACCGACCACGATCTCAACCCATCGGTTGGCCTCGTTGTAAGCCTCTTTGGCTGCACCGGGCGACGGCGGGGCGTCAGACGAACCGACGGCGTGACCGCCTTCGACCATTTTGACGTACAAGTCCTGTACATCGGATTCGGCGTCGGCCCGAAGCTTCAAGCCGCCGGGGCCGAAAAGTTTGATGCCGTTGTCGCCATACGGGTTGTGAGAGGCCGAGACCATGGCGGCCGGGTAGCCCAGCTGGGCGGCGACGGCCGCCACCGTGGGGGTGGGGACCACACCAAGATCCAGCGTGTCCACTCCCATCGACCAGGCCCCAGCGCAAAAAGCCGAAACCAGCATCGGGCACGACTGCCGAGTATCGGCCCCTACGACCAGCGTGGATCCGGCGTTGGCGTGTGCCGCCGCTCTGCCGAGGGCGAGAGCGACCTCAGGGGTCAGATCACGACCGGCGACACCGCGAATACCGTCGGTTCCAAACGTCGGAACGGACGGATTCGACACGACGGATAGTTCTTTCGACAGAAGCCGGGCGGGCGCCGCAGCGTCTAGCGCTTGGAGTACTGGGGAGCCTTGCGGGCCTTCTTGAGGCCGTACTTCTTGGACTCCTTCTTGCGAGGATCACGAGTGAGAAGGCCAGCAGCCTTCAACGTGGAACGATCCTCACCTTCGGACTCAACCAGAGCCCGGGTGATACCGAGGCGGAACGCCCCGGCCTGGCCCGACAGGCCGCCACCGTGAAGTGTGACGGCGATATCAAAGGCCTCTTCGTTGCTGGTGAGTCGGAGCGGCTCGGTGATCAGCGTTCGGTGAACAGCCGACGGGAAGTAGTCGTCAAATGCTCGCCCGTTGGCGGTGATCTGACCGGTTCCGGCGCTGACCCGCACACGGGCCACGGCCTGCTTGCGACGACCTGTTGCGATAATGGTAGACACGAAGTGACCTCTCAGCTTTCTCGACGGGCGCCGGCGATTTCGAGCGGCTGCGGTTTTTGAGCGGAGTGCGGATGCGACTCGCCGGCGTAGACCTTCAACTTGGTGGCCTGCTGACGTCCCAGACGATTCTTGGGCAGCATGCCCTCAATCGAGTGGCGGACGGCGTCGGCGGGCTTACGGCTCAGCTTCTGGCCGTAGGTTTCGCTGCGGAGACCGCCGGGGTAACCGGAGTGGCGGTGCACCATCTTGCGGTCGGCCTTGTTAGAGGTAAGGACCACTTTGTCGGCGTTGACGATAATGACGTGATCACCGGTGTCCATGTGAGGGGCGAACGTGGTCTTGTGCTTGCCTCGCAGAATGCGGGCGACCTCGGTGGCCATGCGGCCCAGGGTCATGCCGGCAGCGTCGACAATGAACCACTCTCGCTGAATTTCGGATGCTTTTGGTGAGTACGTCTTCACGGTACGTTCCCTGCTTCAGCTGCCTCCGGGTGCCACGTGGCTCGGCCCGGCGTGCAGTACGATCTTGTTAGCCCAACAGGCAGGGCCCCGTAGGGCGGCCGAAGTTCGGGCTTCAACGCCGTTGGCTGCGATGGGGCGAAACGTCACTACATCACTGCATTCAACGACCTTACGAGTCTACGCCCGTCTGAGCGTGGCTCCAACCGTGTTTGTCCGCCGCTTAGGGCCTAGTCGGTTCGGATGAACCGTACGTTGTCCACAAAGTTGCCGATGGACCCCGAATCGAGAGCCCGCAGCGCAACAGTGGCCTTGGCGGTGTTCACGGTGACAACACCGCTGTGAGTGGACCAACCGCCCGGCTGGGCGCTAAATCGGCCTTGTGACTCGCCGTTCACCAGTACCTCGACGCTGTCCACGTCTGCTCGACCCTGATGGTCGAAGGTCCACCGATACTGCTGGCCGGGCACGACTCGAACTGTTTGACTGATGCTGTCCGGGCCGTCCCCGTTTAGTTCCACCAGTTGGCGACCATTTGACGGAACGACTCCGCGGAAACCGGTGCCCCAGACTTCGAGGAGGTTGCCTGCCCACGAAGAGGCCCAGCCGCTGACGGGAAGAACCTGCACGTCGTTGTCGGCGATGGCATCGGCTTCAAAACTGGGGTTTGCCAGCAGATTGACGGGAGGCGGCAGGCTGGTTGTTGTCGTGGTCAGCACCGTTGTCGTGGTCTGGGTTGTTGAGGTCTGGGTTGTTGAGATCAGCGTCGTTGGCGGCTCGGTTGCTGGGGCCGCACTCGTTGCCGTTGTGGAAGTCGCAGTTGTTGAAGTCGCCGTGGTTGTTGGTCTGGTGGTAGACGGCGCCTCTAATGTTGAGGTCGGAAATGGGGAGGCGAAGATTTGGTCGGCGGGATCGACGCTTCCTTCGGACAAGTCTGCGGGGTCGGCGTTCTCTCCGGCCATCCACGTTCCACTGGCCCGCTGCGTGTCACCTGCCGCTAGCGAAGGTGGATTGACCGTGGCGTTGGAGGACTCGCTACTCGGTTCAGATTGAACTTGCGATGACAGTTCCGCCACTGAGATAGTCGGTCCGGTCGACTCAGCCGTCGAGTCGTCGGTCGATCGACTTGCGGCCGCAGCGACGACGAGCAGACCGATAACGCTGGCGGCGACCAAACCGATCAGGGAGCGAGGTACTCCCGTGGCAGCCGGAGAGGGTTGGTCCAGCCCTTGCAGGGGTTGAGCCAGCGCTCGTTGGGCGAACGGTGGAACGTCTTCGCCCTGAGTGGAGCCCTTATCGAACACGGTTGATCCGTGTGTCGCTGGGTCAATGACCGTCGAACGGTCCGTGTCGCCTGGTAGTTGCACAACCACGTCATAAACCTTGCTGTGTTGCTACAAGACTATCGTTGCATCGCGATGCAGGTCGAGGCTACTTATGAGCCGTTTACCCTAGATGCTCTAGTCGTAGTCGACGGCCCACAGCGTCAGCCCGTGCGGTGGAGCCGGGTTCTCGGCGACTGAGCGGTCTCTGGCGGCGAGGACGGTTGGCAACTCGTCGGCGGAACGTTTGCCGATGCCGACTGACACCAAGAACCCGACGATGCTGCGGACCATCTGGTGGCAGAACGCCGAGCCTTCAATCTCGAAGCGCAGCAATCGAGGTGGCAACTCGTCTGCCGCCGTCGAGTGGACGGTACCGGACTGGGCTCCGTCGTAGTCGAGTTCGCTCCATCGGGCACCGGTCACTCTGCGCACAAGCGACAGTTCCACTACCGACCCGTCGTCAGCTGTCGCCGGCTTTGGTCGCCGACAAAACGAGCTGAAGTCGTGCTCGCCAAGAATGTAGGGGCAGGCTTCAGCCATCTGGGTGACGTCGAGAGGCTTGTCCACCCACCAAGCCGTGGCGGCAAGGAACGGGTCCGGCGTCGGACCGGTCAGGACTTGATAGCGATATCGGCGTCCGGTGGCGGAGAAGCGGGCGCTGAAGTCTGCGGGAACAGGCCTGATCGATCGCACCACGATCTCTGGGCCAAGGCGGCTGTTGACCGATCGCTGTATGCGCTCAAGGCTGTGCCCATCAGAGGCAATTGCGAACGAGAGCACCTGGCCCCAGGCGTGAACACCGGCGTCAGTTCGACCCGACATTACGATGTCGGGCACGCCGCCAAGCAGAGGTTCAAGCACCCGTTGCAGCTCCCCCACAACAGTGCGAACCCCGTCGTTCGGGGCCAACCCACGAAAGCCGGAGCCATCGTAAGCCACCGTCATCGCCACATTAATCATGTCACCCATGCCACGGCCCCATTACACCGGCAACTACAGGTGTCCACTGCAACCAGACCGACGTTTCGGCAAAGCCTGGAATCAACCATCCCAAGTTTGGCAAGGCCAAACTTGCGTAGTGAGAGCGAAGCTCGAACGGCTTAGACCAGTTCGATGCGGGCCATCGGGGCGTTGTCGCCCTTGCGCGGCCCAAGCTTCAAGATTCGGGTGTAGCCACCGGGTCGGGTCGCATAGCGGGGACCGACCTCGTCGAACAGCTTTGTGGTCATCTCGACATCACCGAGGTAGGCCAGCACCTGGCGACGGTTGTGCAAGTCGCCCTTCTTGGCTTTGGTGATGATGCGCTCGGCCACCGGGCGCACGGCTTTAGCCTTGGCTTCGGTGGTGACGATGCCTTCGGCCGCCACGAGTGAAGCAACCAAGTTGGCCATCATCAGCTTCTGATGCGATGAGCTTCCGCCGAAGCGGCGGGCTTTGCGTGGACGTCCAGGCATGTCAGTTCTTCTTCCTACAGTTCAGATGAGTCGGTGTTGTGCCGACTCAGCGAGAGCCTCGCAGGGTCAAACCCCGCTCGTGCAGCTTGGCGATTACTTCGTCGAGCGACTTTTGACCGAAGTTGGTGATGGCCAGAAGATCGTCTTCGTTCTTGGTGAGCAGTTCACCGACAGTGTTGACCTGAGCCCGCTTGAGGCAGTTGCGAGGACGCTCGGAAAGTTCGAGGTCTTCGATCGGCAGTTCAAGGTCGGGGGAACCGGAAGCGGCGGCCGGAGCTTCACCGAGAGTCAGACCCTCGGGCTCTTCGCTCATTTCTTCCACCAGCTGGAACAGCGAGCGCACGGTGGCGCCGGCCGAGGCCAGGGCGTCACGAGGAGTCACGGCACCGTCGGTCTCGATGTCGAGGACCAGGCGGTCGAAGTCAGTTGACATTTCCACTCGGACGGGTTCGACCGAAATGGCCACTCGCCGTACCGGGGAGAAGATGGCGTCGACCGGGATAACACCGATCGTCGAGCTGGCGCCTTCACGCTTGCCCGACAGCCAGGCTCGACCGCGCTCCACGGTCAGATCCATTGCCAGTCGTCCCTGCTCATTGAGGGTGGCGATCAGGGCGTCTCGGTTGAGGATTTCCACCTCAGGAGGACACGAGATGTCACCGGCGGTCACCGAGCCGGGACCGGCGGCATCGAGCCGAAGGATTACCGGCTCTTCGCTTTCGCAGGTCACCACGATGTCTTTGACGTTCAAGATCACGTCGGTGACGTCTTCTTCGGCACCTTTGACGGTGTCGAACTCGTGCAAGGCGTCGTCGAAACGTACGGTGGTCACCGCCGCGCCGGGAACCGACGACAGCAGGGCCCGGCGCAACGAGGTGCCGAGGGTGTGACCGAATCCTGGTTCAAGAGGGCCAATGGCGAATTGGCCGCGGCTGCTTTCGCCGTCATCGAGCTGTTCAACTGTTGGACGCTGAATTACCAGCATGCGAGCTCCTTGTTACGTTCTGTCTTCGGCAACCCGGCACGGGTTGCGGCAACGGGTTGCTGGGCGGATTGATGTCGAATGGGAAATGGGCTACTTGGAGTAGAGCTCGACGATGAGCTGCTCGCGCAGCGGCACGTCGATCTGCTCGCGCAGCGGTTCAGAGTAGATCTTGGCTTTGAAGTCGCCTTCACGGTCGATCCACGGCGGCGGCGTGCGATCAAGCACGTCTTTGTTCCACTGGAGGATCGGGTTGGCCTGTGTCTTGGGCTTGATCTCGACGACGTCGTCTTTACGAACCCGATAGGAGGGCACGTTGACGCGCTTGCCGTTCACCAGAATGTGACCGTGTGAAACGAACTGACGAGCCTGCGGGCGGGTTGATCCCCAGCCGGCGCGGTACACGACGTTGTCCAGTCGCAGCTCGAGGAACCGCAGCATGTTTTCGCCGGTGACACCTTCGCGACGCGAGGCCTCTTTGTAGACGGTGCGGAACTGACGCTCGGTCAGACCGTAGGTGAAACGAGCCTTCTGCTTCTCTTGGAGCTGAACGAGGTACTCGCTGGCGTTGCCACGACGACGGGTGCGACCGTGAACGCCGGGAGGATACGGACGCTTCTCAAGAGCGATCGTCTCGCCCCTGGTTCCGAAAATGTTGGTGCCGAGTCGACGTGAGACTCGAGCGCGGGGACCGGTGTAGCGTGACATGTCTTCTTAGACCCTCCGACGCTTGGGGGGACGGCAACCGTTGTGCGGGACCGGCGTTACATCTTTGATGCCGGTGACTTCGATGCCTGCGTTCTGAATTGACCGGATGGCGGTCTCTCGGCCTGAGCCGGGACCCTTCACCTGGACGTCAACCTTGCGTACACCGTGTTCCATCGCTCGGCGAGCGGCGGCTTCAGCGGCCATCTGGGCGGCGTACGGCGTGGACTTGCGTGAACCCTTGAAGCCAACGTTGCCAGCCGAGGACCAGGCCAGAATGTGGCCTTCCATGTCGGAGATGGCGATGATGGTGTTGTTGAAGCTCGACTTGATGTGCGCCACACCGTAGGTGACGTTCTTTCGGTCGCGCTTGCGGGGCCGACGGCCCCCTGCGGCAGGCTTAGCCATTACTTGACAGCTTTCTTCTTGCCGGCCACGGTCTTCTTCGGGCCTTTACGGGTTCGGGCGTTGGTCTGCGTGCGCTGTCCGCGCACCGGCAGGCCTTTACGGTGACGGATGCCTTGGTGGCAGCCGATCTCCATCTTGCGCTTGATGTCTTGGGACACCTCACGCCGAAGGTCACCTTCAGTCTTGACGTTCGACTCGATCCAAGCTCGGATTCGCATGACCTCGTCGTCGGTGAGGTCCTTCACTCGGGTCTTGGGGTCGACACCGGTTGCTTCGGCGATGGTCTTGGCCGTTGATCGGCCGACTCCGAAGACATAGGTCAGAGCGATTTCGGTCTGCTTGTCTCGGGGGATGTCTACACCGGCTATGCGAGCCATATCAGCCTTGCCTCTGCTTGTGTCGAGGGTTCTCGCAGATGACCCGGATCGTTCGATTCCGGCGGATCACCTTACATTTTTCACACATTGGTTTGACGCTCGGACGAACCTTCATTGTCGAACTCGGTTTCTGCTCTTCTGCGGATGAAACGGACGCCGTCTGGGCGATTCCGTTTCGGCACGGGATAAAAGGGTGGAGGGCGAGCCGGTGGCGGTTGGCCACGGTGTCGCCTGGTTCCTACTTGTAGCGGTAGGTGATGCGGCCCCGGGTCAGGTCATACGGGGTTAGTTCGACTTGAACCTTGTCTCCCGGCAGGATGCGGATGTAGTGACGTCGCATCTTTCCGGAAATGTGTCCAAGTACGGTGTGGCCGTTCTCAAGTTCGACCCGGAACATGGCGTTCGGGAGCGACTCGGTAATTGTGCCCTCAAGGACAATCGCATCTTCTTTAGGCTTTGGCAGGACGTTCACCCTTTCAGTACGTGGTACGTAGTGTTTGCTTGTGCCGTGCCGGAGGGAGGCACCGAAGCACTCCCCTCAAACCGACCCTGTTCGGACCGGCCAACTTGAGGCCGCCATCTGACTTGTGGTAGTCAGGTAACGAACCAACAGTTCGTGCTGGCAGGACCGGCACTTGATCTTCCCTGGCAACGCTCCACCGTGGGCGAAACGCTCCCGGCTGCCATTTGCACCTCCTTGCGGAAACACGTGCAGCGGGCAGACCAACGATCTATGCTAGTGCGCTCCCCTACGGCCTCCAACGTGGCCTCTGGGGATATTGCCTTGGGTGCGACGCCGTCGCCGACACCCAAAACGTCAACTGCCAGCCCAGGTTCAAGAACCGGACTGGCAGGGGCGACGGAGGGGTGGGGTGATCAGCCGCGAAGGCTGGCCCGGGCGGCGGCCAATCGCTGACGCGAACTCCACAGAGCATCGCTGTCGGCCTCGCCGAAGTGGATGTCCTGATGGGCATTCCAGGCGGCAAGCAGCTGGGTGAATCGGGCGTCAAAGTCGGTGGTGGCTGAGGAAAAATCGTTGTTCAACTTCATGAACATCATTTTGCACCAGAATCGACTGCGTTTGTAACGGTTTATGTCCGTATAGCAGATCAGATACAGTGACTATCACTGTGATCGACGATATTGACAGAGAGATCATCCGTGCACTCCAGGCCGACGGCCGACTGACGCAGCGGGAACTTGGCCGCAAAGCGGGGCTTAGCCCCAATGCGGCCGCCGCCAGAGTGCAGCGGCTGACGTCATCAGGGGTGATCACCGGCGTTCACGCCGCCGTCGACCATGCCGCGCTGGGCCGACCGATGGAGGCTTCAGTCGATCTGTGGCTGACATCGCAGGACTTCCGACCGCAGTTTCGCCGAGCAGTCCAGGCCGACGATCGCATCATCGACTGCGTTCACTTGACCGGACCAGTCGACTTTCGAATTCGGGCCCGGGTGGCGTCGCCCGAAGACTTGTACGACCTGTTGAACAACTTGCGCGACGCTGGCCATGTGCAACAAACCGACAGCCGTCTGATCCTCGAAGTAGTCCCGACCTACGAAGAAGCCGACGCCAAACCCAGATGAGCCTTCAGCGCCCCATCGGATAGAACTCGGGATTCGGCGGGATCGAAATGAAGTTGGCCAACCGGTTCGACATGGCGAACATGGCGGTGATGGCACCGATGTCCCAGATCTCATCGTCAGTGAAGCCTGCATCGCTCATGACCGCCAGGTCGTCATCGCTGACGGCGGCCGAGTCGGTGGCCACCTTGAGGGCGAAGTCGACGATATGGCGCTCCCGGTCGGACAGGTCGGCCTTGGCTGGATTCATGGCCACCTGATCGGCGATCAACGGGTTCTTGGCTCGAATCCGAAGGATGGCACCGTGGGCCACCACGCAGTACAAGCAATCGTTGGTGGCGCTGGTGGCAACCACGATCAGTTCGCGCTCGGCCTTCGACAGGCCGTCGTTGCTCTCCATCAACGCGTCGTGGTAGGCGAAGAAGGCCCGAAACTCGTCGGGCCGATGGGCCAA
>CALJMD010000203.1 GCA_937981915.1 uncultured Acidimicrobiales bacterium
CTCCCCGGTGTCGTCCTATCGGCAGGTTTGCCCTCGGCCTTCAGCATGAAGGTGATGACATCTCGTGCGGCTCGCACCCGCCGCACAACATTGTCAACCGGCGTGTGGCACAGTTGTTTTGTGCGTATTCGGATTTTCTACTGCGCCCTGGGGGCGACGACGTTGCTCGGAATCGCCACCGGCTGCAGCCTTGATATTGAGTCGGCGGTCCCCGATGAGGACGAGACATCCCAAACCATCGACCTCCAAGCTGCGGAAGAAGCCACGACATCCACCTCGACCGCGACTACGGCAACATCATCTACGGCGACATCATCGACGGCGACAAATTCGGCAGAAACCTCTGCGAGTTTGTCGACCACGACGAGTTCCACGACAACGGCGCCCACCACCTCCAGCAAATCCGACGACTCCGCCACGTCCTCGGAAACGTCCGCCGCCACCGGAAGCGACGCAGGTGACGCCGAGGCCGGTTTGCAGTTCGACTTCGGATCGGTGGAACGATGGAGCGGGTTGGGCACCGATCGGGTAACGATCGAGTTCGATCGCTACCAAATGGACGACGGCAGGTATGGACCGGCGCTGACCACAGAAGTGCAGTTGGCCGGTGCGACCGACCTCGTTTGGCGAAACGAGAATCCGAAACTTCGTACCTACGTCGTGTCGCCTTCGGTCGAGGCGTTGGCTCTCGACCCAGCCTGGCTGGTCGAGGCGTGCGGCTCGGCGGAGGAACCAGAGGCCAGGTATCAGACCATGGATCTGGAGGAGTTCTTGTCGAAGTACACCTTCGTCGGCCTCGCCTTCGACGGCGACGGTCAAATCATCCGATTCCGGGAGCAAACGTCGTGTTAGAGCCCGCCGCCCGCAAGGCTACGGGGCCACTACTCGGCGAGTCGGTATGCCTGTAGCCAGGTAACCATCTCGAAACCGAGGCTGGCCGACAGCGCCCCCGAACCGCTGTTGGCCACGTCGTGACGGTAGAGCGGAAGGCTGCCGGCGGCCAACAGGTCAGCGGTGGCTTGAGCTACCACCCATCGCCCCAGTCCTCGCAGCCGATGGTCGGGGTGCACCAGGACACCCATGTCAGCGAAACCGCTGTCCCAGTCCCAGTGACCTCCGGACGCGTAAGCAACAAGCGCGCTTGCGTCCTGTGGGGTCAAGACGTTGATGGCAACCTCGTCGAATTCGTCCAGTTCATCAAGCGCGGCTTCTTCGACATCATCGGGCGTGCATTGTTCAGTAAAGGCTCGGACTCTGGCTACATCGTCGTTGGTCAAGCGCAGGTGGCCGTAGCCCTGGGGCCTGGCAGGCACATCAACATCACCCGATGGAAGCACTCGCATGGCGGCATCGGACAAGTGGGAGAGGCCGACGTTGGTGGCATAGGCGGCGAACTCTTCAGCGGAAACGGTTGATGTCGCACTGGCCAGTGCACCAAACCGATCCTCAAGAGCGGGGTCAGTCCAGATCACGGCCGACGGCCCGACTCGGTAACACAGTGCCATTGCGGTGTCCGCCCGGTCGGGGCGTCCCGCCACCGTCGTACCCGGCTGATCGAGCAGCTCGAGCGGCAACGCCAGTTGATCGGCGAGACCGACGAGAAATCGCTGAGCAACATCTTGTGCCATTCCGGCAACGCTAGCCGACCGGTCCTTTCGATGGACATCAATATTGCCGCTAGTGTGCAGCCATGGCTTTTGCTTCCTTGCTTCGTAACGGGTTCATGGGAATTGTCGCCGCGGTCGGTGCCGTCGTCATCACATACTTCATCGCCGACGCCATCAGTGGACCACTGATGGCAGCCCAGCCCGGGGCCGACGGGCCGCAGGAAGTTCCACTTGGCGGTGCCGTAGTGGGAACCGTGATTGGCGGTGTCGTCGGTATTGTCGTGGCCTACATCAGCTCCCGGATGCGGCGCTCCACTCCCATCTTCGTCCTGATTTGTGTGATCGGTCTTGTGCTCTACGGCCTCTTCGCCTGGTCGGCCGCTGACAGTCAATCCACGGGAATCTGGTTGAACATCATGCATTTGGTCGCCGCTGTACCCATCGTCGGCCAACTCACCCGCTGGGTGTCCAGCCGACCTGCGGTCACCAAAGCGACCACTACCACCGTCGACGCCGACGCCTCAACCGAGGTTGCCTCCGCCGACGAAACACCAGCCGACTAGCAGCCAACGCCGGCTCATCCCCCAGCAGGCCGGACTCGCCTGTTCGACGCGCTCAAGTTCGTGAGTCACATATGTGAGTTTGCTACACAAATGTGTGACCCCGTTTTAGGGTGACCTTCAGCACCGTGTTGACGCATCAACATCGCGACACAGCGGCAAGCACACCGCGCTACCAGCGGCAGGAGGAAGGGACCCCGTGAGCGATTTTCAACGAGATCCACGCTCGACGCCCGAACCCGTCCTCACCAACATGTGGCGAATCCGCAAGTTCGAAGAGGCGCTGGAAGAACTGTTTGCGCGGGGAATGCTGCACGGCACAATGCACCTGTCCATCGGCCAAGAAGCAACCGCCGAAGGGGCCTGCGGTGCACTTCAGCCCGGCGACTACATCACGTCGACTCATCGAGGCCACGGCCACACCATCGCTCACGGCGGCCAACCAATGCTGATGATGGCCGAACTGTTGATGAAAGACACCGGTTACTGCCGTGGCCGAGGCGGCTCCATGCACATCGCCGACGTGGCCTCCGGCAACCTGGGGGCAAACGGAATCGTCGCCGGTTCCATGACGATCGCCGCCGGTGCCGGCCTCACTCAGGTGATGAAACAAACCGGTCGAATCGTCACCTGCTTCTTCGGAGACGGCGCCGCCAACGAAGGCTCGTTCCACGAAGCCGTAAACCTTTCCGCCATCTGGCAATTGCCGGTCGTGTGGCTCTGCGAGAACAATCAGTACGGGATGTCGATGGCACAAGAGCTGTCCACCGCCGGTGGTTCCGTGGCCGCCCGAGCCTCGGCGTATGGAATTGAAGGCGTGGCTGTCGACGGTAACGACGTGTTCGCCGTCCACGACGCCGTCGCCGCTGCCGCACACCAAGCCCGTTCCGGAGGCGGGCCGACGATCGTGGAGTGCTCCACCTACCGGTACCGGGGACACTCAAAGTCCGACCGCAACCTGTACCGAACGCAACATGAGATCGATGAGTGGCGAGACGAGCGCGATCCAATCGCACGCTACGAACACCGGCTCGAAACCGAGGGTCTACTCACGGTCAGCGATATAGATCGGTATCGACGAGTGGCCGCCGACGATATACGCCAAGCCGTGCAGGAGGCACTGCAACAACCCGACGCCACCACCACCGACCTGGCGGAGTCGGCCTATGCCTGAGACCAGCACCTACGCCGCTGCCGTCCGGGCCGCCCTCGACCTGCTGCTGCGCCACGACGACCGAGTCTTCCTGGCCGGCGAAGACATCGGCGTCTACGGAGGCGCATTCGGAGTGACCGACGGCCTCCTCGCCTCGTACGGGGCGGACCGGGTTCGCGACACTCCCATCTCGGAGGACGCCATCGCCGGGATGGCCGTCGGGGCCGCCATCACCGGGCTGCGACCAATCATCGAAATGCAGTTCTCCGACTTCGTGGTCAACGCCATGGACCCGATCGTCAATCAGGCGGCCAAGCTGCACTTCATGTACGGCGGCAAGGTCGAGGTACCCCTGGTACTGCGCGCCCCCGGCGGCGGAGGTACCGGAGCCGCCGCCCAACACAGCCAAAGCCTGGAAGCCTGGTTTGCCCACGTTCCCGGACTGAAAGTCGCCTTGCCGTCAACGGTGCAGGACGCATGTGATCTGCTGTTGGCCGCCGCAGCCGATCCCAATCCGGTGATCGTGTTGGAACACAAACTGCTGTACAAAACCGAGGGACCCTTCACCCTCCCTGCTTCGCCCAATGAGGTCACAGAACCACTGGGTCGAGCACGAGTCACCCGGCCCGGCACCGATCTAACCATCGTCGGCTATTCGATCATGGCCGCCAGGGCGCTAGAAGCGGCAGAGCTGCTCGCTCAGCAAGGTATCGACGCCGCGGTCATCGATCTGCGTTCGGTCCGACCGATCGACCATGACACCGTCCGAGCCTCGGTCACCAAGACAGGAAGGCTGCTGGTCACCCACGAAGCCCCGCAATCAGCCGGTGTCGGGGCCGAAGTGATCACCGGTGTTGTCGAATCCGACGCGCTCGACTACCTGTTGGCCCCCGTCGAACGAGTTTGCGGTTTGGAAGTACCGATGCCGTACGCCCGAGAGTTGGAGCGCTCGGTCATCCCCCAGGTTGATGATGTTGTCGCCGCCGCCGAGCGTTTGATGAAAGCATGACCAGCGACGCCGCGGCCACGTCGACCCGAGACATCCGGCTGCCCGCCCTGTCCGCCACCATGGAATCAGCCACGCTGATCGAGTGGCGGATTCGTGCTGGTGACACGGTTGCCCAAGGCCAACCCATCGCCGAGGTCGAGACCGACAAAGTTGACATGGAAGTCGAGGCTCCGTTCGCCGGAACCGTGGTCTCGCTGGGATTCCAGCCGGGCGACCAACTGGCGATCGGCGAGGTCATGGCAACGGCGATCACCGCCGACGAGGACCTTCTTGGCTTCCTCGACCAGGCCGATGCTGCGCCGGCCTCCACCGTTAGCACGGCTGCCCTGGCGGCCAAAAGCTCCGCCATCATCAAGGCTGCTCCGGCCGCTCGCCGCCTGGCCCGCGAAAACGGCCTTGACCTGAGCGGTGTCAGACCAACCGGCACGCGGCGCCAAGTGACCATAGACGACGTTCACGCCCACCTGGACCGTCCCGCTCCCGAACAGCGAACGGCCGCTACTCGACGGGCTACCGAGGCGGTGGTGAACCGCTCGGCCGCCATCCCACAGTTCACCCTCTACCGCCAGCTCGACCTCACCTGGGCCAACGCCGAAAAACGGGCAGAAAGTTGGACCACCATCTTTGTTCGGGCCGTGGCGTCGACTCTGCGCCTGCACTCGGACTTCAACGCTCAATGGTCAGACGAAGACGGTGCCCCCAGACCTCTCGACGCGGTCCGAGTGACCATTGCCGTGGATCGGCCCGGTATCGGGTTAACCACCGCCGCAGTCGCCGACCCGGACCAGGGAGACATCGCCTCAGTCGATCGACTGGTACGCCAGGTCATAGATCGAGCCCGGTCGTCGAAGGCCCGACCGGGCGATCTGGCCCCGGCCGGGCTGACCGTCTCCAACCTCGGCGGATTCGGGGTCGATCGTTTCAACGCCATGATTACTCCCCCGCAGCTTGCCGTTCTCTCCGTGGGCGCCATCGGTATGCGGGCGGTCGCCACCGGATCGGCGGGACTGCGGGCGGCGCTGACCTGCGAGGTTGGCCTGACCATCGACCATCGGGCCGCCGACGGGGCCGACGGGGCCCGTTTCCTAGATACCTTCGCCGATTTGGTGGAACGGGGTCGGTGACTTCCCGACCCCGAAACCGGTAGGCAAGCGTCTCAGACTGCTCACAGAACCGGCATGCTTTGATCTGATCATGATCATTCCTCCACGTGCCGCCAAACTCGCTGC
>CALJMD010000204.1 GCA_937981915.1 uncultured Acidimicrobiales bacterium
TCCGATATTGACCTACGACAGTCCTCAGTCGTCACCCGAGTGCTGTTCGCCACTGCCGAATATGCGCCGTTGGTCAAAGTTGGTGGTCTCGGAGAGGCGTCAAGCGGACTGGTCAATGGTCTACGAGCAGCAGGCGTCGAGGTGGATGTGGTCATGCCCGACTACGGCGTCATCGAACTGGTCGATCCCACCGAGCTACCGGTTCTTGGATTGCCTGAGTGGGCTCCGCGGATGGTGGCTCGGCGAGGCTGGGTGCCCGGAGTCGGCGAACTTACCCTGCTGCAGTTCCCCGGTTCGAGCCGACCCAGCCCGTACAACAATCCGACCACCGGCGAAGCCTGGCATGACTCGGCCCAAATGTTCTTCACCTTCAGCGCCGGTGTCGCCGCGTTGGCTGACGACGGCGTCCACGCCTCGGCCGAAGTTAGCGACACCGGTCCGATGCGCCGCTACGACGTCGTGCACTGCAATGACTGGCATACCGGAGCAGCCCTGGCCATGGTGCCCGAAGACGTCGGCACGGTACTGACGGTCCACAACCTTGCCTACCAGGGTCAGGCGGAGCCCTGGTGGGAATCCCGCTTCGGTTCGAACGGCGCCGCCTACCGTCAGTACGGGCAGTTCAACCCGTTGGCCGGCGCGGTGACCCTGGCTGACCGGGTGGTCATGGTGTCCGAAACCTATGCTTCAGAGGTTGTTGTGGAGGCCGGAGGATGCGGCCTGCACAACCGTCTCATGGAGCGCCGCACCGACCTGAGCGGTATACGCAACGGCATCGACCTTGGTCTGTGGAACCCTTCCGATGACCCCATGCTGCCGTTCGGCTTCGACAGCAACGACCTCAGCGGCAAGGAACAGTGCCGCAAAGAGCTACTGCGGATGGTGGGTCTGGAAGCTGAACGCGGTCCCGTGATCGGCATGGTGGCTCGAATGGTGCATCAAAAAGGCATCGACTTGGCCCTCGACGTCGTGCCGTTTCTCGATTCGATGCCGGCTCGGTTCATCCTTACCGGCTCGGGCTCACCGTCGTTGACGGCCATGGCCGCCGAGGTCGCCGGTGACTACCCCGATGTCTTTGCCTTCGTCCCCGGCTACGACGAAGAGTTCGCCCACCTCGTGGTGGCCGGCAGTGACCTGTTCATGGTGCCCAGCCGGTTCGAGCCGTGCGGGCTCACTCAGATGCAGGCGATGACGTGTGGCACCATCCCTGTTGTCACCAACGTGGGTGGTCTGCGTGACACCGTGCTCGACACCGATCAGAACCCCCGAGCGGGAACCGGTTTCGTGGCCCACGAACCCAACTCTCTGGGGCTGATCGACGCCGTACATCGAGCGTCGCGAGGCTGGAGCAACTCTCGCCGTCGAGCCGCCGTGCAGCGGCGAGGAATGACCGCTGACTGGTCGTGGGCCGAGCCGGCCTCCCGCTACATCGACCTGTACCGTCAAGTCACCAACCGGCCTGAGCCCGCTGTGGAGCTGATAGCGGGCTAACACAGAACAGGTTGCCCGCCCGTTCGATCGGGTTAAATCTCTTGGTCGGAGGCTTCCACTTCGCTGACGATACGGTCACCTTCGGCTCCGCACACCTCGACGATGGCCGGCTCTCCCTGCGCTAGAACGGCCTCAATCCGCCCGGTCAGGCTGCCGTCGGTCAACAGTTGGTACACCGAATCGCCGGGACATTGTGTGTCGGCGTAGTCACGATGCCCGCCCAAGGTGCCCGCATCCACCCCAAAGGTGAAAACGCCCCAGGCCAAGACGAGAGCCAGTGAGGCTACCTGGGAGTCGTTCACGCCTGCCCGGTCGTAGTCACCTTCAAGACACACCAGGAAATGTCCGTTGGGATCGTAGTTGGTTGCGGTGTCACCACCGAACGCCGGGTCCCGACCCTGGTAGATGTTTCCCACCGGGTCAACCAAGAAGTGGTAGGCGATATCGGGCCAACCTTTGTCTTGCTGATGGAACCGCTGGTGACTGCGAATGTTGCCCGGCCCATCAGCCACTCGGCTGATAGGACTGGCAGTGTGATGCACTGTCAATCGTTCAATGGTGTGGGGCTGCAGACCGTCTCGAGCCGCCGTAGCCCCCCACGACTGTCGGCAGATGACGGGAACATCGACGGTCAGCGTCGCGTCCGGCTGTGTGGCTGACTGATCAACGGTGGACTCCGTCGTTGGCGCTTCGGTCGCCGGTGGATCAACGGTGGCCTGCGCGTCAGACTGAGTCGCGCCACCGGACGAATCGGTCGAGTCGGCAGGCCCAGGATCGACGTCGACCACCGACGACTGAAGGCTGGACACCGTCGCGGTACGGCCCGCCACGCTCTCGGACAAAGCGAGGTTGCGTTGACGCAGCCAGCCAACCGCCGCCGCACCTCCGGCCGCACCAAGTGCTACCAGAACGCCCAGAAACCGCCGACGGCTAGGACCCGAAGTCTCGGCCGCGTGGTAGGAGCCGTCAGAACGGTAGTCGCCCCGGTCGCTCATAGAACCGGATCGACCGGATGAGGGGCGGTGAGCCCAGTGGTGAAGATGAACGCCATGTCCATCTCGAATCTAGCGGTCCGCCCCGACCCGACCGGTCATCGGGGCGAGGCGAACCGGTTCAGAGCGCTAGCTCAGTTTGCGGAACGAGAACGATCCGATGGGGGCCAGCTCGATCCACGTCTGCCCCGGACGCATGGTCACCTGGGCGCCGTTGCCGTCAAGGTACTTGATCGGCTGATCGGCCGACGTCCTCGTCCAGGTGCCGTCAACGACCGTGCCGTTGGTGAAGATCAAGGCTCGGCCGGTGCCAACCGTCTTGGCGTGCGGTGAGGCGAGGTCGGCGCTGGACTGGGTGTACTTCGTGGCCATCACGACAACGTTTTCGGCGCCAACGGCAACACCCTTGTTGTCCACATGCAGCTTGCCGTTCTGGGTTCGCCGCCACTGCTGCTGCGACTTGTTCCAGGTCCACGAGACCGAGGCTCGCCCGAACTCAATATCGATTCCGGCGGTGTTGCGGCCACTGGAGGCCGGTAGACCGGTCTTCAACATGGTCGGTGGAGCGCCGGCCCCTGACGGGCTGCGAGCCCACAGCTTCTCAGTGGTCGCCATCATGTTGTTGGGGGCCGAACGGGAAGACAGACGCCAATACGCCTCGGGAGCGCGCAAGGCGTTCACGCTGACAACGCCAACATTCTGGAGCTGACTGAGCACAGCGGCATTCGCCCCCGACGCTGCCAGCAATGGTCGGCGGAACGGCTCCAACACATCAAAGTCCGACGTTCGAATCGACCGGACCGGACCAAC
>CALJMD010000205.1 GCA_937981915.1 uncultured Acidimicrobiales bacterium
TGTGCACAGCTTGGCCGCCGCCTCAACCGACGCCGAACTGGCGGGACCTGTAGTTGAGCTGCATCGATCCCTCACCGAATCGTTGGCTGCCCTCATTGACGCCTACCGAGCAGACGGTTTCGCCCCCCAGTGGGTCGACCCCACGGCCATGGCCCAGGTGGTGGTAGCAGTGGTTCACGGTGTCGCCTTGTCGGTTGCCGTTGAGGACGCGGCGGGTCGAAGCGAGACCGAGCCGACCAAGGTAGCCGCTCAGTTCGGCCAGTTGCTGTTGGGCGTCGGTCGGACCGAATCCGGATCGCAGCCCTAGGAGACCCCTAGGAGACGGCACGCAAGTCGGTATCCGACTTGCGTGCTTGTTTCGACGCAAACATGTCGGCGTCGGCTTCAAGTAGAAGTATGTCGTACAGTTCGCTGTTCGATGGTGTGGCTAGTTCCCCCGGCTCGTCGGTGGTGTGACGGGAACGGGCCAGACCAATACTTGCCCCGACATCTAGTTCTTGGTGGTTCCACGTGATGGTCTCGTTATCGAAGATGGCGGCCAGCCGGTCGACGAACGCTTGGACGTTCGTATCCTCGTCGGTCACGACTACAACGAACTCGTCACCACCGATTCGCGCTACCCGGTCAGAGCCTCGAACTGCTTGATCGAGCCGAGCAGCCACCGTCACGAGAACGTGGTCCCCGGCGTCGTGGCCGAACGTGTCGTTGACGGCTTTGAAGCGGTCGAGGTCAAGGTAGAGCACGGCTCTCACCGCGTCGTCTTGAGCCAATTGGTCGATGTGGTTCAGAAGAGCAGATCGGTTCCACACACCCGTTAGATAGTCGTGGTCGGCGCGATGGGCCAGCTCAGCCTGCATCGAAGCCATGCCATCAACGAGATGGCGGACTCGAATCGCCACCAGCGCCGACAGGGTCAAGCCAAGAGCGACGAGGAACACCGTGAGACCCGGTTCGGCCTCCCACAACAGGTTCGCACCGAGCAGAACCGGAACGGTCAGCGCGGCCACCAGACCGCCTGCCCTGATGTGAGCGGTCTGAGCCACCGCCGCGGCGGAGAGATCAGTGGAATCGGATGCCCGAAACGAAACCAGCCAGCAGGCGAAGGCACCTAGAACCAGAAGTTCGCCAAGTCGCATTCGAACCGTCGACGGTGCGGTCCCCATCTGAGCGCCGAGCGACATGGCGTGAGTGAGATCAAATCCGACATGGGCCAGAAGCCCGGCCGATACCAGCTGTGTTCTGCGGCTCGGTCTGGTGGTGAGAATCGGCACGCACAACCAGATCAAAACGACGTCGGCCACCAGACAGCCAAGTAGCCACAGCTGATCGATCTGCGATGTTGTTCCACCGGCTTGAGGCACAACAACCAGCACGGCGAACACCGCCGCGGCGGCAACACCCAATATGACGCCGTCGAGCAGAACGCCGTCGCCGACCGAACCGGCGCGGCGGCTTACGGTGCCCGCCTGCCAGGCGAACCAGGACCCATAGCCGACGGCTCCGCCGGTCAAGCCCATTACCAAGATGGCGGTACCGAGTGCCCCGGCCGACGGTGCCATCATGCGCAGGTACATGGCCACATCGGACAGCGCCAGTCCCATCATGCCGACGGCAAGAGTGCCGAGACGCATCGAGCGCCCACCGATCAAACTCATAGGCCTTCTATCGGCCTGCTTTGGGTGCAAGCTTTAGTTGGCAGGTTTGTGGGCTGCGCCGCAGTCAATCTTGAGTTTCAATCTTAGGTTGAGGTCTCCCCTTGCCTGCGCCGGGGTCGGTTAGGGTAAGGCGGTGGACTCAACCTCCGACCAGGTTTCCGATCTCGAAGGGCGTCCGCCGGAGCGTGGCGTGTTCGCCAACCGCACACTCAACCTGCGTGGTGTGAAGGCGGTCGGATACGACATGGATTACACGCTGATCCACTACCGGGTGGATCAGTGGGAGGGTCACGCCTTCGAACAGGCCCGTGAGATCCTCGGTCGACGGGGGCTGCCGGTGAACGGTCTCACCTTCGACGAAGACGCCTTCACCATCGGGTTGACCTTCGACCTCCAATTGGGAAACGTCATCAAAGCCACCCGTTTCGGCTACGTGGTTCGAGCCCAGCATGGCAACCGACACCTTCCGTTCGGTGAGGTCCGCGACGCCTACACCGAAACCGTAGTTGATTTAGCCGAACCACGGTTCGAGTTCATGAACACCATGTTCGAGCTGTCACGAGCCGCGCTGTGGACTCAGCTGGTGGAGTTGCATGACCGCAAGCCGCTGCCAGGCGTCACCGGCTATGACGATCTCTACCGGGTGGTGGACGAGGCGTTGACCGAGACCCACCTGACCAGTTCGCTCAAGGCCGATATTGTGGCCGACCCCGACCGGTTCGTCGACCCCGATCCTGATCTGGTGCCCACTCTCTTGGATCAGCGGTTGGCCGGTAAACAACTGCTGTTGATCACCAACTCGGACTGGGCGTACACCAAGACGATGATGGCCTACACCGTCGACCCGTACTGTCCCGGTGACAGCACCTGGCGAGACTTGTTCGACATTGTCATCGTGTCGGCCAACAAGCCGCAGTTCTTTTCCCGCACTAACCCGATCTACCGCGTTGTCGACGAAGAACGTTCCATGCTGCAACCTCACTACGGTTTGCTGGAATCGGGAGCCGTGTACTTCGGCGGCAACGCCCGGCTGGTGGAGCAAAGCTTGCTGGGAGCGGGTCAACCCGGATTTACCGGGCAGCCGTTGTACGTCGGTGACCACCTGTTCGGTGACGTGCTTGTCACCAAAGACATCTTGCGGTGGCGGACCGCCCTGGTGGTGCGAGAACTGGAGTCGGAGATAACCGACGCCATCGCCTTCGGGCCCGACCAGCACCAGTTGGAACAGTTGATGGCTCGAAAGGTCGAGTTGGATCGCCGTCAGGCCAGCCTGAGGTTGGAGGTCAGTCGTCCCGGCTCGGACCGTTCCACCACCTCTGAGCTGCATCGGGTTGGGTCTGCGGCTATGAAACTTGACGAGCAGATCGCCCCGCTGGCCAGCCGAGCCGCCAACCTTGGAAACGAGCGTTGGGGGGCCTTGATGCGGTCCGGCAGGGACAAGAGTTTGTTCGCCCGCCAGGTCGAGCGGTACGCCGACGTGTACATGTCGCGGGTGTCGAATCTTCGCTATGAGACGCCGTTCGCCTATATTCGAGCGTCGCCCGGGTCATTGCCCCACGATTCGTCAGCCGAACAGTAGGTCGTACGAACTACGAACTACGGGCTACGGGATCGTGACGGTGATGGTGGCCGACTGGCCGCGATTGTTGTGGAAGTCGACGGCTTCAACCAGGTAGTCGATGGTGGGGCCGATGTCGGCGGTTCCGTCGCCGTCCAGATCGCCTGGCTGGTTGTCGAGAAAGCTGACCTGTGACGGGTCGGCGCCACCACCGAGGTAGGTGGCTTGGCCGTCGGCGGTTACCGCCGAGACCGAGTAGGACGCAAACTCGACGTTGTCGCTCGACGGCTGCCATGTGAGCAGCACGCCGTCTTCGGTGACTTCCGCTGCCAGGTCGGTTATAGGGCTTGGCGGTTCGGTGTCGGTTACCGCGAGGCCCGTTGTCCACCTTTTGGCTACTACGGCAACGCTGTCGGCAGTGCCCTCAGCGGCATCAGCGGCCCCCTCTGTGGGGCCAGCCAGTCCAACCAGGTAATACGTGTAGAACTCGCCGGTTTCCACCGTCTCATCGGTGAACCCGGTGTCATCCGGCTGGACGTCGTACAGGAATTCATCGCCGGTCAGTACGGCTTGCTCCGGACTGGTCCAGCCCTCTTGGTTGAGGCGTTCGGTTGGTAGCCGGTAGACGCGGTACGCGATCGGGTCGCCCGTCGAGGTGGTTTGGTCGGCGATGTCCCACACCAGTTGAATGCCGTCGTCGGTCATTTGATCGGTGCCGATCCAACTGTTGTTGTCGTCGTTGCCGCTGTTGGCCTCGGGTCGAATCACGATTTCATCAGCCGGGGTGTCATCGGCAGCTGTGTCATTGCCCACCGTGTCATCGGCAGAGACGGTGGTGGTCGTCGGGTCCTGACTAGCGGTGCTCTCAGCGGCGTCGTCGACGGCGTCACCGGTCGAGTCATTTGACCCTGATGTGCACGATGTGACGATCACGGTGATGAGTAGGAGTGCCCAGATCGCGTTCTTTGTCCAATTGAGCTGCATGTCGCTGTTGACGGTAACCTCATCTAAATGGCGGAGCATCTGGAAGAAGACGGATTCTTCCACATGAATCAAGAACAGGGCGACACAGGCCATCTGGCAGACGGCGGCCCCCTCCCAGGGGAAGGGCCGCCACTTCGCGTTGGTCGGCCGATGTCGGTTGAGTCTTCGGCGCGAAGGGTACCGTCGTTTTGGTATGACGGTTTCCGCCTCAAGCGAGGGACGATGCCGGTTCTGGCCGTCTGTGGCATCCTCGTTCTCGGCGTCTTGGCCTGGCAGGCGGGGCGGGCCGATTCGCCTGACGTTGTCGCTCAGGCCGGAGTCGTCGCCGACCCGAGCACTGCCGACGTCGACACCGGCGAGAATACCGATGCCGACACCAACTCTGATGGCAACGCCACCGACGAGTTGGATTCGACCGGTCTTGGGGTCGACTCGTCCGACAGCCGAGCTTCGGGATCGTTCACCGACGACGACAGGTCTCCCGACACCATCGACTTGACGTCCGGCGGATCCGGTGATGATCCGGCTTCTGACGATTCAAGCGGTCCTGGGAACGATGAAGACCCGACAACGTCAACCAGTCGACCAACTACGACTGAAGAGGCGACCACTACCACGATCGCCACGACGACGACCACGGAACCGACGACAACAACAACCGAAGCCACCACAACGACCACAACGACAACGACGACGACAACGACGACCGAGCCCAGCCCGGATGTGCCGCCGGACGGGGTGCTGCTGGTCAACGCCGCATTAGGTCTTTGCGCCTCTGCCGGGGACGCCTTCTCCTCCTCCAACATGTCGGTCGCCAGTTGTGAACTAGTCGACAGTCAGATCTACCGCTTGGTATCAGCTGGTCCCGGCGTGGCCATCGTCAACGTGGCCTCCGGCCTGGCCTTCGATATCACCGGCGCCAGTCGACAAGAAGATGGACAGCTCATCTTGTATCCCGCTCACTTGGCCGAGAATCAGCAGTGGATCTTCTCCAACACCGATAGCGGCCAGGGTGTAATCAGCGTGAACAGCAACATGTGTTTGCACGCCACCAGCAGCGGGAACATTGTGCAGCGTCAATGCAACCAGCGCGGTCGGCAGAGCTGGTCGTTCGTTCCCGCAAGTCGGTTTGCCGCTAACTAGCTGCTTCCGCTCCTAGTCGAAGAAGAGATCGGCCACCGTCGACCGGCCCGGTTCGATGTGTTTTGACGTTGATGCGTCGGGGGTGTTGGCAGCACCGGCCATTGTGTTCAGCCCGAGCCCATGCCGCAGTGAACCCGACGCGTCGACCATGGCGCTGTCCAGCTGAATGCCGGTTCCATCAGCAACACGAACGAGGCCGTTGAAGATCGCCACGGTGGCCGCCGCCTCCATCATTCCTTCCATGCCGACGGCTGCCACCAGCGCTGCTCGTGCGGTTGTTAGTCCGGCCCGATCGTCGTTGGCGTGATCAGACGGCGAGCCCGCTCCGGGTTCGGGGGCGAGAAGATTAACCATCCGATTGGCGGCCGACGCGAACCGAAGCAGCTCGGTGGCAGCCGGGAACCCGTAGGGATCGCGCCCGCACCGCTCACCACCCTCGGCCCCTAACTGGTCGGTTAGGTCGGTCGGTGTCGCCAGATCAACTCCACGATTGACTACCGCTTCGATATTGACGCTCTGTCCAAGTTCTCGGCCGCTTTCACGAAGCAGCACGGCATGGGAGGTCGTTCAATAGAAGCAGTCAAGCTCGGCGGTTGTGCGTGCGGCGACCGCTTCAACCTGGACTCGGGTGAGGGCTCGACTCCAACGCAGCGACATGAACTCGTTGCCACGGGAGTAGTGCGAATCCACTAGCGCTCGCCACGCTGCGTCGGTCTCCGGAACCAGCGACAGCGCTCGGCTGACGTTGGCCCGATTCTTGCCGACGGTCTGGTGAACCCAGGCGCCAACGTCGCCGACATCACTCGGTCGGTGACGAGCCGGTGGCGTGTCGTCGCGCGATGAGCCATCTCGGGTGATGGCTTGCGGTGTCCGGCCGGTGATCTCATCGAATGAGTCGAGTACTCGGGCTACCGCAGTGACGCCTACCAACTCAACGTAGGTTTCGGCTCCCAGTTCGGCCATGCGACGATCGGCCCATGACCTGGTGAGGCGCCCCGGATCGGTGGCTATCCGATTGACGACGTCTACCGCTGCGCCGGTCAACGTCTCACCTGCCGGGTGTTTCTCGGCTACAGCTTCAGGGCTGACAGCCGCTTTTCTGGCCTGGTTAATCGGGTGCTCGCGAGCTTGGCGGGCATGATGCCACGCTTCGGATCGTTGCGATCCCGTTAGCCAGTCACCCGAGGTTTGCAGCGCGGCGCCCGCGCCCGCTCGGGCTTTCTCGATTCGGCTCATGGCCGACGTCTGGTTGGTGGAAGAGTCGATCAATAAAGAATAGATGGTCGGCCGGTGAGCGGTCTAGCGGGAGTGTCGCTGGTAACGCGGTGGTGAATCGGCCTACCTGCCGGGCCAGAATGGGAGGTAGTGGCTCCAAAACCAAGTGCAGAGAACCCAAGTGCAGCGAACCCAAGTACAGAGACTCGAGCAGACGTGGTAGATGTTGGCTTCGACTTCGATCACAGCTTCGCCGATGCCCTACCTGAGCTGGTCCACGAGTGGGACGCCGCCAAGGTCCCGGCTGCTGAGTTGCTGATCTTCAACCGTTCGCTGGCCGATGAGCTGGGTCTGGACGTCGACGCCCTGTCCGGGCCAACCGGGGTGGATGTACTTGTTGGTAACGCGGTGGCCGCCGGTTCGCGGCCTGCGGCCATGATTTACGCTGGACACCAGTTCGGCGGATACTCCCCACGCCTCGGCGACGGCCGAGCGCTGCTGTTGGGCGAGATTCACGACCTGACTGGGGCCCGATTCGACGTTCACCTCAAAGGATCGGGCCGCACCCCAATGGCCCGGGGCGGTGACGGCAAAGCCGAGCTGGCTCCCATGTTGCGTGAGTATCTGATTGCCGAGGCCATGCACGCCCTCGGTGTCCCCACCGGTCGAGCGTTGGCCGTGGTCGGCACCGGTGAACGCATTCAACGTCAAACCGGCATG
>CALJMD010000206.1 GCA_937981915.1 uncultured Acidimicrobiales bacterium
TGCGCCTTGTGGTAGGTGCGGAACATGGACGACGACCGGGCGAACAGCTCACCGGGAACGTTTGCCTCGGTGATCAGGTTGCGGTCGTCATCGAACAACGCCAGTTCCACCTTGGGCGCCGCCTTGCCGCACGAACCCGGCTTGCGAAGCTGATCGGCCGGTTCCAAGATGGCGTTGACCCCCATCTCGGTTGAGCCGTAAATCTCCCACAGCGAATCCGCCCGGAAGTCTTCTAGATACGCCTCTTTGAGAGCAAACGGCCATGGAGCGGCATTGGCGATCATCTTGTGCATTGACGAGCGGTCATAGCGGGACTTGACCTCACCAGGCAGGTTGCACACCATACGAATAGGGGTTGGAGCAGCGAACGTGGACGTGCATTTGTAGGTATCAATCAGGCGAAGCCAATCCTCAGCATCAAACTTGTGCTGCACCACGACTGTTTGACCCAACGCAAAAGCGACAGCGGCGAAACCACCGGGACCCGAGTGATACAGCGGGCCGCACGTGACGTACACATCGTCAGGGGTGTAGCCGATCAACTCCACCATCGCGATTCGTTGATCACTTCCCCCGGTCGAGGTCCGCACCGCCCCTTTGGGGTTGCCGGTAGTTCCCGACGTATAGATCATTACCAGGTCGTTGTCCTCGGCTGGGCCGGAGCCGTCCGAAGCCTCGGGTAGCGCCGGCTCAGTTGGCGAACCCAACATGTCCACTTCGGCCAGCTGGCCGTCACGGACTCCGGCCGGTCGACCGTGGTCGTCGATCGGGCCGGGGCCACCGAAGATCACGACGTGACGAACGGCTTCCAGTCGAGGCCGCAGCCTCTCCAACATCTCAGCGAACGCCACGTCGGCGTAGATGACGACGGCATCGGAATCGTTGATGACAAAGGCCGCCTCATCATCGGTGAGGCGATAGTTCAAGGGAACCGAAACCAGCCCAGCTTTGCGGGCCGCATGAACAATGGCGGTCACCTCTAATGAGTTCTGACCCAACCACATCAAGTGCTCACCGGGGCGAACCCCTATGTCACGCAGACCGTTGGCGAGACGGTTGACGGTCGAGTTGAACTGACTGTACGTCAGCATCCGCACCGACCCCCCTGGGCGATCGTCGATCACACAGGGCTTGTCCGGCGAGGCCTGCGCCATGGTTGCCAACGGGTCTAAAGCTGAGGATGACATGAAAGGTAGTAAAGCCTGTCCGGGCCGTCCCACGCCAGACGGTACAGTGAGGTCGGCGTCGGAATCGTCTTGGGGACTGTCCGGCCGGGTGCCTGTACGTGGCAATCGGTTCGGGAAAAGGGAGGCTCTTCGGTGGACAGCGATTCAGCAGAACTTGAAACGGCTGCGGCCGCGGACGGCCCATCGGCCGTCAGCGACGAACAGTCAATTGACCGTGCCGTCGGGGACGAAGACGGCGACGGCGGCGACAACATTCGCCGGTTCACCGAGACGGTTCAGCTTCGCTCCGCGCTGGGCGAAGTCCCACGCAAACCTCCGGTTGTTCCCAACAACGTCAGCAATCTTCTGCCGCTGGCAGCCGCCCTGGCCTTGGTAATCATCGGTGGCTTGATCACCGTGTTGGCCACCGACGGTGGGTCGGGAGAGCAAACCGCGGGCGCAACCCTTCTCAGCGAAGGAGCGGCCGACGACATCGACGTCACAGCCACCGCAGCAGTGCTGCAAGGCGACGACCGTCAAACCCTACGCCTCAACTTCGATCGCGATCTCCACACTGCGTTGGTCGAAGACGACCTGCTGACATCAGGTTCGGAATACTTGGCGCTGTGGCTGACCAATCCCGGCCGCACCGAAGTTCTCCCCCTCGGCGTAATCTACGATGACGCCGTCATACCGCTGCCGTCGGGGGTGGATATCACCAGCTTCTCGGTCCTCGACATCTCAGTGGAACTGGTTGATGGCGACCCGGCTCACTCCGGTCGAACCGTCATGCGTGGCGTGCTAGAACCCTCCTAGCGCGGAGGTTCGCCGGACCCTAACTGGCTGGCTAGGCGGGTCGGGCCAGATCGAACAGTTCCCAGGTTCGGGAATAGGTGTTGCCTGCGTGTCGACCGACAGCCTTCAACTTCTGTTGGTCCACTCTGGTGCCGTCAAGGAGGTCGAGGTCAATATGGAAGGCGACGACCTCACCGACCAACAACCAGTTGCCACCGTCTGACCGGCCCACGTGCAGCTCGTTGGAGAGGCGACACTCAAGCTGCGCTTTGCACTCCCCAACCCTGGGGGCGTTGATCATCGTGCTCTCCAGCGGCGTGACACCGGCGTAGGCAAACTCGTCCTCGCCCGGTTCCAGGCTGGCGGAAGTGGCGTTCATGGCTTCAGCCACCTCATCGGTCACGATGTTGACGGTGAACTCACCTGTGGCCCTCACGTTGTCGGCGGTGTCGCGTCGGTTTCCGGCGCCCGCACCGGGGCTGAACACGATGGTGGGCGGATCGCCCGAAATGGCGTTGAAAAACGAGTACGGGGCCAGATTGTTGTTGCCTGCCGGTGATCGGGAGCCGATCCAACCGATTGGTCTGGGCACAATAAGACCCGTCAAAAGTTTGTAGCCGTCTGCACCCTCAAGTTCAGCGCTGACAAACTTCTTCTTACCGACGTCCCCGGACTGCTCGGAGACGCCCCCCTTGCGCTCGCCGTTTTCGCTCACGAACCCAAAGGGTATCGGGTCAGACCCCGGTCATCGGTGACCCTTCGACAATGACGGATCGGTGTCCTCAATCGACACCGAAATCCGGGCGAGCCGGCACCGGAGCGACGTCGGTGAACCGGTCCACTTGCCGCAGATCGGGGAAAAAGGTGGCCCAGATAACCGCCACCGCCACGGTGGCCACGCCGCCAACAACCACGGCCGGGGCGAGCCCAAACAACGCCGCGGTCAAGCCGGATTCCAACGCCCCAAGTTCGTTGGAACCGCCGATGAAAACGTTCTCCACCGCCAGCACCCGGCCTCGCATTTCCTCCGGGCTGGCCAACGGCACGAGCGTGGCCCGGATGAACACGCTGACCGCGTCGGCGGCGCTGAGCACCACTAGGGCGCCGACCGCCACCACGTATGAAGAGGTCAAACCCAACACGATGGTGGCCAACCCGAACACCGTGACTGTGGCAAAAAGGATCGGGCCGACCCGTCGCCTAATGGGCTTTATCGACAGCAACGTGGCGGTAACCAGCGCACCGGCGGCAATGGCCGAATACATAAAGCCAACCGCTGCTTCATCCACGCCTAGTCGTTTCTCGCCGATAGCGGGCAGCAGGGCCACCGCCCCGCCGAACAGCACAGCGAACAGATCAAGCGAAATGGCGCCAAACAGAACGGGCTGACGTCTAGTGAACCGCAGTCCGTCGACGGCATCAGCGATGATCTGTCGGGGCCCTCCCGATGCAGAGTCCAGCTGTTTCACTTCTGACGGTCCGACGAGTGAGAGGAATCCAAGGGCCACGGCGAACCCGCCCAGGGCGACCAGGAACGGCCACGACCGGTCGATGGCAAACAGCAGTCCGACAAGGAACGGACCGAGGATGCCGGCTGACTGGAACGCCACCGATCGAACAGCCACCACTCGTTCCACTGTCCCGGCCGGCGCCAGATCAATGGGCAGCGCCCTCGAGGCCGGGGCGACAAACGCCCGGGCTGTCCCAAACACCACGACCAGCACAAAG
>CALJMD010000207.1 GCA_937981915.1 uncultured Acidimicrobiales bacterium
GTACGGCATGGTTGGTGTCAACCGTGGCCTCATTTCCGATCCGGCTGCCCCGTTCGGCGGTGTCAAGCAGTCAGGCGTTGGTCGAGAAGGCGCTCACGAGGGAATGCTCGAGTTCATGGAGACCAAGTACATAGCCGCCGACTGGTAGAGGTGGCCCGGTTGACGGCCGGCCGGGAAATTACCTTCGCGCCCTGATATTGCGGTAGACGCCAATGGCACTACCCGCTAGCCGTCGCAGTAGCTGCCAGCCCGGTGCCAAAACCAACCGTTTGAGCGGCTGCCACAGCAGTCGGTTGACGAGGCGGCCGACCACGGCGAAGAGCCTCCTCGGGCCGAATCGAGACCAGGCGGCCGCGATGGTTTGCTTAATGAATCGGAAGAAGCCAAGTCGTCGGAGGACCCGGAAGGCCACCGCAGCGGCAACACCGGCGACCGCTCCCACGATGGCCATCTGCCAGAACCGTTTGCCCAACCTGTTAAGCGGCCCGACACCTGGCGCCCCGTCTTCGATGTCGACTGCGATGAACGCTGCTGCTGGTTTGGGTGATCCGTCGGACCGCAAAAGTCCTAGTGATTTTTGTGGCCCGGTGTTCCATGGGAACCGCCCGGCGTCGGCCGGACCGAAGCGAAGATCCCACAAGGTCCAGATCATTGAGCCATCCACCTCCGCTGTTTCCTCGATGGCTCGAATTTCGCCAACGTAGGCGGCTTGTTCGGCTTCGGTGTGACCACCTGGAAAGATGCTGTTCCAAGTGGGCAGACCGTATTCGGTCAACAGCACCGGGCGCCCTCCGGCGTGTTGGCGGACGGCTCGTCCCAGCGCCGGAAGCTCCTTGGTCGGACCGTAGTAGTGGTAGGAGACAACATCGGTTTGTACCGGGGCGGCCAGCGCCGCTTGGGGGGTCGACCACCCAACCGTGAGCGGCGTTGCCTCGTCAAGCTCTCTCACCTCGTGCGCCATCTCGCCGAGCCACGCATACATCAGTTGTTCACTGACTCCGTTGGCCCCTATGTCTCGATCCGGTTCGTTCTTGATGTCCCACATGATCAGTGCCGGGTGTTCGGCCAACGCTGGAATGACAGTGGCTAAATGTGCTCGGTCGGAGTCCCACTTGTCGGTTCGATGGTCGGTTCGGCCGTCGAACAACGTGACAACCACACCCAGGTCTCGTTGCTCGGCCAGGTCGAGAAGGTCAAGGACCGACACCAGATCCTCGGGTGTTGTCCAGCGTCCGCCGAGCTGGTCAAAGGGCAGGAAGATTCGAATCGAGTCGGCGTCGAGAGTGACGATCCGATCGAGGTCCTCGGCCACGGTTGCGCTGTCGTACTCGGGCCAGAAGAATTCAAACGGGGACTCTCGGGGGTAGTAGTTGACCCCGGACACCGGCAGCCGGTCGTAGTTGGTTCCAGGGGCAACGGGTTCGGTCCACCACCGGTTCTCGACCTGCCGACGAACCCAATGTTGGATTCGAAAGTTGCCGTCCTCCAGGAGCAGGACGGCCTCATAGGATTCGACGCTGTGCATCCAGCCGATCTCTTCGCCCAGTGGGACGGCCCGAACGAATCGAACCTCTGGTGCGGTCAGCCCGATGACTTGACCGTCTTGAGAGTAGAAGTCGACCCGTAGTCGATGCGAAAGCTGATGGAGTGGCCGTCCGCCCATGTCGGCCGCCCGCGCTACCGCCGCCTCCAGGGCGGAGTTGGAAAAGTAGACCTCCATGCCTGAGACGTCCCCGGTTTGAGCGGCGATTGTCAACTGCTCCCAGGCTCTGATCCAAGCGGAGCTGACGTCGACGCGGGTCAACGGCTCCATGTCGCGGGGCAGGTCGGGGGCGTCGGGTTCCCATGTGATGGCATCGAGAAGGTCGGGAGGTAGCGCGGCGGCAGCGTTGAAAATCTCGTTGGTTTCCTGCGACGATGTAATTCCGCTGAAGATCCGGACGAGGCCCATCATGGCCAGCAGCGCAACGATGCCAAGCGCGCCGAGGGCGGCGAGTTTCACCTTTGCTTTGCGAGTACCGAGTTCCCCGAGGTCGATCATCGTTCTCCACCAACGGCACTGGAGTCGAGGCTGCTGTCTCTGCCTGTTCCGGTGAGGACCAGCTCTTCGCCGAGAACACGAACGACCGCCGTGCTGGTGTCGACATCGCTAGGGAAGAACGCCGTGCCTGCTCCAAGCGTCAGATCGACTCGCCGGACGATTTCTTTCCCGTTGGAGCCGGTCATGGTCACCTCGGCCACTGTTCCCTCGGGGACGTAGGAGTCTCTGATGGAACGGACCGGACCGACGTGAACCAACACGGTTTCCAGTTGAGGCTCCATCCAAGCGTTAAACGATTCGACCGCCGGTTCGAAGCGGAGAACCAGGGGTTCTCCGGACACTCCTGAGGCGGTGGCCTTGAGCGTGACCCTGCCGGGTTGCTCGGGCACTTCGTAGGTGAACTCGGCCCGACCGCCGTTGGTTTGACTGTTCAACCGCCGGATACCGCCTACCCCATCGGCGTCCAGCGTGACCACGGTTCCGTCCGGCAGCACATTGCCAAACCGGTCCTCTAACACCGAGGTTCGGGCCCGAATGAGAGCTTGCCCGTCTGCGACGGGTACGGCATCCAACAGCTCCAGCGAGTGGGCTACCGGGATACCAGCCACTTCAAGAAACGTTCGTTCACTGGCCGTGACCGGGCCGTCGTCGCTCGACGGGTCACTGTTAGTGGATGACGGCAGCACTCCGCTGACCTGTTCGACCTGAGCGCCAATTCTGGTTCGTCCAGCGACGGTGTTGGAGAACACTTCGAACCAGCTGAGGAGATGTTCGGTGGGTGCGTCGGCTTGTTCGACCTCCAGGTCTGCCCTCGTGACGGTGTAGTCCACGACGGTTCCGGGCTCAACCGGGTTGCCGAACCGGTCGGTGGGAACGGTGACGATCATGACGAAGTGCGCGCCGTCGGCGATCACGGTTCTTGGGCCGAGATAGGCGTCCATCGGGTCGATCGGGGGTCCCGGCTCGATCTCGACGGTGGCACTGGCAACTCGGGGCCGCTGTTCCCAGCCAAGCGGAATCGGCGGTTGCGTGTCGGTGTCGGTGTCGGTGCCGGTGCCGGTTTCCGGTTCGCCGGAGTCCGTCGTTGGATCATCTTCCCGGCTGGCCAGCTGTCCGGGAACGGGCTGTTCTTGATCAGCGTCTGGAGTGTCGTCAATCGAGTTGACGCCGGGTCCGGCTTCTTGGATCGCGGTGATAACAGCAGTGCCGGAAGCGGGACCGTCTATCGGCGGGATGTTTACTTGAACGGTGTCAGTGTCGGGCTCGATGATGAGAGGGCGAAGCCCGTAGCCCGCTTCGACCGTGAGTTCGAGCGGAACCCCGGGCCGCAGTCCGCTTACGGTGACCGGGATGGCATTGCCTGCCTCCACCGACGTTGGAGCGTCGAGAACGAGTGTTTCGGTGTCGACGGCCAGAGCTGACGCGACGAAGTTGGCCCCCTCGTTGCCGCCTGAGAGCAGGCTGACGAATATGGCCAAGAGCGTCATCACGCCGATGGTGGCGGCGACCGCGGCGGAATAGATGCGCTGGGGTTGATCCCGCAGCGCCGGTTGACGGGAGATGAGCGTCAGCAAGCGATCGACGATCTGCTCAACAGTGCGTTGCAACACCTGGAGTATTGGTGTTTCAAGTACCGGTTCGCCCGGCTCTGACGGCGTCACCTGCGGCTCACCTCCAACTACCCGAGGAACGTCGATGTGTCGATGCGGATCGACGCATAGGAGGCACCGGGTGGCGCCGGAATGAGAGGATCCAACCGGGCGATGTCCTCGCCTCCGGGGGGAGCGATGCCGTTGTGGAACTCGACCACGTCGAGGTCGATGAGTTCGTGATCGGAGATGTCTTCCAGCTCCACGCTGAACGAACCGGTTCGCTGAGATCGAACCGAATATTCCATGTAGTAGTTCTGGACCCACATGACTCGACCGTTTTCGTCGAGGAAGCTAATGAGGAGTCGTGGGATGACAGCCTCTTGCACGCCGTCGTTGCGAAGTTCGCCTACCAGTTGGTGTGAGCCGTCGGGATTCTCCACCACTTCGGCCCGGTTGACTCCAAGGCCCCGGTACAGGCCGCCGGTGGTCACGACGCCCTTGGCGTACACCTCCACGGTTTCGACGCCGTCGGTCAGTTTGAGTGGTTCGAAGGCGAACGGGTCGAAGTCAAGATTCTGACCGGCTGCCACCTCTTCGAAGCGGATGAGGAACGGTGTGGATTCCCTGGGGCGGATGGCGTGAATGATGTGTTCGGTGGCGTTGTAGCGGCCCAGCGCCTCTTCTTCTTCGTTG
>CALJMD010000208.1 GCA_937981915.1 uncultured Acidimicrobiales bacterium
GCGACCTTCGAAGGCGGCGGCCAGTTGGCCGAACAGCCACGGGCGACCCAAACAGCCGCGTCCGATGACCACGCCGTCGCAGCCGGTTTCGTTCATCATGGCCACTGCGTCAGCGGCTTCCCAGATGTCGCCGTTGCCCAGTACGGGGATGGTGGTGACGGTTTCTTTGAGCCGGGCGATGGTGGACCAATCGGCGGTTCCCGAATACAGCTGGGACACTGTTCGGCCGTGAAGGGCTACGGCGGCCACGCCACAGTCCTCGGCGATTCGGCCGGCGTCCAGGTAGGTGATGTGATCGTCGTCGATACCTACCCGCATTTTGACGGTTACCGGAACCGACCCTGCCGCTTCGACCGCGGCGGTGACCACCGATTCGAACAGCCGACGTTTGTAGGGGAGTGCGCCGCCACCGCCGTGTCGGGTGACTTTGCGAACGGGGCAACCGAAATTCAGGTCCAGGTGGTCGATGCGGTCGTGGCCGACGAGACGCTCAACTGCGCCTTGCATGTAGTACGGGTCAACTCCGGCTAGCTGCAGGCTGCGAGGTGTTTCGTCAGGGGCGAAGCTGGCCAGGTGATCGGTTTTGGCGTTGCCTTCACACAACGCCCGGGCGGAAATCATTTCGCTCACGTACAATCCGGCGCCGTATCGGCGGCACAACCGCCGGAACGGGGCATTGGTGACCCCGGCCATCGGGGCCAACACCACGGGAATGGCCACGTCGATCGGGCCTATACGCAGCGGTGTGTCACCGGCAACGGTTGGCGTGGTCGTGAGAGTCATTACCTATAAGCGTACTGTCGTGATGCGTTCCCGCCTGCGGGGGCGTACCGGGGGCCGATGGTATCGTTGTGGTCATGGTTGCTCCCGCCGCACAAGCACCGTCTTCTTCTGCTGTCCGCTCACCGGTAGGCCTCGCCGATTTGGTTGAGACCGGGTCCAGTTCGACTCGCATCTCGGATCGCCTGAGCCAGGTTTGGCTGCAGCGAGATCTGCTGATGAGCTTGACCAAACGAGAGTTGACGGTCCGCCATCGCAACAGCCTCATAGGCATCTTTTGGAATCTGCTCAATCCGCTTCTGCACCTGACGGTGTACAGCATTGTGTTCACCGTCATTCTCAGCAGTGGCTACCACCGGCAACCGCTCAAGCTGCTTACCGGGATGGTGATGTTGGGCTTGTTCACTACCAGCGTGTCGGCGGCCACCATGTCGGTAACGAAAGGGGCGCCGCTTATCAAGAAGATTTGGTTCGCCCGTGAGGTTCTGCCGTTCTCCACCGTGGCGGCCCAAGTTGTCACGTTCCTCAGCCGCTTCCTGGTCCTGATTGTCGGCCTCATCTTGTTCCAACACCGGCCTGAATGGTCGATGATGTGGCTGGCCCCGATCGCCATTTTGATCACCGTGGCGTTGGCCACCGGCATCGGGATGCTGTTGGCCGGGTTGAACGTGTTGTACCGCGACGTCAGCCACTTCTTGGAAATGGTGTTGATGGCGTTGTTCTGGTTGACGCCGATCATCTACCCCTACGACCTGGTGGCATCACGCCTGATCGAGCGACTCGGCCCGGCTGGCGAATATCTGATGTTGTTCAACCCACTGGTACCGGTAGTGGTCACGTTCCAGCGCATCTTTTACAACCCGGCAGCGTTCACGCCCGATCAACAGGAGCCGTTCGCTCTCATGTTGCGGCCAACCTCGTGGTATTTGCAGAACCTGGCGTGGTCCGGCTTGGTCGCCGCCGTCGCCTTGTATGCCGGCATGCGGGTGTTCGCTCGAATGGAGCCCAACTTCGCCGATCGGCTGTGACTCTGGCCGCTCGCTAGCAATCGGCTGTGACGTTACGCCGACGCCGTCGGGGTGGGGGTCGACAAGGCTTCGGCCGACTCCAGATCGACGTCGGGTCTTGTGTCAATCTGATCGACAGGGGCGTCGTCTTCTTCCAGCGAGATCTTGGCGTTGACCCGGCCGAGGCGAGCCCCCGGTCCTTTGACGGTGAACTCGGGGCCCCGGCCGATGCGGTCGAGCTCGGTCCTGGTCGACGCTTCCCGGGCGACGAAGGTGAAGCTGTACACGTCGTCTAGTAGCGGGAGCTCGTTCAGGGTGAGACGAAGACGGTGTTGGCCGCTTTGAGCCATGATCGGCCCGCCCACGATTTGGGCGGTCGATTGGCGAATTACCACCTCGCCATTGCGGCCTTTGATGGCGACCGACAGGTGAATGTCGCGATCGGCATCGCTCTCGTAGTCGACGATGAATCCAACATCGTCCCCCGGCTTGAATACGCCATTTGGTCGCATGGACTCGATGACTTCAGCGGCGGTGAGGGTAAAGCGACGGCCGGTGGCGCGGCCGGGCTGGGTCGATCCCCCTCGGCCGGCGTTGGCGCCTGACTCGGCGTCGTCGTTCGAGCCGTAGAGGGCGGCTCGGTAGACATCGATGGCTTCATCGGAGTCGCCGACGAACAGAAGCTGACCGTGATCGAGAACAGCAGCGCGGTCGCACAGTTCGCGTACTCGTTCGGGTCCGTGGCTGACGATGACCATGGTGTGGTTCATCTTGCGGAAT
>CALJMD010000209.1 GCA_937981915.1 uncultured Acidimicrobiales bacterium
CAGACAATCGGACGACGTGACCGAGGGCGACATACTGGAGACAGTAACGTCGTCCGGCACCGTGCGAAGTGTGGTCACCGGACACACCGACTCCAGCCCCAACAGCCCCGCCACGCCAACCGACAGGCACCATGACTGACCCACAGGACGCCCAGCCAAACGATGCACACAGCGATGGCAGCCACGTCGACGACCTGTCCTACGGTGAGGCCCTGGCCGAACTGGAACAGCTCCTGACCGACCTAGAGGACGCCGACATCGACGTCGACCTGTTGACCGAACGGGTGGCGCGAGGAGCCCAGCTGGTTCGGCACTGCCAGGAGCGCCTGGCGGTGGTGAGCGGCGAAGTTGACGACGTGGTGCGTGAACTGGCGGCGACCGGACCGCCACCGGACACCGGCTCGGCTGAAGCCGAATCGGCGGGTGAAGGGTGACCGCACCCGAACAGCTCACCGTCGTCGCCGACAACGTCGACGCCCGAATGATCGAACTGCTCGACGCCGAATGTAAAAAGTGGACCGAGGTCGACCCGCGGTTGACCGAGCTGGTGGACGAACTGGCTCGGATGGTGTCCAGCGGAGGTAAGCGGCTTCGATCGGCGTTTGTCTACTGGGCGTGGCGCGGCGCCTGCACCGACGCCGACGAGGTAGCCGCAGGTGAAGCGGCCGCTTTCGACGCCGGAGCGGCGTTCGAGTTTCTACAAACGTTCGCCCTCATCCACGACGACATCATGGACGACTCGGCCTACCGCCGCGGCGCGGTAACCGTTCACACCGCCAACGCCCAACGCTTGACCGACGCCGCCTGGACCGGCGAGCCTCGACGCTACGGCGAAGGCGTAGCCATTCTGGTCGGCGACCTCGGCCATGTACTGGCCGACGGCCTCATGGCCGGCCGCGGCCAGCGAGTAGCCAAACTGTGGGATGAGCTGCGAATCGAATTGAACCTGGGCCAGTACCTGGATCTACGGTCGGCGGCCGCCGGCGATTTCGACCAGGCAACGGCCAGGCAAGTGGCGACGTTCAAAACCGCGTTGTACACCATCGTGCGGCCGCTTCAGTTGGGCGCCAGTCTGACGTCGGCCGCAGGCGCAGCCTCCGCCCCAGCACCCGGCCAGGTGAGCTCCCGCTGGTCCGAAGAGGACTATCGCCAGATGCTGAATCGTCTCGACCGGTTCGGCCGTCCGCTGGGTCGAGCCTTTCAACTTCGAGACGACGTACTCGGGCTGGTGGGCGACAACACCGCCATGGGAAAGCCGGTGGGCGACGACCTACGCGAAGGCAAACCAACCGAGCTGATTGCCCACGCCGTAGCCAACGCCAACCCGGCTCAGCGCCAGGTGCTGGAACAGATCGGCGACCGCAACATGAGCTCCGACGACGCGCAGCGTCTGGTGAACGTGGTCCGTGAGACCGGAGCGTTGGAAGCCAACGAAGCAGAGATCGAACGACTTCTCGGCGAATCCAAACAAGCGCTTGCCACACTCGACTTTCAGCCCGAGGCCGTTGAAGCACTCGACGCCCTGGCCGACTACGTCGTCGAACGAGACCGCTGACCCGAACCGGTTGATTCGGCCGCCGCTAGGCTACATCTTGTAGTACCCGCCGGCGCGTAAGGGATTCAGGCACTGGTGTCGATGGAGTGTGTATCGACTACCACCCGCCCGGTCCGTAGGGCAGTATGTAGAGTCACGTGACAGGTACATCAACTTCTAGAGCCGGCCGCAACAGCGGCGGCAACCGGGCCCGATCCGACACGATTCTTGACTCGTCGCGCTGGGCCACTGTCACCCAGCAAGTGCCTGAACACTTCGCTGATGAGGTGCAACCGGGCGACCTGTATCGGGCACCGGTTCTTTCCTCCTCGATCAACGCCGTGCTGGCAGCCCTGCGCTGGGGTGCGGTCATGCTGGGCCTGATCTTCGCCGCTGGTGACGCCGCCGACGGCGAGATGCGGGTGGTTGGCACGGTGGCGGTGTCCATTTTCGTGACGTCGTGGCGCACGATCAGCCCCATCCGTCTCGGGCACCCTTCGCCTATTCAACTGGGGTACGCCCTGGCCGACGTGGCCATTTTGGCGGCCGCCCTCAGCTTGTTCAACGGCCTGGAAAACCCGATGGTAGGAACACTGTTCGTTGCCATTTCGGTGGCCGGCCTCGGTTGGGGCTTGGCGGTCGGTGCTGCCGCCGCTGCATTGGCCATGGTGGTGGTCACCGCCGGTTTGGCGGTCAACATCGGGCTGGACCCATCCAAGGCCCTCGACCCTGTGGGGCTCGAACTGGCCAAGCAACTCTTCCCGCCGGCGCTGGCCATCTCGGCGTTGGCCGGTGTGGCCATTCTTCCCGGTGTGGCCCTCAACGGACTGTTAGTAGTGGAAGGCCGTCGCAAGTTCGCCGCCACTCAGCGCAACGCGCTCGCTCAAACCAACGATCTGTTGGCCGCCCTGAACCAGCTGGCCCGAGCGTTGCCGTCATCGCTCGACCTGGCCGACGTGATCGACACCACCCGCGAAGAATTGGCGTCACCGCAAACGTTCGACGCCAGACGAGTAGCCGTACTCAGCTTGGAAGACGACGGCAAATGGTCGACGCTGATCAACGTCGGATTCAACTTGCCGCCGGAGTTGCACGACACCGAACTGCCCGACTTTTTGCTGCGAGCCAGTCGAGCGGTGGAAACCATTCACATCCGGGACCTGTCCCGCTACACCAATCGCAGCGGCTCCGGTTTGTACAGCCGACTGGTGATCGACCAAACCGATACCGGGCTTCTGGCGGTCGAACACACCGAACCGAACCGTTACACCGAGAACGACCGCAAGCTGTTGATCGGCATGGCCGACGTAGTGGCGTTGACCCTGGCCAACGCCCGATCGTTCAACCAGCTGCGGTCGCTGGCGGCAGCCGAAGAACGATCACGCATTGCCCGCGACCTGCACGACCGCCTGGGCCAGTACCTCACCTACATCGCCATGGAGATTGAGCGAATCAACGACTCCCAACAGAACACCGAACTGTCAGACCTTCACACCGAGGTGCAAGGCGCAGTTTCAGAGTTCCGCGACACGTTGCTCGAACTACGCACCGCCGTTTCGGCCAACAAGCCGTTGGGCATGATCCTCACCGAGGTGGTCGGCCGCTTCCGCAACCGATCGAAGCTCGACGTCACCCTTGAGGTTCCCAGCATCGGTGAACGCCTACCGGCCCGAATCGAAAACGAATTCCTGCGCATTTGCCAGGAAGCACTGACAAACGTCGACAAGCATGCCAACGCCTCAAAAGTTCATGTGACATGGAGAATTACCGATGGCATAGGCGTGCTCACGGTGCAAGATGATGGTAGAGGTTTCAACCCGGCGAAGGGGATTAGAGGAACGGCCTTCGGGCTGGTGGGAATGCGGGAA
>CALJMD010000210.1 GCA_937981915.1 uncultured Acidimicrobiales bacterium
CCTTCGCCCGGTGACTCAAGCTCGGCATAGTATTCGGCCCAAGCCGCTTCAACCGCAGGGTCGACTTCGCTCGGTCCGATGTAGTTGCCCTGGTCATCGAAGGCGTGCTCACCGAAGTGCTCCTGGTATTCCTGAGCGACAACGCCACCTTCAGCGGCCTGCTTGATTGACAAGCTGATTCGGCGACGCTGGAGGTCGATGTCGATGATCTTCACCCACAGCTCTTCTCCAGGGGTGACGACCTGTTCCGGCAGATCGATGTGATGAGCCGACATCTCGGAGATGTGGACCAGGCCTTCGATTCCGTCGCCGACCTGCACGAACGAACCGAACGGCACGAGCTTGGTAACTCGGCCATACACCAGCTCGCCGACGCGGTGACCGGAAGCGAACTCCTGCCATGGATCCTGCTGAGTCGCCTTAAGCGAAAGACTGATTCGCTCGCGGTCCATGTCGACCTCGAGCACCTGAACCGTGACTTCGTCACCGACGGCCACAACTGAGCCGGGGTGATCGACGTGCTTCCAGGACAGCTCAGAAACGTGGATGAGTCCGTCCATGCCACCAAGGTCGACGAATGCGCCGAAGTTGACCACTGACGAGACGACACCGCTGCGAACCTCGCCGGGGCTGAGATTCGTGAGGAAGTCTTCGCGCTGTTCCTTCTGGGTTTCCTCCAGATAGGCCCGACGGGAGAGCACGACGTTGTTGCGGTTCTTGTCCAGCTCGATGATCTTGGCATCGATGCTTTTGCCGATGTACGGCTGCAGGTCGCGGACTCGGCGAAGTTCGACCAACGATGCGGGCAGGAAGCCACGCAGACCGATATCGACGATCAGGCCACCCTTGACAACTTCGATGACCGGGCCGGAAACCATGCCGTCCCGTTCCTTGATCTCTTCGATCGATCCCCAGGCACGCTCGTACTGGGCGCGCTTCTTGGACAGTAGCAGGCGGCCGTCTTTGTCTTCCTTTTGGAGGACAAGGGCCTCTACTTCGTCACCGATCGAGACAAGTTCGCCCGGATCAACGTCATTGCGGATCGAGAGTTCGCGGGCAGGAATGACACCCTCGGACTTGTAGCCGATGTCGACCAGCACTTCGTCCATATCAACGCGGACCACAGTCCCGTTGACCATTTGACCGTCGTCGACGATCACCATGGATGCGGCGTAGGCATCGTCCAGCGAACCTTCGAGGTCGTTGGCGGTAATCTGACGCGGCACGTATTCTTCGGTTAGTTGCGCCAGCTCATCAGCTGTGTTGTCTTCGAGGGCTTCGCTCATTAGCTCTTCGGTTGGGATGTCGGTCGTCGACACGATTGGGGGACACTTTCATATCGTTGTCGGTACGTTCGTCGCCTGGCTCCGGTAGCCGGCGTACGATGCCACCAGGGTCCGAGGGCCAGAGGCCTCAGATAGTGGGCGCACCAACAAGGGCGGGACTTTCCCGACCGTTTGTCAGGCTACCAGCAGATTTGCGGGCAAAGTCTGAAACTGCTACTCATTCTGTGCTGTCGGCAGCTCGGTCAGTCCTTACAGTCGGCCCACGTCTTGCCGACCGCGATGTTGACGGCCAGCGGTACTCTCAGCTCGAACGCTGCGCCCATCTCGGTGTCGACCATGTCCTTGATCTCGTCGACTTCGTCATCGGGCGCATCCAGAATCACTTCATCATGGACCTGCAGCACCACCTTGGTTTCGTGTTGACCTTGGCGCAGCAGTTGGTCCAGACGGATAAGGGCAACTTTGAAAATGTCGGCGGCCAAACCTTGAATCCCGGCGTTCATGGCCTGTCGTTCGCCAGCTTGACGCACGTTCCTGTTGTCGCTCATCAGCTCAGGTATCGCCCGACGCCTGCCGAACAGCGTCTCGGTGTAGCCCCGGTTGCGGGCCTCGGTGACCGTCTCCTCCATGTACTGCTTAACGGCCGGAAATCCTTCGAAGTAGGCGGCGAGAATGGTCTGTGCCTCACTGGTGGGGATCCCGAGCCGCTGCCCGAGACCGTAAGCCTCCATCCCGTAGGCCAGGCCGTAGGAGACCATCTTGGCTTTGCTCCGCTGTTCAAACGTGACGTCATCGGGCTCGACATCAAACACTCGGGCCGCAGTGATGGAATGAATATCGTCGTTGGCCTGGAAGGCTCCGATAAGACCGGGGTCGTCGGCCAGGTGGGCGATGCAGCGAAGCTCGATCTGGTTGTAGTCAGCGACCACCAGGCGACATCCGTCCGATGCAACGAAGGCCTGCCGGAATGTTCGGCCCAGCTCGGATCGCACGGGAATGTTGTGCAGATTCGGGTTCTCGCTCGAGAGTCGGCCGGTGCGGGCCACCGTTTGGTTAAAGGTGGCGTGGATTCGCCCATCGTCGGCCACTGCATCGACCAGTGGCTGACCGTAGGTGGATCGAAGCTTCTCCACTTCGCGGTAGCGAAGCAGCTGGTCGACGATTGGATGTTCGCCGCTCAACTTCTCCAGCGTCGCCTGATCGGTCGAGTAACCGGTCTTGGTCTTCTTCTGGGGTGTCAGCTCCAGCTTCTCGAAAAGGATCTCTCGGAGCTTCTTCGTCGAGTTGACGTTGAACTCCTCCCCTGCCGATTCCTGAATCGTGCCAGACAGGCTCTCCGCCTCGTCGGTCATTGACTGGTTGAGCTCACTCAGGCGGTCAACGTCGGCCGCTATCCCCTCGTGCTCCATCCTGGCCAGTACCGCCACTAGCGGAACTTCTACCTCGTCGTTCAACTGTGTGAGTCCGTCAGCTTCGATCTGTGACTTGAGCGCCCGCATGGCCAGTGCAACAGCAGTTGCTTCGGCAGCCGCGATCTCCGAAGGCGTTCGGCTGGATTCACCGAAATCCAGCTGGCCTTCCGGCGCCGCCGACCCTTCAGGTAGTGCGTAGTCGGTGTAGGTCTCCAGAACCGCGATCAGCGGGTAGGAGTTTCCAGCCGGGTCCAAGAGGTAGGCGGCGAGCGAGTTATCGAACACCAACTTAATGTCTTCGAGGCCCTGGTCCATGAGGGACCGAAGAAGGCGCTTGCCATCGTGGGCGACCACGCCGGGACCGTCCGACCCGAGAACTCCTCTGACCGATTCGGAGATCGAGGAATCAGCCAGGTCGACTGCGCTCAACCACAGCGCATCCGCTGCCGGATCGTCGTTGGCCGCACTGACCACGGCGATGCCGGAGAGCGCGCGGCCTGATTCATCAAACGCACCGGCCACTGCAATCGGGGCGTCGCCGTCGACCAGAGCGTTGAGTCGAGCCACACCGTCGGAACCAGCGACGGCGACCGGCTGACTAGAAATCGTTGTTCGGTCAGCGGCGTCGGTCGTCGATTTGGCGTCGAACGCCTCCTCGAAACGGGCGTATAGCGTCCGGAATTCGAGAAAGTCGAACAACTTCCGCACGGTCTCGTCGTCGTAGGGCTGCCGGGTCAGTAACGCCTGGATCTCCACATCGAGATCCAGATCACGAAGAAGCTCCATCACCACGGTGTTGAGCCGGACTTGGTCTTCAGCTGCGGCCAGGTTCTCTCTCAGTTTCGGCGTTTGTTCCTCGATGTGCTCGTAGATCCCATCGATGTCGCCGTATTTGTTGAGCAGCTTGGCTGCGGTCTTTTCGCCTACCCCGGGCACTCCTGGGAGGTTGTCCGAGGGGTCACCGCGCAACGCCGCGTATTGAACGTACCTGGTGGGTTCAACCCCCGTCCGCTCGAGAATGCCCGCCTCGTCGTAAAGGGCGTAGTCGCTCACGCCGCGTTTGTTGTAGACCACACGAACATACGGGTCGGCGACGAGCTGATAGCTATCACGATCCCCGGTTACCAAAAGAACGTCGATCTCGTCTGCTGCCGCCCGACTGGCGAGTGTGGCCAAAATGTCATCGGCTTCGAAACCGACCAATTCCAACTGGGGGATGTTCAATGCCTCCAGCACCTCGCGTACCAGGCCCATTTGCTGGCGCAAGATGTCGGGTGCCGCTGAACGGTTGGCCTTGTAGGTCTCCACCTGTTCATGCCTGAACGTCGGCTCGGGCCGGTCGAAGGCAACAGCAATGCCGTCCGGTTGATGGTCCCGAACCAAGTTGATCAGCATCGACGTGAAGCCGAACACCGCGTTCGTGACCTGACCACTAGCGGTGGCAAGATCTTGGGGAAGGGCATGAAACGCGCGGTAGGTCAGCGAGTTTCCGTCGATCAGCATGAGCGTCGGCATCACAACCGATCCTACGCCCAGCGCCGAAGTTTACGAAGGGCGACCGCTACGGGGTCAGGTCGCCGGCCAGAACCTTCTCGGCAACATCTTTCATCTGTAGACGCTTGCTCATAGCCGTTGTCTGCAAGAAGCGGAACGCATCTTGTTCAGCCATGGAATGAGCGTCCATCAGAACACCCTTTGCCCGGTCGACCAGTTTGCGGGTTTCTAGCTGATCGCTGAGTGACTCGGTCTGCTCGGACAGAGCAACCAACTCACGGAAGCGGGCGACGGCCAGCTCGATGGCCGGCACCAGTTCAGTCTGCTGATACGGCTTGATCAAATAGGCCATTGCGCCGACTTGCGTGGCCTGCTCGACGAGATCTCGTTGAGAGAACGCGGTGAGTATCACGACTGCGGCCAGACGCTCGGAAACAATGTCGGACGCGGCGGCCAGGCCATCAAGTCTCGGCATCTTGATGTCGAGGATGGCAACGTCGGGACGTAGGTCCCTGGTCATCTCGATGGCTTCCATACCGTCGCCGGCTTCGCCGACGACGTTGTAGCCGACCTCGGTCAGCGACTCACGTAGGTCAAGGCGGATTAGCGGTTCATCCTCGGCTATAACCACTGTCTTGGCACTCACGACTGTCGCTCCTGCAACTGATCCAACAACTGATCTTGTTTCGCCTCAAGCTCTTCGAGCTGGCTTTTGATGGCGTCGCGGTCTCGTTGCAGCGCCGCTGCTGCACGGGTTGCGTCGCGGTGCTCGGCGGCGGCAAGCGGCGTTTCGGACACCAGCGACCTCAACCGAGAATCCTCGGCTTCATCGCTCACCTGAAGCAGTTGCTCATCGAGAACGAGCAATTCCTGCCGCAGTCTGCCGGCCTCATCCGCGACTGCCTTCAAACGCTTTTCCACCGAGCGGCGAAACAATACCTCTCCAACCTGACTTGTAGTGCCCGGGGTGGGAGTCGAACCCACACGTCCTTTCGGACAGCGGATTTTGAATCCGCCGCGTCTGCCATTCCGCCACCCGGGCTGAGAACTAGAGCATACAACGCCAGGGGCCAGTAGTTGGCGACCAATTTTGATCATGTCAAGGAAAAATTTCGGGATCATGGTCGACTGGTAGAGCCTGATTCTGGCTCTGCTCCACCAGTCCGAGAAGTCTTCAGATAGCTGACGAGATAGTTAGTGAGATAGTTGAAACGTTCTCCGCTCCCCCTGGGTCAGATCTTTCGATGAGTTCGGTGATGATTGCATTCACATATCCGGGCCAAGGCTCCCAAAAAGAGGGCATGGGCTCGCCATGGTTGGAGCATCCCTCCTGGGAGCTCGTGGCCGAGGCGTCCGACATCGCCGGGCGCGACCTGGAACATCTTCTGCTGCGAGCTGACACGGCCGAGCTGACTGAGACCCGAAACTCGCAGCTTGCCACCTACGTATTGAGCATGGTTGCTCTCGACGCTGTCGAGCGAACAGGCATCGAACCTGCTTTTCACGCTGGGCACAGCCTCGGTGAATACTCGGCGCTGACTGCTGCCGGCGTTTTGAGTTTCGCTGGCGGGGTGCAGCTCGTCACCGAGCGCGGCGACGCCATGCAAGCGGCCGCCGACAGCTCCGAAGGCACCATGGCCGCGGTACTGGGCTTGGATGACGAGCAGGTCGACTTGGCCTGTCGCCGAGCCGATGGTGAAGTCTGGGTCGCCAACTACAACTCGGCGGGCCAGGTGGTCATTGCCGGCGACGAAGACGGCCTGGCCAAGGCAGGCGAGCTGGCCAAAGAACTAGGCGCCAAGCGAGTGATGCCCATCAAGGTGGGTGGCGCTTTCCACACCCCGTTCATGTCACCGGCACGGGATCGCCTACGCAAGGCCATTGCCGAAACCGAATTTCGCGACGCCCATCGCGCCGTCTTCGCCAACGTCGACGCCGCACCCCATGAGGCGGCCGACGATTGGCCCGGTCTGCTCGGCGCTCAGCTGACCAGCCCCGTGCGCTGGCGACAAACACTGCACGCTCTGGACGAGAGCGGCACCACCGTGTATCTGGAGATCGGTCCCGGCACCACTCTGACCGGTCTCGTAAAACGAACGCTGAAAGGCTCTAACTGCCTAAGTGTGTCATCGCCGGCGGACGTCGATTCCCTGCTGGAGAACCTATCCAGTGCACGCGAGTCGGCTGCGGTCGGGGAAGGCGAAAGTCTCTACGCCGTCGAACGTCTGATTGTCAGCCCGGCGAACGGCGTGTTCGAACCTCATCCAACCGTCAATCCCGGCACCGAGCTGCAGCGTGGCGACGCGGTCGGCACGGTGGGGGCAACAGAGGTACTCTCCGCCTTCGCCGGAAAGGTCGAAGGTCTACTGGCCATGGCCGGTGAACGAGTGACAACATCACAGCCGCTGGCATGGCTTCGCGCCTCATCTGTCGGCAATCCGTAGTCAGGCGTGACCGGGCCAGGCCCACAAAAGTCGAGGAACCTCAATGAATGAAACAACGGCGAACAACGAGCAAACGCCGGCCGGCGTCGGCCCCTGGGGTTTGAAACTGGCGGGGGTTGGTGCTGCCCTCCCGCCCAAGGTTCTCACTAACGCTGATCTCACTGCGTGGATGGACACCTCGGACGAGTGGATCCGCGAACGAACCGGAATCGGCGAACGACGGCTCGGGGGCACCACCTCCGGGCTGGCCACCGAGGCCGCTCGCGCCGCCATCGAAGCCGCCAACGTCAGCCCTGACGAAATCGAACAGGTCATCTTGGCCACCACCAGCCCGGACTACATGCTGCCGGGTACCGCCCCGGCCGTCGCCCGAGAGCTGGGGATCGACTGCGGCGCCTTCGACCTGCAGGCTGCCTGCTCCGGCTGGGTGTACGGCCTTGTCGTCGCCAACGGTCTGATCACTCAGGGAATGAACAAAGTCTTGGTGATCGGCGCGGAAACACTCGACCGCATGACCGATTACCACGATCGGGGAACCGGCATTCTGTTTGGCAACGGCGCCGGAGCCGTTGTCGTCGAACGCGACGAGACCAACCAAGGCCAACTGCTGTCGTGGGACCTGGGTTCCAACGGCCAGCATGTCCATATTCTCTACTCCGAGCATGACGGCAAGATCCAAATGGATGGCCGTGAGGTATTCAGACAGGCCGTGACGGTCATCCAACGCTCGGCGACGAACGCCCTTGAGCGAGCTGGTCTGACAGTGGACGACGTCGATTTGGTCATCCCCCACCAGGCCAATATTCGGATCGTTGAGGCGGCGTGGAAGCGGCTGGGCTTCTCCATGGACAAGACCGAGATGGTCCTCGAACACACCGGCAACACCTCGGCGGCCTCGATCCCGCTCGCCTTGGACAGCGCCTTGACCAAGGGACGGATCGATTCCGGATCGACGGTCTTGTTCGTCGGCTTCGGAGCCGGAATGACCTGGGCCAGCGCCGTCGTCAGGTGGGCCTGAAACGCCATCCGGTAGAGGTGTAGCGCTGCTGTAGGTGCGCGCCGAAATCGACCCAGCCCCAGATCGAAGAGTTTCCAACCGGGAGAATTGATGACAGATACCCAAAGCAATGCCACCACGGACACGCCTCCCGACCAGCGGGTGGCGTTCGTGACCGGTGGCAGCCGGGGCATCGGATTGGCAACGGCCCGCTCACTGGCCGCACGAGGACACAAGGTGGCCGTTGGTTCACGGTCGAAACCAGAGGTACTTGACGACAACTTGCTGTGGGTCGAGTGCGACGTGACCGACTCCGCATCGATAGACAGTGCCTTCTCCGCTATCGAAGAGAAGCTCGGCACCGTTCAGATCTTGGTTTCCAACGCCGGAATGACCGCAGACACTCTGGTACTCCGAATGGCTGAGGATGACTTCACCTCAGTACTCGACGCCAACCTGGCCGGGGCATTCCGAGTGGCGAAGCGAGCGGTACGACCAATGATGAAGACCCGTTGGGGTCGAGTCGTCTTCATCTCGTCTGTTGTTGGAACGCTGGGCCAGGCCGGTCAGGCCAACTATTCGGCGTCAAAAGCTGGTTTGGTTGGACTGGGGCGCTCCCTGGCTCGAGAGTTCGCTTCCCGTGGCATCACGGTAAATCTGGTTGCGCCGGGACCGATCGAAACCGACATGCTGGCCGCTGCCGGCGAAGCCGCCATCGAGGCCATGGTTGGCGCCGTTCCCGTGGGACGAATCGGCCAACCAGAAGACATCGCCGAAGCCGTCGCATTTCTCGCTTCCGAACATGCCGGGTACATCACCGGTGTGACTCTTGGCGTAGATGGCGGGCTCGGCATGGGAGGTGGCGCTCAGTAGCCATCGATGCCGTTAACGTATCTCTGACAATTTCCCGGGTCGACGGCGGTCGGTTGGCGGTCACCGGTCCCGGGAGCGTTACATTACAAGTTGCCCGACCGGAGTCGGGTGCAAGACAGTTCCAGGGAGGAACATTCCGTGAGTGATGAAGCAAAGTTCGAAGCATTTCAGAAGTGCGCCGTAGAGGTGCTCTCCGTCGACGCCGCCAAGGTGACCAAAGAGGCTCGGTTCGCCGAGGATCTCGACGCCGACAGCCTTGATCTGGTTGAGCTGGTCATGGCGTTGGAAGAAGAGTTCGGCGTTTCGGTCGACGAAGAAGAGCTCGAAGGCATCGAGACCGTGGGCGCTGCCTACGACCTCGTCGTCGGGAAGCTTTAAGTGGCAACGGCGGTCGCCGTCACCGGCCTCGGGGTGGTAGCACCCTGCGGGGTCGGCGCCACGGCATTCTGGGAAGGCCTTCTGCGTCAGCCCGAACATGGTGACAGAAAGGTCCCGGATTGGGACCCGTCACCGTGGTTCAAAAACCCCAAAGAGGCCCGACGGGCCGACCGCTTCACCCAATTCGCGCTGGCCGCAGCGGCGGAGGCCGTTGAGGACGCCGGCGAGCTGAACCATGATCCGAGCCGGATTGGTGTTTTCATCGGCACCGGAATCGGCGGGATCAGCACCAACGAGACGCAGATCGTTACCCGGCACGAGAAGGGCGATCGGCGGGTTTCACCGTTCCTCATTCCGATGATGATGCCGAATGCCGCCGGGGCCGCCGTCTCGATGCGCTACGGCATGCAGGGTCCTTGTGAAACCATTGTGACCGCATGCGCCGCTGGAACCCATTCAATCGGCGCGGCGCTCCACGCGATCCGCGCTGGTCGAGTCGACGCAGCCCTGGCCGGAGGTAGCGAGGCACCATTTTGTCCGACGTCGGTAGCCGGATTCAGCAACATGACCGCGCTATCGGGAACCGGTGAATCGAGACCATTCGACCAACGGAGAAACGGCTTCGTGATGTCTGAAGGCGCAGCCGTGCTTGTTCTCGAAAATGCTGACAAAGCCCGGGAGCGAGGGGCAACAGTGCTTGCTCTTCTAAGCGGGTCTGCCAGCACCGCAGACGCCCATCACATTACGGCCCCAGCGCCTGGTGGTTCGGGGGCAATCCGCTGCATGGAAATGGCCATGGCCGACGCCGGCGTTTCACCGTCGGATATCGCCCAGGTCAACGCTCATGGAACGTCGACACCGTTGAACGATGCTGCCGAGGCTCATGCCTTAGGCAAGATATTCGGAACCACTGGCGGTCCTGCCATCACTTCGACCAAGGGTGTCACCGGTCATGCTCTTGGCGCCGCAGGTGCTCTTGAAGCGGCTGCGGTGATCCAGTCGATGCGCAACGGCATCATTCCGCCGACATTTGGGCTTGAACAGCGAGATCCGGAGCTGCCGGAGATCGATTTGGTAACCGAAGCCCGTCCGTGGACGCCAGGCCCGACCCTGTCGAACAGCTTTGGTTTCGGTGGACATAACGGCACTATCGTGCTGACACCCCAACCGTAGCCCAGAGGGCAGAACCCGTCCGGAGCGAAGCCCGAACGCCCAAACCGCTACTGATCGGCGATCACAAAGGTTAGATCGGCCTGACAGGCCGTCTCACCGTTGACCGACGCTATTCCCCTGCCCTTACCGGCGCGGCCCCCGAGTCGAGTCAATTCCACTGACATCTCCAGTACGTCACCAGGCACGACCTGGCGACGGAACTTGGCATTGTTTACTCCGGCCAACAGTGGAATTTTTCCAGCGAACCGGGGGGCGGTCAAAACCCCGACGGCACCGACTTGAGCTAACGCCTCAATCATGATCACACCGGGCAACGTCGGCCGACCGGGAAAATGGCCGGGAAAGAACCACTCGTCTCCGGTGAGGGTCCACGTCGCCGCCGCCTTCTCGGCCGGAGTCAGTTCCACGAACTCGTCGACGAACAGGAAGGGAGGGCGATGGGGAAGGACGTCTTCAGGTCTCGGCAGTTCGGGTCCGCTCATAGGCGGACAAGCTTACTGACAGCCCGAACGCGAAAGCGAGCACCCATTCTCATGGGTGCTCGCTTTCATCTAGAAGACATTGATGCGGGCCGTTAACGGGCCCGACAATCAGTCAGCTGGATCAGACCGCAGCCTTACCAGCGGCCTTCAGCTTCGTAAGCGCGCTTACCTTTGCGGCCTTCGAAGCAGGAATGGCGATCTTCTCGCCGGTCTGGGGGTTGTGACCGGTGCGAGCTTTACGCTCGACCTGCTCAAACTTCACCCAGCCCTGGATGGTGACGTCTCCACCGCTGGAAACGGCGTCGGCGACAACATCGAACATTCCGGTAATCGTGGCGTCGACATCTTTCTTGCTGACGCCGGTTTGATCGGCGACTGCGTCAACCAATTCAGACTTATTCATGCGAACTCCTTCATTTTCACGGGACCTACCTACCAAAGGGCGTCAAGGTATCGATCGCCCCTAATCACAACACCAAGATGCTCAGTATCCGAGTGAGACTGAAACCAGCGGTATTGCCAGCGTTTGCACCTTGCCGTCAAATGACAGGCCAGTTGTCAGACTAGCCAGATCCAGCCTCCTGCGGTCGGATAGTCCCCTTTTTTGGCGGACCAGCGCGATCGGTAGGGTAAACAGCGATGACTGACAGCGAGCGTTTTCTTCCCCTCGTCGGGACCCTGGCCTACGTGTGGGACACCGACCGCGACCTTGTGTTGATGGTCCGGCGCAACAAGCGGGCCGACGATGATCACTTCGGTAAGGTCAACGGCCTTGGAGGCAAAGTCGAGAAGAACGAGTCTGTCGTTCAGGGCGTGAAGAGGGAGCTTATGGAAGAAGCGTCAATCGACCTTCTCGACTTCTCACTGAGGGGTACGGTCACCTGGTCCAACTTCGGTCCCCGCCAGGAAGACTGGCTCGGCTTTCTATTCGTAGTTACCGATTGGAGCGGGACACCTCCCGATGACAACGACGAAGGCGATCTTGAGTGGATACCACGCCAGCAGCTGTTGGCGGCGTGCGGCGGCAACGTCGAGGCAGCCGAGGCCCTGCCGATGTGGCCTGGCGACCACCTCTTCGTCCCACTGATCTTCGACGATCGGGGCAAACAGTTCCACGGCACGATGCCCTACGACGGCGACCGGCACACCGCTTGGACCGTCGACTGGGTGTGAGTCGTTGGGGTTTGCGCCGGCTACTCAGCACGTTGCGACCGTCTGAATTTCGAGTCAGTTGAGCGATGGCGACGTGGATACGAGGGCGGTACGGAATATTCTGGGCCGTGCACAAGTTCCCTATTCGATGGTTGCTGTAATGGAAAGACCCGACACAAGCTCGGCCACAGATGCAGAGTCAGAGGCCGATCAGTCGGTTGGCGCACCCAGCCCGTCGAACGGACTTGATGCACAAGCGAAGTTCGAGCAGTACATACGTCCCGAGATGGACATCATGTACCGGACAGCTTGGTCGCTGACCCGAAACGACGCCGACGCACAAGACCTAGTGCAGGACACTCTGGTTCGAGCGTTCAGATCCCTCGACCGCTTTGACGGTCGGTATCCGCGAGCATGGTTGATGACGATCATGCGCAACGCCAATATCAACCGAGTCCGCAAGAAAACGCCTGATCTGCTGAACGACCCGGATTTAACCTTCGAGCGTTCCACTGACTTCGCCGACATGGCGGACCCAGAGTCCATCGTGATCGAACCACAGCTGGACGCCGCCATCGAAGACGCGTTCGCCCTGCTCTCCAGCGACTTCCGGCAGGTAGTTGAACTCGTCGATCTCAACGGACTGGCTTATCAGGAAGCGGCCGAGGTCCTCGACGTTCCCGTCGGCACAGTCATGAGCAGGCTGCACCGAGCTCGAGGACGTATCCGAGATCACTTGACGACCGTCGGACTTGATTCGGAGGTGAAGTGAGATGATGGAGCTTCTACGACGCCTACGAGGCGAAATGTCGTGCGGCCAGGTACTCGAGGTTCTTCAGGCCCACCTCGATGGTGAGGTTGATGCCGAGACGGCTCGCAAGGTCGCTCAACACCTCGACAAGTGCCAGCCATGCGACCGTGAGGCCTCGATGTACTCCCGAATCAAGTCTGGACTGGCCAGCAAACGTCGGGTACTCGATCCCGTCATCTTGGAGCAGCTGGATAGCTTTGCCGATCGGCTTGTGGCCGACGGCGCTCCCCCAGCTGACGTCGACTGAATTCTCATTGACGTGGCACGGTCGTCAACCGGCCGGTATAGTCGTCTTTGTGCTAGTGACGCTTAACCTTCGACTTCTGGGCCCGGCCGCTTAATCAAGCGCGTCGGGGTACAACCAAGTCCGAAGCACAAGCCCCACCTCTGGCCCAGCAGCCGCAAGTGGCCTGCGAGAACACATCGTGCGTAGCATGATGTAGCTGGCTTGTTCCGTCTCCACACCGGAGGTGGCCGTCAACTGTTGATAGATCGCACTGACTCTCATTGCCACTATCACCGCCGTATTTTGACGAACCACTCCGGGTCTCCGTACACGAACAGCTAATAGACCACGAATGATCACAAGGATCACAACGCCATGAACAGCAGCCGAATGCCCATCGAGAAGTACCAGGCCTATCCTCAGGTCGATCTCCCGAACCGAACCTGGCCTGACCAGGTAGTCAGCCAAGCCCCGCTATGGTGCAGTGTCGATCTCCGGGACGGCAATCAGGCTCTCATCGAGCCCATGGACCCGGACCGCAAGCGGCTCATGTTCGACCACCTCGTCGCCGTTGGCTTCAAAGAGATCGAAGTCGGCTTTCCTGCTGCATCCGAAACCGACTTTGAGTTCGTCCGCAACATCATTGAGGACGGTGCAATACCTGATGACGTATCTATCCAGGTACTCACTCAAGCCAGAGATGAGCTGATCGACCGAACATACGAATCGATCGCCGGGGCCAAACAGGCCATCGTCCACCTCTACAACTCCACCTCCACTGTTCAGCGTCGAGTTGTCTTCGGCCT
>CALJMD010000211.1 GCA_937981915.1 uncultured Acidimicrobiales bacterium
ATCCAACTGTCCCGTCTTGGCCGTGCTCGAAAGCAGTCCGAGAACTTCATCGAGCGCAAAGTTCTCCAAGGAACCCTGAAGCATACGTTTAACCTTCCTGTTGCGCCCTGCACCACTGCGGGACGAAAGTAACTACAGAAGGTCAGTCGGACGACCTATCAGGAAGTTAAGAAGAACCGCAGTCAAACGGCCTAGAAATCTTCACGAGCGTGTTGTTATCTAGACAACAGCACGCAATGCATCCGACATGGCCGCCAAGGGTGGCTCCAGCCCGGTGAAACGTTGGATCTGCAAGCCGGCCTGCTGAATCAGCATTCCAAGTCCGTTGGCCGTACGAGCGCCCTGACTTTCAGCCAGCCGCAGGAGCGGCGTTAGCGCCGGCTGGTACACGATGTCGACCACTTCCTGGCCCCGATGGAGCAGACTGCTGTCAACCGGCGACAGATCGGGAGCGGGGCCTCCGGTCATACCGACCGATGTGGCGTTCACGACCACGTGGCAGTCACCGATGGCGGCCGGATCAGCAACTCGAGCCACCGTCGCCAACTCGGCAGCGTCCCCAGCAGACGACGGCGTTCTGTTGACCACGGCGATGTCAGAGGCACCGGCGCGGCCTGCCGCCTCAATAATCGACCGAGCCGCTCCCCCGGCGCCGATAACGGCAACCGAGCGGCCGGATAGCGTCGAGCCAAAATGCTCGTTGTGAGCCAAGACAAAGCCATCGCCGTCGGTGGAGTCGGCCACGATCTCATCGCCATCCCAGAACAGCGTGTTTGCCACTCCAAGACGCACAACGGCTTCTGTTACCCGATCTGCAGACTCTGCGACCGGCCGTTTAAACGGCATGGTGACCGATAGCCCTCCAAGACCGAAGGTCCGCATGGCATCAACGATTCGATCCCCCGCATCTTCAGCGACCTCGAACGCAACATAGGTCCAATCGAGTCCAAGATGCTGGAATGCAGCGTTGTGCAGAATCGGCGACTTTGAGTGGCGAACGGGGTGACCGACCACGCCAGCCACCACGGTTGTAGCGGTCGGCGTCATGGGTGTCATTGGAGGCGCCTGGTCACAGAGCCAACCGGAACGCTAGTTGTCAAGCAGGCCGAGCTCGTCGGAGAGCCGCTTCTGCTCATTGAATTCGCTGAACTCGGCAGTGAAGAAGTGATTACCCTGCTCGTCAGCCAGCACGTAGTACAGCCAGTCACCGTCGGCCGGGTTCATGGCTGCCTCCAGTGAGGCCCGACCGGGAACGCCGATAGGGGTCGGCGGTAGACCGAGCTCCAGGCGGGAGTTGAACTGTTCCTCAGAATCCAACATGCTCTGGGTAATCGGGATCCCGCGCTCGCCAGCGTTAAAGATGAAGGTGGCGTCGATACCGATCGGGATCTGTTGGGTGAGCCGGTTGTAGATGACCCGAGCGATCTTGGGTCGATCAGCATCGGTCTTCGCCTCAGCCTCAACCAGGGAGGCGACGATGATGGCCTGGTAGGCGGTGACACCGAGCCGTTGCTCAGCGGCCCCGTAGCCCAGCTCGCCGGTCACTTTGGCGAACTCGTCGCTCATCTTCTCCAGGACCTCAACTGCGGTGATTTCTTCCTCGATGAAGTACGTGGACGGGAAGAGCAGGCCTTCCCAGCTGCTGTTGCCTTCGGGTCGGTAACGGGGCTGCAATTGGCCAGCCTGGAGTGCCGAGGCCAGTTGGGCTTCGGTGACGCCGGGTACCTGATTAGCGATCCGCGGCAGCATCTCGTTAACCCAAAGTCCTTCGATTACACGGAACTGGCCGTATTCGATCTCCTTGGGTCCGCCCTGCAGAACGACAATGGCCTCATCGGCCGACATGTTCTCCTGGAAGGTGTACTCGCCGGCCTGGAAGTTGCCCTGATCTTGCCACTGTGCGTAGTAACGAAAGAACGTGCTGTTGGGAATGACATCCTGATTGGCCAATATCGACCCGATATCGGTTGTCGTGGACCCGGCGGGGATGGTGATCACAAGTTGGGAACCCGGGTCGCCTTCCGGGTCGAGCTGCCCAGCGAACCAGTCGCGGCCGACGTTGAAGGCAAAGAAGCCGATGAACAAGAGCAGGCCGAGGGCAACGACCGACCGTACGATGCGGAAGATGGCGGGCCTGGTATTCACATACTCCGCCTCGTCATCCCAGATCAGGTCGTCGTCGATGCGTCGCACCGGCATGTACTGCCCGTCCGAAACTCGATCGCGCTCGCCTCCCTGCTGCTGATCAAGAATGCTCACACCTAAATCCTACTGGACGTCCACGGCCCTTTGACGACATCTTCAGCCATCGGCCGGCGGGCACCCGGAATCAATCCAGCTTTGCAGAATTACCGTGGCTGCCGTCTGGTCAATTACGTCGCGCTGTCGACGCGACGAGACCCCGGCGGCATGCAGCGTGGTCGCCGCCTCAACCGTCGACAAGCGCTCATCGTGTAGAACAACTTCGATGTGGGATTCGCTGTCGGTGATGAGACGCCGCAACGCCTCCACCTCGCGGCGGATGGAACGGGCCGCAGGACCTTCGTCGCCGTCCAGCGAACGGGGTAAACCGACGACAATTGTCCGAGCATCGTTTTCATCGGCGATGTTGAGTACCTCACGGTGTTCGTCGGGTCGGTCCCCTCGGCGCTTCACCGTGCCAAATGGTGTGGCCAGCATCCGGCCGGCGTCAGAAATGGCGACGCCAATGCGTCGATCTCCGAGGTCAAGCGAGAGCGCTCGCCCAGACTGACTCTGAGCGGTCACTGCCTGACCCAGTTCTTCGAAGCTAGTACGTTCAAGTCGTCGGGTTCAGGCTGAAGAGATAGCGGTGCGGGCAATGGCCAACGCATCATCGATACCTTCAGGGTCCTTACCACCGGCCATCGCCAGATCAGCACCTTTGCCACCGCCGCCTTTGATGGCCTTGGCGCTATCGGCCAGCAGATCACCGGCCGTTACCGGACTGCCGTCGGCCACGGCGGCCACCAGCGCTGCGCCACCACCGGCCGGAGCACCACCGAGAACAACGGCGGTAACCCCGTCATGATTGCGAATAGCGACAGCAAGATCTTTCAACTGATCACGATCGATCTCGTCGACTCGTGTGATGACCACGCCATCAGTAGCGCCGGCGGCCAACTCGGCAGCCCGACCCTGAGCCATCTGGCTCTGGAGCTGTTTGATCTGTTTCTTGGCCTCGTCGAGTTCTCCCAGGCGCTTGCCCAGCCCCTCAAGAACGTCGCCTCGAGGCACGTTCAACAATCCGGCAGCCTCGGTGATCACCGATTCTTCGGAACGAAGCAGGTCTACCGCGCCTGCTCCGGTGACGGCTTCAACTCGGCGAAGGTTCGAACCGATCGACCCTTCCGAGACGATCTTCAACAGGCCGATGTCACCCAGCGCGTGGACGTGGGTTCCACCACAGAATTCAAGCGTTGGACCGGCCACCAGTACTCGGACCCGTTCACCGTACTTGTCGCCGAAGAAGGCGATGGCTCCCATCTCTTCGGCCTCGCTTTTTGTCATCTCCGGGTGGTCGACACCGGGGTTGGACAAAACTTCGGCGTTGACGAGATCTTCGATGCGGGCGATTTCTTCAGCCGTCACCGGTTCGAAGTGGCTGAAGTCGAAACGCAGCCGATCGGGCGCCACTAATGAGCCCTGCTGCTGGACGTGATCGCCTAAGACCTCTCGCAGGGCCCAATGAAGCAGGTGAGTTCCCGTGTGGTTGCGCCGAATGGCGTCTCGCCGCCCGGTATCAATTCGCAGTGTGGCCGATTGACCGGCCAGCAGTTCGCCTTCGATGATGCGTATGACATGACGATGCACACCGGGAACGGCGTACACCGTGTCGAACACTTCGGCCTTGCCGGTTTCGGTTGTCACCCAGCCGGTGTCGCCGATTTGTCCGCCGGACTCGGCGTAGAACGGCGTTCGGTCGAAGAAGGCCGAGACCGTGTCGGTGCCAAGGCCGGTTACCAGTTGAACGGTGGCGGCAACGTCTTCCAGCTCGTCACGTCCGACGAACTCGGTTGTCCCGCTGCCTTCCACCAGGGCCTGGACCTGCTCAAAGTCGGCAGCAACGACAACGCCCTTGCGGGCTGCTTTGGCTCGGGATCGCTGTTCGGCCATGGCCTCGTCGAAGCCGGGGCGATCAACGCTCAGGCCCCGCTCGGCCACGACCTCTTCGGTCACCTCAAAGGGGAATCCGTAGGTGTCATGCAACATGAAGGCCACGGCGCCAGGCAGGGCGCCACCTTCGGGAACGTCGGCCAGGTGCTCATCCAGGATCGACGAACCGGTGGCCAGCGTCTTGCGGAACTGAATTTCCTCCCGCTCCACCACCGAGCGGATCAGCTCGTGGGTGGTTTGCAGTTGCGGGTAGTCCTCACCCATGATCTGGACCACGGCGTCCACCAGCTTGGCGGTCACCAGGTCCTCCACCCCGAGTAGATAGGCGAAGCGGACGGCTCGCCGCATGATTCGGCGCAGCACGTAGCCCCGGTCTTCATTGGAGGGGAACACGCCGTCGCTGATGAGGAACGCCATGGTTCGTGCGTGCTCGGCCAGCACCCGAAGAGCCAGGTCAGAGCGTTCGTCGTTGCCCAGCTGGTAGCCGGTTATGGCCTCCGCCTTCGAGATGAGCGAGGCCATCTCGTCGATCTCGAATACCGAGTCCTTTTCCTGCAACACGGCCAGAATTCGCTCGAGACCGGCGCCGGTGTCGATCGAGGGTTTGGGCAGCGGGGTCGACTGGCCAGACTCGTCGGTCTCGAACTGCATGAAGACCAGGTTCCAGATCTCGACAAAGCGGTCTTCGTCACCGTGAGCCGGTCCGCCGTCGTCGCCGTACTTAGGGCCCTTGTCCCAGAAGATCTCCGAACACGGGCCGTTAGGGCCGGTGTCGGCCATTCGCCACCAGTTGTCCTCATCCAAGCGCTGAATCCGCTCCGCCGGGACACCGACGCTGTCACGCCAGATGTCGGCGGCCTCATCGTCGCTCAGGTGCACGGTCACCCACAACCGCTCGGGGTCGAGACCAAGGACTTCGGTGACAAACTCCCAGGCCATGGCGATGGCCTCAGGCTTGAAGTAGTCGCCAAAACTAAAGTTGCCCATCATCTCAAAGAACGTCAGATGGCGAGCGGTGCGTCCCACCTCGTCAAGATCGTTGTGCTTGCCCCCGGCACGAACACACTTTTGTACCGTTACGGCTCGACGGTGCTCGGGTACTTCCTCTCCGAGGAAATAGGACTTGAACGGCACCATGCCCGAGTTGACAAACAGCAGGGTTTGATCGTGGGGAATGAGGCTCGCTGACGGCAACCGCTGATGGTCGCGACCGACAAAGTAATCGGTAAATGCCTTCCGGAGTTCTTTGGCCTTCATAGTGCAATCCAGACTATCGAAGGCCCGGTGCACCGTGACTGCAATTAGCGGGGTTAACGAATCTGCCGATTTGCAGCGGCAGCTCAACGCCGGCGTGAGGTTAGAACCTCACCGTTCCCACGGCTTGTCCGGCGGACGATACGTTCGGCGGACACGGCGTGGTTTGTCGGCCGCCGCTCGACGATGGCGGAAGCGGCCTCGAACAGATTCGGGCGGGACCCGCTCCCAAAGGGCGTCGTATTCGTCATCGCTGTCACCGTGACGGGCCGCTCTAGCGTCTAGCAACGAAAGATCGGCTCGACGATGGTCGCCTCGAGACCGGTGGTAGTCAGACCAGAGTTCACGCTCCAACTCGTCACTTTCGTCTCGGACGTCGTTGCTGAGAGCCCGACGCCACTGGGAGACTGATCGACGAAACTGGTCAGCCACTCTCAGTGACTCGCCGGCTGTTCCGGCAGCCGCTTTCGAGACACCGGCCGCCCTCCGGGCCGAGCGCCCGGCCACCATGGCCGTGCCCATCATTCGAAGTGGGTCACCGGGAGCGTCTTTCAACGCCGAAACAATGGTGTCAGGCATCTTGTCGGCGGCCTCAGCGGTTGCCTCGTCGATGCGGCGTTGGCCGCCGCGTCGGGCCAAGGACCGGCCGGCGGCGACAATGGCCACCCACCCGAAGCGTCGAAGTACCACTCGAAAGATCCAGCGTAGAAGAAACATCAGCCTGCATACCTCGGCGTCATGATTTGCGCCTTCCTCGTCGACCCTCGGACCGAGATCCGGACTCGACCTCGGGGAGAGTAATTGTCTCGTCGCTTTGTCCTTTGCGACCTCGCAGCAGCTTGCGGGCCACTCGGCCGGTTCCTGAGGCAACGGCCAACGTCCTGATCACGGGATCCTGGACGGCCTCATGGGTTCGCCTAGTGGTTTCCGAGATAGCCGTAGTTGCCTGATCGGCCCGATCGAGAACGATGTCCACCTTGTCGAGCTCGGCATCAGCGTCGGCCACCAACTGACGAAGTTCGCTGAACGCGGCAACACCCTCGGAGCGGAGGTGGGCGGCCGTCTCCTCCAGCTTGGCCAACGTGTTGTTCAAGTTGTTGACGGCAGTGACCAGAAAGACCGCGGCGACGACCACGGCAATAGCAACAATCACAGATGCAAAATCGATGATGGTCAATCGGCCTCCCCTGGCGGAGCGTCGTCGTCTCGCCTCCGGATCCAGTCCTCCACGCCGTCTCTCGACGTGGGCCGGTAATACTTCCGGGAAGTGAGCTCGTCTGGAATGTAGCCCTGTTCGACCCATCCCTCGGGATAATCGTGAGGATATCGGTATCCGACGCCGTGCCCCAGCGACTCGGCTCCACGATACGACCCATCGCGCAAGTGGAGAGGGACCTCGCCGGCCGGTTCGCCCTGAACGTCGGACATTGCCTCTTTGAAACCCTTGTAGGCGGAGTTCGACTTCGGTGCGGTGGCAAGATACACGGTGGCGTGCGCCAAATTTATTCCGGCCTCGGGCAGCCCGACGTAGTCAACCGCACGAGCTGCGCCAATGGCAACGGTGAGAGCGTTCGGATCGGCCATGCCAATGTCTTCCGACGCAGCAATGACCAGCCTTCGAGCTAGGAACCGGGCGTCTTCGCCTGCGGTAATCATTCTCGCCAGCCAGTAGAGAGCGGCGTTGGGGTCACTGCCTCTGATGCTCTTGATGAAAGCGCTGATGACGTCGTAGTGCTCGTCGCGACCATAACGCAACGCCTTAAGGTCGGATGCCGCCTCGGCGTCGGCGAGATCAACGACAATGCCGGTAGGAGACGGGCTCGATGATGAGGGCTCAGGTGTCGACCCATCGGCGCCGTCGGGCGACCCATCAGCCTCGCGACGGCGAGCGTCAGCAAGCGCCACTGCAGTTTCCAACGTTGTCAGCGCTTGTCGCCCGTCGCCGACCGCTCGAGAGACCAGATGATCAATGGCCTCGTCGCTGGCGGTAGCTCCCTCAAATTCGATCCCTCGTCGCAACAGCGTTGTCAGCGCCTCGTCGTCCAGCGGCTCGAGACGGAACAATGTCGACCGGCTCCGCAACGGGCCGTTCACTTCGAAGAACGGATTCTCCGTGGTGGCGCCGATAAGTGTGATGACACCAGACTCGACCGCAGGCAACAACGCGTCCTGTTGTGCTTTGTTGAAACGGTGGACCTCGTCCAAAAACAGGATCGTGCCTTGGCCGTGTGCCCCTAACCGTTCCTCAGCGTCGGCAATTACCTGGCGAACATCTTTCACCGACGCATTAACCGCCGATAGTTGAACGAAGTTCTTGGCCGACGCCGTAGCCAGCAGTCGCGCCAAGGTTGTCTTTCCCGTTCCGGCGGGACCCCAGAGGATTACCGATGCAAGACGGTCAACGTTCAACAACCGACGCAACGGACCCTGCTCCCCCAGCAGGTGTTCCTGGCCAACGACATCGTCAAGCGACGTCGGCCGCATGCGATCAGCCAGCGGCGACCTCGCTCGCAGACGCTCCTCGGCGGCGGCGGCAAACAGATTCGGTGCACCAGACATGCGCTGCGACCTCCGTAAACCAAGTGACAACCGCAACCAAGATCCTACACAAGCCAGGAGATAACTCGTGACCGCAGGATCACTGCTCACCATCCTGTTCTACGCATGGTTGATAGTCAGCGCCGCCGTTGCGGTCGTCTGGTATCGCCGTCGAACGAAGAGCAAGGCCGAAACACAACGCAACCGACTTCGAGTCCTCAACGAACGAGACGCCGAACGCAAGTCCGATGCAACCGAAGTCGAAACCGAAAACGAAACCGAGCAGGCCAAAGTCGGAGTCACGGCAGCGGCAGCGACCGGACTGGCGGCTCACAATGGCACCGGGGCGCATCCCGAGACACAAGAGCCGATTAATCTCAACGAGTTCATCTTCGACTCAGAGGAAGATCTCGGCACGACAACCGATGAGATCGACTTCAGCGACGGCGTCGACACTGGCGAAATCGACACAAATGTCGACTCCGAACTAGCCACTGAACTTGAGTCCGACGTCGACACCGAGCTTGAGTCCGAAGTCGACACCGAGACCGATGGTCCTGGCGCTGATCAGGTCGATCCCGAAATTGATGGAGCTGACGTCGTCGACGACGAGATCCTCGGAGACGGTCTCTCCATCAACGACGCTGACTCCGCTGACAACGTCACCTCAGAGGCTGACACAACAGAGAATGAAGACGAGCTGAACGGCAGCGCCGTCGACACTGACGCACCCGTTGAAGACACGTCGGAGACCACCGGGGAAGCCACGTCGGAGACCGGGGAAACCACCTCGGAGACCACCGAGGAAACCGCCGGGGAAGTCGCTAACGAAACGGGCTCGGACCGACTTGTGCTTGGTTCGCTGCCAACCGATGAGGATCAACCCGCACCGGACCTCACCGGGCTCCTCACCGAGTTCGACCTGCCCTACGATCTGGAACCGCTGACCGACGATCGAACCGAGGAAACAGAGTATGGCGGCCACATCGCCCTGGTCAGCGAGCACGGCGACGCAGCAGAGGTTGGTACCGCGTTAGCCGACGCACTGGTTGAGATCGGCTACAACTTTGAACCCATCGGCCATGACCGCGGCCTAGCCAAACGGGGCAGCGATCTGATCGCGCTACGAATCATTCCTGAGGTTGGCGAGTCTGACGTCAGCGAACGCTACGCCCAATCGGCCGTGAACGACTCGTCGATGGTCATTGAAATGTGGTCGGGCCAAGCAGCAGTTGAAGCCGGAGCGGTCAGTCAAGTCTGACCAGCCCGTCTCGACGTTGGCGACTAGTCGACGGGCGGTGGCAGAACAGCCAGACCCAGCTCGGTTAGCTGCCCCTCGTCAACAAGACCGGGCGCACCGGTCATTGGATCAAGACCCGACTGGGGCTTGGGGAAAGCAATCACCTCTCGGATGTTCTCTTCTCCGGCGAGGATGGCGGCCAGCCGCTCCAGACCGTACGCGAACCCGCCGTGCGGTGGAGCCCCGTACTTGAACGGATTCAGGAAGAAACCGAATCGCTCCTCGGCTTCGTCCCGGCTGATCCCCAGAATGTCGAAGACCCGGCGTTGCAGTTCAGGGTCGTGGATTCGAATGCTTCCCGACCCGAGTTCCCAGCCGTTGAGTACCAGATCGTAGGCCCAAGCCCGAACCTTCGTTGGGTCGCTCTCGAGCAACTCAAAGTCTTCCGGGTGAGGGTGGCAGAACGGGTGATGCCCGGGACGCGGTAGACCCGAAGTTGCGTCCACGCCGACGAACAGCGGAAAGTCGACCACCCACACGTAGCGGTAGGGGCCCTGGCTGACCGGAGGTCGACCCATCCGGTTGCGAAGCTCACCTAAAACCTCGCACGTGGTGAGCCAGTCATCGGCGATCATCAACAACAGGTCGCCCTCGGATGCACCTAGGCGCTTAGCCAGCTCCTGTTGCTCGGTTTCAGACATGAACTTCGCCACTGGCGAATCAAAACTTCCGTCGGCCCCGACCTTGATCCACACCATGCCCTTGGCACCGAACGACTTAGCTGTGTCGGTCAACGCGTCGAGTTTGTTCCGGCCCCAATCGGCGGCGGCGCCTGGTGCATTGATGCCCTTAATGGACTCCGCAGTGGCGAAGGCTTTGAAGTCTGTGGCGGAGAAGACGTCAGTCAACTCGACTAGTTCCATCTCGAACCGGAGATCGGGCTTGTCGGAACCGAAGCGGTTCATCGCCTCGTGCCAGGTGATACGCGGTATCTCATCAGGGCGGACACCGGTGACGGCTTCGGCGGCGTCCAACACCGACACCTCGACCGCCGACAACACATCGTCGACGTCGACGAAGCTCATCTCCATGTCCAGCTGCATGAACTCGTACTGGCGGTCGGCCCGCAAATCCTCGTCGCGGAGGCAACGGGCGATCTGGAAATACCGATCCAGCCCGGACACCATCAACAACTGCTTGTACAGCTGAGGAGATTGCGGCAGCGCATAGAACGAACCCGGCCGCTGACGCGACGGGACGATGAACTCTCGCGCCCCTTCCGGGGTGGTGGGCATCAACATTGGAGTTTCGACTTCAACGAAACCCTGGTTGACCATGGCTGATCGAACGGCGGCGTTGACCTGGGAACGAACTCGAAGGTTGCGCTGCATGCGGGGGCGGCGGAGGTCCAGGTACCGGTGACGCAGGCGAACCATCTCATCGACGTCGTCGGCCCGGTCGTCCATCGGGAACGGAGGTGGCTCGGCCACCGACAAGATGTTCACTTCAGCGTCGGTGATCTCGATCTGGCCGGTGGACAGGTTCTCGTTGATCGTGCCGTCCGGCCGCTGCGTAACCGTTCCGGAGATTTCCAGCACGTATTCGCTTCGAACATCAACCGAGTTGTCGACCACGCACTGAACAACGCCGGAGTGATCCCTCAGATCGACGAAGGCCAAGTGCTCGCCGTGCTCACGGCGACGGTTAACCCACCCGCACACAACCACGTGCTGGCCGATGTCGTCTTGGGTGAGCTCGCCGCAAAGGTGGGTTCGCTTCATGTCCGTTCTTCTCCGTCCTTAGGTCCAAGGCCTTGGGCCAAACCAGAGCGTACCGCCGCCAACATCTGGCCACGCGGGACCCGCTCTTGTGTTCCGTCAGCCATCGCCCGGACCGACACTGTGCCTGTTGACAGTTCGTCCTCGCCCACAATTACCGCCAGCGGGGCGCCGGATCGGTTGGCGTTCTTCATTTGAGCTTTCATCGAGCGGCCGTCGTAGCTTCGGTCGGCCCGAACCCCGGCCGCTCGCAGTTCTTCCACCACGATCAATCCAACCTCGGCGGTGCCGCTGGCATCGACCACCCATACGTCGAGCGTGGTGTCCGGCCACGGCGAAACACCCGCCGCCTCGCAAGCCAGGAGTGTCCGATCAACACCGATGGCGAAGCCGACACCCGGTTCGGCCGGCCCACCAAGTGCTTCGACCAATCCGTCGTAGCGACCCCCTCCCCCAACAGCATTCTGGGCGGCGTCAAGACCCGGCGCCGCGAACTCGAAGGTAGTGCGGTTGTAGTAGTCGAGACCTCGAACCAGTAGCGGATCGACCTGGTAGGTGATCTTCAGCGCATCAAGGCCGCTGCGGACAGTGTCAAAGGCGATAGCCGCCTCAGCGGACAATGAGTCCAGGATCGTCGGCGCGCCAGCAGCGATCGCTGCGTCACCGGGTCGCTTGGCGTCCAGCAGTCGAAGCGGGTTGACGTCAAGCGTCGCTTGAGCTGCTTCCGACAGGGCGTCTTTGTTCTCTTCGAAGTAGGCGCGAAGGCGATTCAGATAGTCCGGCCGCTCCGCCACATCACCAAGACTGTTGATGCGAAGCTCGACGGTCAGGCCCAGCGAGTCGAAGAAACGCTGAGCCAGCGAAATCACCTCAACGTCGAGCTGAGGGTCATTGGAGCCGATGACCTCGATGCCCACCTGATCGAACTGGCGGTACCGGCCCTTCTGGGGCTTGTCGTAGCGAAAGTTCGGGCCTGCATACCACGTCTTCCACGGTGTCGTCGGCCGATACTGAGCGAACGCTCGGCACACCGACGCGGTGAACTCGGGCCGAAGGGCGATACTGCGACCTCCCTTGTCCTCAAAGGAGTACAGCTCCTTAGAAACGACGTCCGAGGCCTCGCCCAACCGGGCGAACACTTCTGTGTCTTCGAACATCGGTGGGATGATTTGACCAAACCCGGCGCCGGTGGCCAGGTCGGCAAACTGAGAAACGAGGCCTCTAAGATGACCGGCATCGGGCTCGAGAATATCCCTGGTGCCGGGCAGTGTTTGGAAGGTTGATCGGGCCATAACGAGCCTGATCGTACCCCGATCCCCTAAGGTCTCACCGCCATTTGTCGCCGGTTAGGGATTCTTCGTCGCCGTCACGCTGCGGTGCAGGCAGGCGTCAGTTCGCCAAGACCGATGTTCCAGCGCCGCTGTGCGGCCTGCAACACGGCCAATGCCACGGGCGCCAGCGGCGGCCCGCACCGAAGCGATCCAGGCTCGAAGTGGATGAACGCCAGACCCTCATCGTCCCCCCGCGGTCGCCACTCGAAGCTACCTAGCAACGTGGCGCCTTCACCGACCACATCAGCGTCGCTGGAAACGAACCGGATGTCGTCGGAGTGAATTGACTGCTCGGCCCGGGATACGGAGAGAATTCTCACATTGCCCGTGGCCGGTGCAGCCGAGACACCGGGTGCATGACTCACCGGAGTCATGAGGCGGGCCTCGGGTCGTTCCGACATCTTGAATCGGACCCAACGCTCAAGTTCTCGTGGGTCGAGATCGGGCAATACTCCTTCAACAACACAAACGTGAAGGAGAAACATCGATAGTTGCTGACCGGAGTTGAGTTGATGCAGCATCGGGAGCGCAGCCCCGAAACGGGGGTTGATCTCGGTTGGCTTGAACGACACCTCATCAGCCACCCCGTCAAGCGTGAACACACCCCGGAAGCCGACTCGTCGCCGCAGGATGTCGCCCACACGCTCCGCCGCCGATTGCATCGCCGCCCGCACCGTCTCCCCCGGTCGCCAGAATGTACTCGAACGGGCGTAATGAAATCGACTGTCAACCGTGTCGAGAAACGTCATCATTTCGCACGGCAAGAACGAGATGGTCTGGTCATCAAAAACCATTCCGTGAACACTGCACGGCACGCCGGACAAAAACGGCATCACTCGAGCCCGCTCGTTACGACCGCGGCGAGAAGTCATGAAGTCTGCTACGTCGCCTCCAGTGCGGATCCAAAAGGTGCCATCAGCGCCGCCATGCCAGCCGCTTTGATTGTCAACAGCCCATACCGAACCCTGCTGGGTTGCCAACCGCTCGTGGCTATTCAGACCAGCGGAAGGATCGGAAAGATCCACGATCTCAAATGGCGCCACCTCAATACCGGCTTCGTTCCAGATGTCAATCACGGCCAGCTTGTCTTCGAGTTGCTTCCACTCTTCGCGAGTAACGCCAAAGGATCGACGGCCGCCGACCGAGCGAGCCGTGGCCGTAAACGGCAGTACGGCACGGGCGAGCCCATCCGGATCCCAGCGGTCGACAGCAGCTTGGGCCTCCTCCGGCAGCGACTCGTAGGCCTTCTGCGCCGTCTGTATACCCTCCAGCAAGTTCGACGGTGAAGGCAAACCTAGCCCTACGTGGTGAACGGCTGACGTTGAAGCGTCTTCGTCTCCGCCAAACGCGCTAAGTGCCATCGTCGCAGTCGTGTCCGAACGGTTTGCCGTCGCTGCGATCCGAGTGGCCAAGCCAATGGCTGGTGCGGCCCCTTCACTTACCGCCAGCCACTTACCTGCAGCAAACACTTTGCGAAGATCAGCCGACAGCTGCTCCTCGAACTCGATGAAGTCGGTTGCTGTCTCGGTGGTGTCGGACATGGCCCGATGATCGCGGCGGCATGTACCTTCGTCAACCGATTACCGCCACACCTTGAGGTGGCAAGCAGGCGCTAGCGACGATCTGACCGGCCCGGGACGATCCGGTACACGTCGTAGACACCGTCGACCGATCGGAGGTGATGCATTACCGACGTGAGGTGGGTCGGGTCGGCAATTTCAAACTCGAACGAGAGTCGAGCAATCCGGTCATCGGTAGTGCTCGTCGAACAGTTGATGATATTGACGTGCTGCTCGGCGAACGCCCGGGAGACATCGGCCAACAAGTGGTTTCGGTCGTACGCCTTAAGCTCCAGCGAGGCAATGAAGTTGTCGGTCTCTACGTCGGAGTCCCACTCAGCATCGATCAGACGGTCGTTTTGAGCGTTGGCCAGCGATTCGGCGTTGGCGCAGTCCGTGCGGTGGACCGACACTCCACGACCTCGGGTGACAAACCCCATGATGTCGTCGCCGGGGACCGGGGTGCAGCAACGCGACAACCGCACCAAGACGTCGTCGAGACCCTCAATCCGAACCCCAACTGATCCAGGCGGCTCAGGCTTGACCGGCAACATCGTCGAGTCGGGGGCGCCCAGTGGCGTTTGCTGCTTGATGGGCTCCTGCAGGGAGGTGTGTTTCAGTAGTCGACTGACGACTTTGTTCACGCCGATGTTGCGTTCACCGATCGCGGCGAACAAGCTTTCGGCGTCCGGATACTTCATCTCGAGGGCGGTCTCAACGATGATCTGCCCGGACTTGGGGCCGAAGTCGTCGAGCGAGAGGCCTTCTTTCTTCAGCGCCCGCTTGAGAACACGCTCCCCGGTGGAGATCGAGTCGTCACGCCGCTCTCGGGAAAACCATTGCTTGATCTTGCTGGCGGCCCGGTGGGACGACACAAAGTTCAGCCAGTCCTGAGACGGACCGGCCTGGGTCACCTTGGAGGTAAAGATCTCCACGGTTTGGCCTGACTGCAACGGCTCTGACAACGCCACCAAATTGCCGTCCACTTTGGCGCCAACACAACGGTGCCCGATGTCGGTGTGGATGGCGTAGGCGAAGTCAATAGGCGTTGACCCGGCAGGCAGGGTTGTCACCTGGCCTTGCGGGGTGAAGACAAAGACTTCTTCATCCTGGTCGAGGTCGACCTTGAGGTTTCGCATGAACTCGGAAGGATCCGAGGTCTCTTTTTCCCAGCCGACGATTCGAGTCAACCACGGCAGATCAAGTCCACCGGAGGTGGGCTCGTCGTCCTTGTAGTGGTAGTGGGCGGCCACACCGGACTCCGCCCGCTGATGCATCTCCCGGGTTCGAATCTGCACTTCGATGGGTTTGCCCTGCGGACCGACGACCGTGGTGTGCAGCGACTGGTACAGGTTGAACTTCGGCATCGCCACATAGTCTTTGAAACGCCCTTGAACCGGCTTCCACGTGGCGTGTATCGACCCCAGTGCGGCGTAGCAGTCTCGTACGCTGTCGACCACGACCCTGATCCCGACCAGGTCGTGGATCTCGTTGAACTCTTTCCCACGGAGCTGCATCTTCTCGTAGATCGAGTAGAGGGTCTTCTCCCGACCCATCACTTCGGCGTCGATGGCAAGCTCTTTGACCCGGTCATTCACCTGCTCAAGAACCTGGGTCAGATACGTCTCACGTTCCGGCGTGCGCAACGCAACCATGTATTCGATCTCGGCGTAGCGCTTCGGGTGGAGGGCGGCGAAGGCCAGATCCTCCATCTGCATCTTGACTTCCTGCATGCCGAGGCGGTGAGCAAGCGGGGCGTACACCTGGAGACTCTCCAAGGCGATGCGTTCCTGTTTCCAATGTGGCATGGCCGCCAGGGTGCGGAGGTTGTGGAGCCGGTCGGTCAATTTAATGATCAGCACCCGAATGTCTTTCGACATGGCGATGATCATCTTGCGGATGGTGGCGGCCTGCTGCGCCTCTTTGGTGTCGAAACGAATCCGCTCGAGCTTGGTGACACCGTCGACAATGGCGGCCACCTCGTCACCGAACGCCCGGTCGATGTCTTCCAGCTCGATACGGGTGTCCTCAACCGCATCGTGCAGCAGGGCGGCGGCAATAGACACTTCATCGAGGCCTAGACGGGCGATAATCTTTGCCACGGACAGCGGATGGGTGATGTATGGCTCCCCGGAGCGCCGACGCTGGTCGATGTGGGCCCGCTCGGCCATTTGGAACGCCCGGAACACGACATCAACCTGGCGGTCACGATCGGGTCCGTTGAACCGTTCGATCAGCGGCTCAATTTCGACCTCGGGCGTGGGTCGCTTGCGTAGCCAGGGCAGTACCCGTTCAACCGTTACCACGTCGCGATTCGTTCTCCAGAGTCGATCCTGAGATCAAGTATAGCGTCGCCCCTCAAACGGCTGTAACCAGCGTCAGTTGGCTCTCGCCTCGACTAGCGACGCTTGCCCTTCTTGCGCGGCCGCGGCGGACCGCCTCCGGGTGAAAGAAGTCGGGGGTCGTCATCAAGTCGGGTAATAACCGGCTTTGCTTCCTCATCGTCGAGAGCTTCGCCGTCGTTACCACCGGCAGCGGTAGCAGCCGACTTTTCGCGTTCTCGGCGACGGGCTTCCATTTCGGCCGCTCGACGGACCTCGGGCTCTCGTTCCTTCAACCACACCAGGATCGGGGCGGCGACGAAGATCGAGGAGTACGTCCCCAGCAAAAGCCCAATGAACAACGCCAAGGCGAAGTCCCGGATTCCCGCGCCACCCAGCAGAACCCCTCCGATGAGGAGCATCGATAGCACCGGCAGAACAGTCGTGATAGTGGTGTTGATCGAACGCATCAACACCTGGTTCATGGACTGGCTGACAAGCTCCTCAATCGAGAGACGCTCAGCAATGATGCTCCGCTCGTTGTCGAGAACCTTGTCGAACACCACAACAGTGTCGTACAGCGAGTAGCCAAGGATTGTCAGCAGGGCGATCACGGTCGCCGGACTCACTTCGAACCCGAAGAGGGCGTACACACCAGATGTTATGAGCAGGTCGTGGACCACAGCGGCCAGAGCGCCGAGCGCCATACGCCACTCAAGTCGCCACGCCAGATACAGAGCAACGACGACGAAGAACAGAGCGAGCGCACGCAGCGCCTGACTGGTGATCTGATCCCCCCAGGTCGGCCCGATCTCAGACACGCCGACCGCGTCACGGTCGACTCCTCCGAGTTCAGCCATCTGCGTCACGATCTCGTCGCTGCGCTCGAGGGCTTCGGTTCCTGATTGGAAGCGAATTTGATTGCCACTGGAGGTGCCAACCAACTGAATTCGGGCATCGTCGATCGCTGTGACGGCGGAGCGGGCATCGGCGACCGTGACGTCGTCGGCAACCGGAACCTCCCAGACGCCGCCACCCTGGAAATCGATGCTGAGGTTTAGTCCGCGGACCAACAACAACAGCAGAGAGATAGTGATCAGCGCGAACGCCACCCGTAGCGAGATCCGCCATCGGGGGCGGAAATCTATGGTCGACTGTCCGGCAAACAGATCGTCGAGAAGACTCATGCCTTGGTTCCCCCAAAGTTCGGCAGCCCCAACAAGCGGGGGTTCTCGTCGACGGCGGAGCGCCGGGCCAGCCATAGCAGGGCCGGTCGCATGAAGGTCCACGAGATGATCAGGTCAAGAATGGTGGCCAGGCCGAGGTAGAAAGCGAAGCCTCGAACCGCACCGACGGTGAGCAAGTAGAGCAGTACCGCGGCGATCAAGCTGACCACGTCTGCTTTGACAATGGTCGAAATTGCCGACTGATAGGCCCGCTCAACCGCAGTCGGAACACGCCGCCCCGACATATAACTCTCTTTGACGTTTTCGAAGTAGACGATGTTGGAGTCGGCGGAAACACCGACGGCCACAATGAGCCCGACCACCCCCGCCAACGTCAGCGCCAGGCCGAACTGTTCGCCAAACCAGGCCACGATTGTCCACAGCAACGCGCCCGAGATCAAAAGACCACCGATGGCGACTAGGCCGGCCAACCGGTAATACGCCATCAGGTAGATGGCCACCAGGGCGAGACCGATGAGGCCAGCGACAACGCCGGACTGCATGACATCACGACCGATCGAGGCCGAAACGGTTCTCGTTTCCTGCGGGATGAGTTCGAGAGGCAGGGCACCAAATCGCAGTGCCTCAGCCAACCGACGAGCTTCCGGTTCCTCAAAGTCGCCGGAAATCACAATCTGGTTTCGGGCGAACTGGGGGGCATTGATCGACGGTGCTGATATGACATTGTGATCAAGCACCACTGCTAGCCGGGTCGACGGGCAGACCTCACTGTTGGCGTTGAAACACTGCGCCGCAACGTCATTGAACTGGTTGATGCCGTCGTCGCCGGGTTTGAATACCGGATTGACCTGCCAACCGGTCCCGGTAAAGGCCAGGCCGACATCGGCGGTCTCGACCACTTCACCGGTAAGCAGTGTCGGGCCGAGGCAATAACGATTGCCTCTGTCGTCAGCGAGGACCACGTAGTCTTCGGCGATGTCATCATCATCCGCTGTGACGTCAGGTATGGCACAGGCCTCAAGAATGGCCAACTGATTGGGATCTATCGTGCCCTGCTCAGTCGGGATCGGGGGAAGGTCGGCGTCAAGCGGGTCGCCTTCCCCCGCGCCGTCGGCCGCAGGTTCTTCAGCGTCAGCGGCAGGGTCTTCATCGGCGTCGTCAACGGCAGGCTCTTCAGCGTCGACGGCAGGATCCTCTTCAGCGTCGTCGCCGGTGTCGTCCTGGGCTGGAAGAACGGGGCTAAGGCGGCCGGCGAACCCAAACGAATCCTCGGCGTCGCCAGACTCTTCTTCAGTGGAGCCCTCGGCGTCAGAACCTTGGCTGTCAGAATCCTCGGTGTCAGCATCGTCGCCGGTGTCAGATTCATCGCTGGTATCGGATTCGTCGAGCTCGGCGTCATCGGCATCCGGGATCGTCACCGCATCAGGGTCGAAGGCCGGGCCGAGTTCGGCCACGACCGGGCGGAACCGCAGCTCGGCCGTTTGCTGGAGACGGTCGAGAGCCTCTTCTTGGTCCTCGACCACGCCAGGCAATGACACCACAATGTTCTGACCCTGGCGGGAGATCTCGGGCTCGGCAACACCAATCTCGTCAATTCGGTTGCGCAAAAGCTCGACGGTCAGATCAAGCGTTTCGTCCGATATCGCCTCGTCGGAAGTGTTGGTCGGCTCAAGCACAACCGACACACCGCCTTGAAGGTCCAAACCCAGCAGCGGCTGATTACCGACCGCGACGGTGTAGATGACGCCGAGAACGGCAGCCACCACAACCCCTACGGCGGAAATAATTGTGCCTCGCGTCATGCGTCAGCGTCCTCATCGACTTCTTCGGTTGCCTCTGACTCCGAGGCGGAAACCTTGTTGGCCACCGATGCCCTCGCCACCCTCAGCTCAACGCCATCGGCGACTTCGAGCCAGAGGACGTCATCGTCCACAGCATTCACGAAGCCAAAGATGCCGGAGTTGGTCAGCACCTCGTCACCTTCGCCCAGCGATTCAATGAGCCTCTTGTGCTCCCGGGCCCGACGTTGCTGGGGCAAAAACAGCACCAGATACATCAACAAGCCAAATGCTATAAGGATGACGAAATCCACGGTGGATCACCTCCAGCCAGCGAACACTAGCGGTTCGCTCCTTCGATTCGCACCAGACCCGGAAGTTAGTAACAGCTCTGTTATTCACCGACTACCCACCGTCCGGCGGCGCTCAACGACCAAGCCTAAGGGACAGAGGCCGCGGTTGAACCGCGCGTCGGACGCGACAGTCGCTCGATCGAGGCGGCTTCAGGACGCGGCCGGACCGTCCTCGCCGCTCTTGGAACCACTCAGCCAGACATCATGAACCTCGCGCCTGAGTGCCTCGAAGGTTCCCTGGGCGATCGCCGATCGCATCCGCTCAGTCAAGTTGGCCAACCAGGCCAGATTGTGAAGAGTGATGATCCGCCCCGCCGTCGGCTCGTTTGTAACCAGCAAATGACGGATGTAGGCCCGCGAATAACGTCCCGACAGATCATGCTGGAAGTCCGGGTCGATCGGTCCATCGTCGTCGGCAAACCGCAGATTGCGAAGGTTGAGCCTCCCCTGCGATGTCAGCGCCGTGCCGTGACGAGCGAGGCGGGTGGGCAGCACACAGTCGAACATGTCGACGCCGTTGTTGACCGCCTCCACCAAGCCCACCGGGTCGCCGAGACCCATGAAGTAGCGGGGTCGGTCGACCGGCAGGTTGCGAGTTGCCGCAGCCAGAGCGGGAACCATTTTGTGGCGACTCTCACCCACCGATAAGCCGCCGACGGCGTAGCCGTCGAAGTCGAGCTCGACGGTTCGCTGTGCCGACTCTTCCCGAAGATCGAGCTCCACTCCCCCTTGAACGATTCCGAACTGGGCCTGAGTGGGATGACGATGAGCGCTTCGGCATCGCTCGGCCCATTGCAGCGTCAGATCCATATCGCGGCGCAATGTCTCCGGCTCGGCCGGAAGTGCGCTGCAGACATCCAGGACCATGGCGATGTCGGAGCCCAGCTGTTCTTGAACGAGAGTGGCCTTTTCCGGGCTCAAGTCGACGTAGGCGCCGTCGTACACCGAACGAAAGCGGGCACCGTCTGCGGTGATCTTCGGTTCAAGGGAAAAGATTTGATAGCCACCGGAATCGGTGAGGATGTGGCCGTCCCAAGCCATGAACGTGTGGAGTCCGCCTCGAGCGGCGATGAGGTCGGCTCCGGGACGCTCCATCAGGTGGTAAGTGTTCGCCAGCAGAATCGGCGGCCCGAGGCGTTCCAAGTCGGCGGTATCCAAGGTCTTCACCGCCGCCCTAGTGCCAACCGGCATGAACACCGGTGTCTCCACCACGCCGCGCGGTGTTGTCAGTAGGCCTGTCCTGGCTGCGCCATCGGTATGGGTGACGTTCATTGCGGTCTTGGTCATTGTGCGTGCTCTACTTCGCTGCTTGGCGCCAACAACATGCAGTCGCCAAAGGACAAGAAACGATAACCGTCAGCCAGCGCGGTGCGGTACAGAGCCCGCCAACGGTCACCGATCAACGCGTGCACCAACACCAATAGCGACGACTTCGGCACGTGAAAGTTGGTGAGTAGACAATCAACGATCTTCCAGCGGTAGCCGGACGTGATGAACAGCTCAGTGGCTCCCGACAGATTCGACGTTGCCGCCGCGGACTCCAGCGTGCGTACGACCGTGGTTCCGACGGCCAGCACTCTGTCGGCCGCCGTTATCGTGTCCCACGCCTCAGGCGAAATGTGATAGCGCTCGGAGTGCATGACATGATCTTCAATTCGTTCCGTCGTGATCGGCTTGAAGGTGCCCAAACCGACCTGCAGCTCGACGGTCACCAACCGGGCGCCGGTCGCTTCTACCCGTTTGATTAGCTCAGGGGTTAGATGGAGCCCGGCGGTTGGGGCCGCCACCGACGCCGGATTGCGGGCGAAGACGGTCTGGTAGCGTTCCGGATCGGCCACGGCCTCGTGGATGTAGGGAGGAAGAGGCATTTCGCCGGCCAGCTCTATGGTTCCGTCGCTGACAGTAACCAGCCGACGGCCGTCACTCAGGACTGCTCCGACATCGACCAGCGGGTTCCCGTCCAGATAGAGAGTCGTTCCCTCCGGCACTCGACGTCCGGGGCGCACCAGGGCCTCCCATTGGCCGGGCACTGCGGTCTGCGACAACAGAAGGACCTCAACGGCTCCCCCTGTCTCTTTGCGAAGCTGCAATCGGGCGGCCAGCACCTTGGTGTCGTTCACGACAACGACGTCGCCCGGCCCGACCAACTGATCTAATTCGCTCACCCGACGATGGACGACGTCTCGGCCGGTGGCGTCCAACATGCGAGCAGAGTCGCGTGGTTCGACCGGCTGTTGGGCGATCGCTACGTCTGGAAGGTGGTAGTCGAAGTCTTCGACGTTCATCTCAGCCAAGGCTAGGGGCGTTGTGAACCGGCCGGGTCAGTCGAACAACGTCGACACTTCCGGAGCGTCATCGGCTTCAGGCGGAGGTGCCAGACCAATGTGTTGCCACGCCGCGTTGGTTGCTACTCGTCCCCGAGCCGTGCGAATCAAAAGACCCTGTTGGATGAGGAACGGCTCAACCACTTCTTCGACCGTTTCGGTCTGTTCACCAACACTGATGGCCAACGTCGACAAGCCCACCGGGCCACCGCCGAAACGCTCACACAGGTTGCTCAACAAGATTCGATCCACCTTGTCGAGACCGAGCTCGTCGATGCCGAACACCGCAAGGCCATCGGCAGCCGTCTCCTGGTCGATGTCACCGTGTTGGCGAACTTCGGCGAAGTCACGGACACGTCGAAGTAGTCGGTTGGCGATACGGGGAGTTCCACGACTTCGGCGGGCGATCTCATGGGCGCCTGCATCATCGATGACGACGTCCAACACCCCTGCCGTCCGAGTGACGATTTGTTGCAGATCCTCTTCGTCGTAGTAGTCGAGCCGGAAGGCGAACCCGAAGCGGTCGCGAAGTGGCCCGGTAATGAGCCCTGTGCGAGTGGTCGCTCCGACAAGCGTGAACGGCTCAAGGTCAAACCGAATCGATCGGGCAGCCGGCCCCTTACCCAAAAGAACATCGAGCTGAAGGTCTTCCATCGCCGGATACAGCACTTCTTCAACCACTCGCGGCAGCCGATGGATTTCGTCGATAAACAGGACGTCGCCTGCTTCAAGCTTGGTCAGGATCGACGCCAGGTCACCGGCTCGTTCGATTGCCGGACCGGACGTGATATGTAAATGGGCGCCGAGCTCGGTCGCCACGATCCCGGCCAACGTCGTCTTGCCCAGCCCGGGAGGACCGGCGAACAGCAGGTGGTCAGCGGCCTGCTCCCGCCCTCTGGCGGCCTCGAGAATGATTCCGAGACGCTCCCGCAGTTCCCGTTGGCCAACGAAGTCGTCAAGCGACCGAGGCCGCAGCTGGGACTCTTCCGACCCGTCGCCGGGATCCGACCAATCAGCGAGCAGACGTGACGCCTCAGCGGCTTCCTCCTCATTTGAGGACGGGTCGATTAGTTCATCTCGTGGCACAGAGCGATCCTTGCCTCGGTCAGACCGTTGAGAGCGCCAGAAGCGCCTTCTTCAGAAGCTGGCCGGAGTCCATGGTCTCACTGTCCGTCGGCTTGAGCGTTGCCAGCGCTTTGCGCACTTCGGCAGTGGAATACCCCAGGCTGGTGAGCGCTTCGCGTACGTCACCCAATGCATCGGTAGAACCATTAACAGAGACGGTGGCAGCGGCACTAACGTCGCCGTCGAGGACGGGAAGCACCACCGAGTTTTTCAGTTCCACCAGCAGGCGCTGAGCCGTCTTCTTGCCCACCCCTGGAACCTGACACAGAGCGTCGAGGTCATCGTCGTTCAAGATTCGTGCCAGCTCGTGCACCGGATGTGTAGCCATGACGGCCAACGCCAGTGACGGGCCGACACCATGGGCGCCCAGAAGTCCTTCAAAGGCGTTGCGGTCGGCGACGGTCAAGAACCCGTACAGTCGTTGATCGGCTTCGCGAATGTGGTGGTGAACGAATAGCAGCGTTTCGGTGTCGGCCGGCACCCGGGCCGATGTGGCCGCCGTCGTTTGCACCCGGTAGCCGACCCCGGCCACCTCAATCGTTAGCTCTGCAGGGGCACCGTCGAGCGCGACCTCTCGGTCGATGACGGTTCCTCGAAGCGATCCAATCATGTCGTCACCCCCAGTTGAGCAGGCGAGCGATCACGCCCCAACCGCAGCTGAGGATCATGAGCGAGGTGACACAGGGCCAATGCCGCTGCATCGGCGGCGTCAGCTGGCTTTGGAGTCTGTCGAAGATCCAAAAGAACCTGCACCATGGTCTGCATCTGCCCCTTGTCCGCTGCACCGTCGCCCGCCACCACGGACTTTACCTCCGACGGTGAGTATTGGGCGATGGCGATACCTCGAGCCGCGCCAAGTGCCAGAATGAGACCCGACGCCTGCGCTACTCCAACAGCCGTTCGTACGTTTCGCTGAAAGAAGATGCGTTCGACGGAAACAACCGCCGGCTGGTAGTCATCCAACAATTCGGTGAAGTCGGTCAGCAGCTGGGCCAGCCGAATCGGGGTTTCTTCGGAACTCTCAGTGCGGAGCACGCCGAGTGCCTTGGCCCGCGCTTTTCCGCGGCCGAGGGGTTCCAGCACGGCGTAGCCACACCGCGACAAGCCGGGATCAATGCCCAAGACGAACATTCGTACGATGTTAGCCCATCAAAAGCGCTCGTCGTTGGATGTCGCCGGGCCCGATAGCACCACCGACCTATGCGCGTAGGCGGAAAAGGGTCGACGGGAAAAGGTGCCAATGAAACCTGTCGCCCCACGTTCATTGCGATCCGCCGAATCCGCTGGAACTGAAGCAGATGAGGTTGGCCATCGTCGGCGCGACGATCAACCCGCATCACAAGACCCTGTTGCAGCGCAGCGGGATTCTTCCCCGTCATCGAGAGGGCGCCAAAAGAGCCCCGACGGGACTGAACGGGTCGACGCTACAGACGTTGTCTCGATTGTGAACGCATCGAAGTCGTTCGGTGACGTTCCGGCTCTTCGATCGCTCAACCTGCGCGTGCCTCACGCCCGGATCACGGTGTTGCTTGGGCCCAACGGCGCAGGCAAGACGACGGCTATCAGACTGATAACCGGTGCCCTCACCGCCGACCAAGGTCAGGTGGCCATTTTCGGTAGCGACCCGACCGGCCCTGAAGGAGAGCAAATCCGCACCCGGTGCGGCGTGGTGTCGGCGAAACCCTCGTTGTACGACCGCCTGACCGGCTACGACAATCTTCAATACGCGGCACAGCTCTACGGACTGAAGTCGTCGATCATGGACGCTCGAATACGGCAATCAGCCGCCCAGTTCGACATCGATGATGCTTTGGCCCAACGAGTGGGCGGTTACTCAACCGGTATGAAAACCCGGCTGGCGTTGGCCCGAGCGACCCTGCACGACCCCGACCTGTTGCTTTTGGATGAACCGACATCGGGCCTTGACCCGGAGTCAGCCCTGGCCGTTCTCGCCATGGTTCGAGAGATGACGGCCAACGACAAGTCCGTTCTGATGTGCACTCATCTGCTGTCAGAAGCCGAAGGATTGGCCGACGAAGTGGTCGTCATCGATGCAGGCACCGATCTCGAAACCGGCGCCCAGAAGGCGCTGACCGACCGCTACTGGCCGGACAAGACCGTCGACGTGTCAGTCACCCACCCCTCGGCGACCGCTGTCATCGAGTCCACCCCGGGTGTGAGCGCGGTAGAGCCAATAGACGACGGCCTGAGAGTCCAACTGGCCGACCTCGATCTGGTCCCCGGACTGGTCGAGCGACTGGTAGGCGAAGGGCTCGCCGTCCGCTCTGTTGTACCCAAGCAGCCAACGCTGGAAGACCTCTATTTCGCCATCCGGAAACGACACCGCAGCGACGTCGAGCACCCGGCCGCAGACGAGCACGGAGAACAGACATGAGCGCCACCAACTGGAGCCGAGTCGCGACAGTAGCCAGAACCGATCTGCGGCAACTTCGCCAGGCCAAGGACTTTTGGCTTCCGATGCTGCTCCTCGGAGGCGCTTTCTTTGTCCTGATCCCCTCGGTGTTGTTTTTCACCATCGCTCAGATCGGAAGCGTTGAGGTGGTGGACCGCATGTCGGACACACTTCAGGTTCTGCCCCCCGAGGCGGCCGCCCAGATCGAGGGAACCAGCCCCCAAGGCCGGACCGGCTATGCCCTTGCCGTCTTCCTGTTCGCCCCCGTCGCCGTCATCGTTCCACTGACGATCTCTACTGCGGTTGGTGCCGCCACAATTGTCGGCGAGCGAGAGCGTGGTACCGGCGAGTTTTTGGCCCACTCCCCTGCCTCGGCCCGGGAAATCTACCTTGGCAAATTGATCGCCAGCGTTGTTCCCGGTTACCTCACCGTTGTCATTGGCTTCACGCTCTACTCGCTGATCGTCAACTTGACCATTGGACCGAGCGTCGGAAGATGGTTCTTCCCAACCAAACAGTGGTGGGTGATGCTGCTGTGGGTGTTGCCACCATTCCTGGCACTGTGCCTGTCAATGGTGCTGCGGCTCTCTGCCCGGGTCACGTCGACAGCGGCGGCCCAGCAAGCCTCCGGGCTCATCAGCTTGCCGCTCATTATGGTCGCGTACAGCCAGGCCACCGGAGTCCTGTTCGGCTCGGGCACCGCGGCGTACGTGGTCGGCGGTCTGGCTTGGCTCTTGGCGCTATTTTCGCTGCGACGCGGGGTACGCAGCGTCACTCGTTCCCGTCTACTGGGTGTGGCCGGCACCTAGCGGACGCCGCCCGTGTCTAACTGGGCAACGCCGAACGAATGCTATTGCAGTGCATCGATGACGTCGTCGTCGATGTCAATGTTCGAGTGGACATCTTGAACGTCGTCAGAGTCATCGAGGGCTTCGACCAGGTTCAGCACCGACTTCACCTGACCGACATCGGCCATCGGCACCGTGTTTGACGGCACCATCGTGGTGTCAGACTCTTCCACTGCGATGCCTGCGTCTTCGAGTGCGGCACGAAGGTCCAACATGTCACCGGGAGCGCAGGTGACCTGCCAGATCTCGCCGAGATCTTCTAGATCCTCGGCGCCGTTATCGAGTCCGACCATCATCACGTCGTCTTCGTCGACAGACTTCGGCACCTTGACGACACCTTTTCGCTCGAACTGCCACGACACGGCGCCTGGCTCGGCCAGTGAACCACCGTTCTTCGACAACATCGAACGAATCTCCGACCCGGTTCGATTCCGGTTGTCGGTCAGGGTCTCAATCAGCAGTGCGACACCACCCGGGGCGTAGCCCTCATAGGTGATGGACTCGTAGCTAACGCCTTCAAGTTCGCCGGTACCCCGTTTGACTGCACGCTCGATGGTGTCAAGGGGTACCGAGTTGTCCCGGGCTTTCTGGAACATCGTTCGCAGCGTCGGGTTGGCGTCGGGGTCTCCACCACCCTGTCGGGCCGCCACTTCGACCTGCTTAATCAGCTTGGCGAAGAGCTTGCCGCGTTTAGCGTCAGCGGCGCCCTTCTTGTGTTTGATGGTTGCCCATTTGGAATGACCCGACACGTGCGTCTCCCATCAATGTCGTCCGGACCGGTCGTCGGCCAGTCTAGGGCAAGTTCAGGCCAGCCAATGCGGGGGCGGGCCGCAGAGGCTACAGACGATCGAGAAACAACCGGTGCAGACGATCGTCATCGGTCAACTCAGGATGAAAAGACACCACCGAAACATGACCGGAACGACACATCACCGGGTCACCGTCTACCTCGGCCAAGACATCAACTTCAGCCCCCACCCTGGTAACTACGGGAGCCCGGATAAACACCGCTCGAAACGATGATCCGTCCAAACCTTCAACGGCAATGTCAGCCTCGAATGAGTTGATCTGGCGTCCGTAGCCGTTGCGGCGAACATCGATGTCGATCACGTCAAACGGGACCTGATCCGGCCTGCCATCGGCAATCTCTTTGGCCAACAAGATCATCCCCGCACAGGTACCGAACACCGGTAGTCCATCGTTGAGACGCTCGGCCAGCGGTGTCCTGAGCTCCAACCGGTCCAGCAACATGGCCATGGTGGTCGATTCCCCACCGGGAATCACCAACGCATCGCAAGCGGCCAGCTGCTCAGGGGTCCGAACTTCGAACGCGTCGGCTCCGCACCGTGTCAGAGACTCAACGTGGCGGGCAAACGCGCCCTGCAAGGCCAGAACGCCGACTCGGTGTGTCGGCTTGTCAGTTGACGTCAACTGTTTCGGGCTCCGACCCGTTGCCAGCTCGGATGCCAAGTGACTACCAGCCGCGCTCGGACAGGCGAACGTCGATGTCGTCCATATCGATGCCCGTCATAGGGGCACCCAGTCCCCGGCTTACCTTGGCCAAAATCTCAGCGTCTTCAAAGTTGGTGGTCGCTTCAACAATGGCTTTCGCTCTCGGTGCCGGATCGTTGCTCTTGAAGATGCCGGATCCAACAAAGACGGCTTCAGCGCCAAGCTGCATGGCCAGTGCCGCATCAGCCGGAGTGGCTAGGCCACCAGCGCAGAACAACGGCACCTGCAACTTGCCGGTCTCGGCAATCTCCTGAATCAACGGAAGTGGGGCCTGAAGCGATTTCGCCCACTGGAAGAGCTCAGCCTCATCGGACTGTGTGATCCTGCGAATGTCGCCGATGATCGAGCGAAGGTGACGAACCGCCTCCACTACGTTTCCGGTTCCGGCCTCGCCCTTGGAACGGATCATGCAAGCGCCCTCGCTGATGCGTCGAAGCGCCTCACCAAGATTTGTCGCTCCGCACACGAAGGGCACGGCAAACGCGAACTTGTCGATGTGGTGCGCCTCATCGGCGGGAGTGAGAACCTCGGACTCGTCGACGTAGTCCACGCCGAGCGCCTGAAGGATTTGGGCTTCAACGAAGTGGCCGATGCGGGCCTTGGCCATCACCGGGATGGTCACGACTTCTTTGATGCCTTCGATCATTTCCGGGTCGCTCATTCGAGCAACCCCGCCATCGCGGCGGATGTCCGCCGGTACTCGTTCCAGCGCCATAACGGCGGTAGCGCCGGCGTCTTCGGCGACTTTGGCCTGCTCGGGGGTTACGACGTCCATAATGACGCCGCCCTTAAGCATTTCGGCCAATCCTCGCTTCACTCGAACGGTTCCGTCGGTCCGGGAGGAGGTGTTATCGGATCCAGTCTCAGCCATAGCAACAGTGTACGGCTGACCGACCCCGACAGGCTGATCTTTTAACGTGACGGATGCCCATGCCGCAGTCGACGGGGCCTACGGCCACGAAGGAGGTTTTTCACCGGCACTGAAGCCCACTTGTCCCTGCTCAGGCATGAGTATCCAGGTACGTCCGAGTGTCAGGAGGATTTCATCGCCTGACGAGTCGACAAGGGTCAACGGCTCGGTGGCCTTGTCCCGCTGCCAACGGCCGACAATGACGTGTCCGGCGGTGAGTACAGCCACGTCACCTGAACCGGTTGAACGAACCTCCGGCGAACGAGGGTCAGCCGAGCTTGCGCTGTAGTCGGTCACCATGATGACCACGTTCTCCGGGGCGAGTTGATCGCCGTCTGACGTCACATGGGGATTGCCGTCTTGGGTTCGCTGCCAGCCTCCAACCGTTGCGTCCCAGGTGTGGGTGACAACAGGGCTACCCCGGAAGTTCACCGTGACAGGGCCGGCAATCGACTGCGCTTCGTCCGGCAGGTCACGGTTCAGACGGTCGAATTGGAACCACGGTTCAGGCGAGGCAATGTCGTCCGGCGCGAGGGCGTACAGATCGGAGGCGTTGACGAACAAGTTGTGAGGCGGCGGCCTGCCGCCGTTGCGGAAGTACTCCCGCCGGGTCAGGTTCGTTACTTCGATGATGGGAAGCCGCCGAAAGCCTGCCGCCACATTGGCGTTTCCGCCGGAAGACGCGTAGAGCGGACGATCGAAGCCCAACAACAAGTCGAAGTCCGATGTGCGACTGGAACGTACCGGGCCTACCGGGTCCGGAACCGACGATTGGAATACTGCGGCAAATCTGGTTACACCTTCGGCTCGGAGATCAAAGACCATGTCGGCCTGATCAAGTCCAGTCTGGGGGCGGGCCCTCGGGTGATTGTCGACCTTGACCATCAGTACCGGCCGGGCCGCAGCCTCGGCATTCGGGGCCGTCATACCAGTAAACGGATATCGGTTGCCATCCGCCTCAAGTCCTGCCAGATCGTTGTCGGAGGGGTCGAACAGCGGTTGGACCAGGTTCGCAGTAGAGGTCGGTGAGTCGTCAGGCAAATCATCAGCCAATTCATCCGCGAGCGCGCCATCAGCCAACAGTGAAGTCTGGAAATCGTCGCCCTGGTCAACGGCCTCGGACCTAAGACCGCTCGTCGACTCGTCTGCAGACGACTTTTCTCCCGCTTCGGGGGCCAGCGCCAGCGCTGCAGGTGATTCGTCATTGCTTGCTTCAAGGCCAGAACTGTCGCCGCATGCAGCGACAATCAGTAGGGCGATACTTCCGGCGGCGATCCACGAGTGGTATCGCCACCGTCGACTCAAAGCTCGGCGAGGGCGTCGATTCGCAGATCGAGGGAAGGACGTTCCCCAGGCTTGTCGTCATTGGACGAATTGGGATCAACGATCCACAGCGATGCAAGATCGGATTCTGTGGCAGGCCTTGAGCCGACCTCTTTGATGCGTTCCAGAGCCGTTCGAAGCCCCGGCGGATAGCGAGTCAACAGCACAGCCCGATAGTCAGCGACGATGTCATCGTTCTCTCGGTCTATCTCAGACGGACCGATTCGACGTGCCCAACCTCCGGCGGCTTTAACCACAGAGGCCAAGCCGGGAACAGGGACAAGCGGAACATCACTGAGCGCGACATCGATCGTGTCCCGCTCCGCTTCGCCATTGCGAAGTCGGACCATTAGTTCGGCCACAACGCCTTCAAGTGACACTAGATCAAGGCAATCGACCAGGCCGGTCGTAAGGACAAGCGTGTGTTCAAGGTCTCGCGAGACCGCCATGGCGTTGGCTGCGGCGTCTTCGATGATGTGAATCGAAGGGCTGCTAACGCCTGCCGTGAGCCGCAACCCGTCGACCAAATTGTCGATGCGGTCGTACCGTCGGGCATCCGGCGGCAACTGGGCCAGAACCGTCTCGGCAGCCGAATTCATCCGCCGAACTACCAAGAACACGCCGAGACCGATCCCGACGAGCAGACCCAACACAATGGCAAGCAACCAGCCGAGCAGACCGGTCACTGCCAACAGCACGGCGACAACCAGAGCAACGGGTAGGGCGATAGCCGCCACCAGCACCGCCAGCGTCTGGGGCTTCCAGGGGCGGTTCTCAACCGTTGACGAGTCGGTTGACTCGATTGTGCCGGGATCGGACATGGCGACCATCGTAGGCTCGATCACACCACTTCCAGCGTCAATCGCGGACTCAAAAACGGGCGAAACTACCGGTGAGACGAAACAAGCCAGTCGTTCATCGCGCTGAAGACCCTGCGATGATCCGCTCGTAGCGAGACATGTAGGCTGCCGCCAGCCGATCCATCGAGAACTCTTCGGCCCGCATCACGCCTGCTTCGACCCTGTCGTCGACGCCGGGGCCCCGCTCCAAGGTCAGCAGAATCGACTTGGCCAAATCGTCGCTGTCCCCGGTACGAAACAGCTCGGCGCACCGACCGTTGTCGGCAACGACCCGGTAGGCCGGCAAGTCACTGGCCACCACGGGGGTGCCGGCCGCCATCGCCTCGAGCAGAACGACTCCGAAGCTCTCACCGCCCAACGAGGGAACCGCCAGCACGTCGGCATCGATCAGGCGTCGACGCTTCTCCGCCTCATTCAACTGTCCCAGCCAGTCGATTCGTGAATCACCGCCGTACTTCATGCGTAGATCGTCGGTTTCAGGACCCTGACCGGCCACCCACAACCTCACATCCGGGGGCAGTAGCGACATAGCCTCCAGCAGGACAGACAAACCCTTACGTGGCTCGTGCCGACCAAGGAACAAGATGTTCGTTCCGGCCGCCGCTCCGAACCGGTGAGACCCGTCGCTGCGAAACTCCGACGTCTCGATGCCGTTGAACAATACGTCGTAGTGGCCGTCCAGGTATCGCCGTGCCATTCCCGCCGCCTCCGGCGACACCGCTACCCGTAAATCGAGCCGAGCGGCCAGGCGGCGAACACCAGCCCGGGCCCACCGATAGGCGGCAATACGCCCGCTGGCGTGAAAGGTTCCAAGCAGGGGAACCGGCTTGACCATCACCGCAGTAAGCGTTGGTCCCGGCGCCAACGGCTCATGCAGGTGGAGAAGATCAAAGCGTTCATCCCAGATGGCGGCCAGCACCCGCAACTGCGCCGCCGGATCGGGTGCCAGCGGGGCGAACGAACCGTTTTGGGCGTACGGAATGGAGTTCCCAAGAGGGGTGACCCACGGCTCCGGTGGTGCACCGTCGCACGGGGCCAGCACCTGGGCCTCAACGCCGCTTGAGCGCAACGATCGAGCAAGTCCCAAGACCTGAGCTTGAACTCCGCCCCACACCCCGAGGCTGTAGGGGCACACAATCCCGACACGCACCGTCACAACTGTACCTCGGCGGCCACGCAGCGTAGTTTCGGCGGAAGGTCAGCCCGATGGCGTCGTCTCGTCGTCAATCCAGTTTGGACCCAACAGATGCCACTGCTCGGGGGCCTTAGCAATCATCAACTCCAACTCGGTAGCCAAGCGGCGGGTTAGGGCCTCATAGCGCCTCCGACCCCGCGGATGCTCCTCGAACTCTCCGGGCCAGATCGGCTCGCCCACTAGGCACAATCGTTGGTCCCCCCAGAAATACACTGCGGTTGGCAACAACGGCGCTTTGGTACGGCACGACAACACGGCAGGACCGATCGGCACCCGAGCCTCGTCACCAAAGAAGTCGACCACTACGCCTGTGCCAGCAATGTCACGATCGGACAACAAACAGACAATCTCTGTCTTGTGAACCGCATCAATCGTGGTGGCGAACGCTGAACGGTCGAGCGGGACCACTTGCACCCCCAGCTCACTGCGAAGATCGACGAACCAATCAAACACCTCGGCTGGCTCAAGCCGCTCAGCCACTGCGGTCACCGGAGCCTGAGCAATTCGTCCAAGCCACGCCGCTGCCCACTCCCATCCGCCCACGTGAGGCAAGACCAGCAACGGACCCACGCCGGTAGCACGCACATCCTCGATCCGGTCGTAGCCGACGAACGAAAAACCCCGGTCGACTACAACATCGGAAAACCCGCCAAGGCCAAACGATTCCACCCAGTACCGGGCGTAAGAACCGAGGCCACGATCAGCGTCAAGCCCGGTGCCTACCCGATCCAGATGGCGCTGGAGCATTTGAGCCTGGCTGGACAGTAGCCGCGGGCCAACCACTCTGCCCGCTGCTTCAGCAGCCGGAACCGTCAACGACAGCGGCAAACGGCGACATGCAGCCGACGCCGCCTTCAAGATCACCAGCGGACGCGAGACCAAGTCCTACCTCACAAACCCAGGTCGTTCGGGCCGATGAATCAGCCCTCAGCGCCGGTGGCAGGCCTAGCCGCGCCGTCCGACGACGGTTGCGGCCGCTCGGCCTGACGCCACACCTTGACAAATCGGGCCGCCGCGGTGAGCACCGTCAAGACGAACATCACCCACAAGGTCGCCACAAACAGCGAGGAAAACACCAATCCGAATCCAAGGGCGATGAAGCGCTCCCCGCGTTCCATCAAACCGCCCTTGGCTTGAAAGCCCAGCGACTCGGCCTTGGCCCGTTGATAGGAGACAAGCGACGCCGCGATGTACAGGCCAAAAGGCAGCATCGCCAATGTCGGCGTCTCAGACTGAGCGAGATTCCATCCGGCCCCGGCGAACAAAAGCCCATCGCTGACCCGGTCGGAGACCGAGTCCAGGTAGGCACCACGGATACTTGTCCGGCCGCCGGCCTTCGCCACGGCTCCGTCCAAGGCATCGGGCAGGCCGGTCAAGATCAACAACACAAAGGCCAGCAGGTAGCGCTCGGTGCCAATGGCGACGGCACAGGCACCGGCCATCATTACACCGACAGCCGTTATCGCATCCGGTGACACACCAGCGCGTTCAAGTCCGCGGCCGACCGGTGCCACCAGCTTTTCAAAGCCAGTGCGAAAACTGCCGTCGATCACTGACTTGGTCCACTCACGTCCGACTCGGAGTCTGCATCCGCATCGGTAGTTGGCTCCGATCCCGTTCCTGATGACGTTCGGATATCAGACAACTCCGACCAGTCTTCCGGGTTGTCCTCAACGAACGAGTCGAGAACCTCACCATCGGTCCCGTCGACCAGCACGAAACCTCTCTTAGTTGGCGGTTCGTCAGCCGAGTACAGCAAGATTCTCCAGGTCGGCCTGCTGGCCAAACCCCTCCAACCCATCTGGGCCGAAGCGTGGCCGACGGAAAACCCGACTGCGCCGGTGGCAGCGACCAGGGCATCACGCTCGTCTACTGCCAGATCCCACCCGCTCACGAAGCTGTACACACCGAACAGGGCGAGAAGCCCCGCGGCCCACAGCAAACCACTGCTCACGAACGGGCTGTCGTTGAAGACGACAAAGGCGGCCGCCACTATGGCCGCAACACCCAGATACAAGTAGGCGGGGATCCGCCGACGGTTGTTGTTGGGAAAAATGTATTCGTCGTGATCGGCCAGATCGGGTTGCAGGTCGTCGGGGAGGACGTCCCCACCTGTCCCTGAGCTGGTTGATTCCTCAGCTACCAATGGACTCACCATCCTGTTGCGGCCAAGCCTCTTTGAGCCGCCGCCAGCACTCTGCCAGAGTAACGGGCAGCACACGGGCTTCGGCTATCGAGGTCATGAAATTCGTGTCAGAGGACCAACGGGGAACGATGTGAACGTGAAGATGGTCGGGCTGCGAACCGCCTCCGGCCGCCCCTTCGTTGACACCGATGTTCAGCCCATCCGGGCTGAACGCCTGATTCACAGCGATGGCGCCGACTCGGACCATATTCCATAGGTCCTGATAGCTCTCAGCATCCAAGTCCAACATGCTTGGCGCCGCCCGGCGCGGCAACACCATGAGGTGACCGGTCGTATACGGATAGACGTTCAATACAACAAAGCTCAGCTGGGAACGAGCCACAATGTAGGTTTCGGCATCATCGAAGCCCGACTGTTCAATGGTCTCGAATAACGTCTTGCCATCAGCCGGAGCAAGCGAACGGTAGGGCTGGCCATCGCCACCACGATCAGGTCCGACGCCGAGACGCCACCCGGCAAAAAGGTAATCCACTTCGCTCGTTTCTCGAAGCTCGATCAGCCCGTCGGGCTTGAAGACGAAGAGACGGCCCGGTCACCCATCTCACGTTCGAGCCGAGCGAGAAAGTCGTCGACCGGAACATCGCGTTCAACCTCTCCCCCGCGGGGGTTGACTCCCACGGTTTTGGCTGACGCGTCGTCGCTTCCAACGACAAGAACATACGGGATCTTCTGCGTCTTAGCCCTACGGATCCGCTTGCCCAAAGGATCGGAAGGCTCAGCCAGTTCACAGCGGAAGCCGGCCGCCTTGAGTCGGTCGAAGATCTCACTGCCATAGCTCGCATGTTCCTCGGCCACCGGCAAGATCTCGACTTGGACAGGCGCCAACCAGAGCGGAAAGTTCCCGGCATAGTGCTCGATCAGCACGCCAAAGAACCGCTCCAGCGAACCCATCAAAGCGCGATGCAACATCACCGGCCGCTTGCGGGAACCGTCGGATGCAACGTATTCGAGATCGAAACGCTCGGGTAGGGCAAAGTCGGCCTGGATGGTCGACAACTGCCACGACCGGCCAATTGCGTCACGCACGTCGACATCAATCTTCGGACCGTAGAACGCACCACCGCCTTCGTCGACCTCGTAGGGCAGCTCGGCGGTCTCCAACGCGGCGACCAGGCAGTCGGTTGCCAGCTTCCAGATCTCGTCGGAGCCGACCGATTTCTCCGCTGGCCTGGTCGACAACTTGGCCGTAAAGTCGTCGAACCCATACGAGCGGAGCACATCAAGCACAAAGTTGAGAAGGTCTGCCAGCTCGTCGGCCAGGCCCTCCTGATCGACGAAGATGTGCGCGTCGTCTTGAGTAAATCCTCGGATGCGCATTAGGCCGTGAAGCGTTCCGGCCCGTTCATAGCGGTACACGGTGCCGAGCTCAAACAAGCGGAGTGGCAGCTCGCGGTACGAACGCTGCTGGCTGCGGTAGACCAGCACGTGCATCGGGCAGTTCATCGGCTTCGGGTAATACGTGCCGTTGTCCATCTCCATCGGCGGATACATGCCATCGGCGTAAAAGTCGAGATGGCCCGACGTTTCGAACAGGTTGCCGTTGGCCAGGTGCGGCGTGTAGGCGAACGAATAGCCACCGTCTTCGTGACGTCGACGAGAGTCGTCTTCCATCAGCTTGCGGGCGATGGCACCCTTGGGATGCCAGATGGCCAACCCACCACCCAGCTCAGAGGGGAACGACAGGAGGTCAAGCTCATTGGCCAACTTGCGATGATCCCGCTTGGCTGCCTCTTGAAGTCGCTGCAAGTGCTGTTTCAGCTGTTTCGACGTGGCCCATGCCGTGCCGTAGATCCGCTGCAACATCGGCTGCTTCTCATCGCCGCGCCAATAGGCACCCGCCACTGACATCAATTTGAAGTGGCCGAGGCGTCCGGTTGACGGCACGTGGGGTCCAACGCACATATCGACAAATGACTCGGTGTTGCGATAGAAACTGATCACCTCACCCGACACCTCGGTGCTCAGCTCCGAGTCAGCCGCCCCGGACGACACCCGCTCGATGATGTCGCGTTTGTAGGGGTGGTCAGCCATGAGCTGCAACGCTTCGGAAGCCGGGACCTCGCTGCGAACGAACGGCTGATCAGCATCGACGATGTCGCGCATTTTGGCTTCGATCCGCTCGAGATCGTCGTCATTGAACGTCTGGCCGTCAGGGAGTGAGAAGTCGTAGTAGAACCCATTCTCGATCGGGGGGCCAATAGCGAACGTGGCGCCTGGCCACAGCTCAAGCACCGCTTGAGCCAACACGTGCGCCGTTGAGTGTCGCAACACGTGCAGTCCTGCCTCGGAGTCGGCGGTGACGATCTCGACCTGGTCGCCATCGACCAACTGGTGGTTCAAGTCCCGCTCGCCACCGTCAACGACAGCGCTGATTGCCGCCTTGGCCAGTCCGGCACCGATATCGGCAGCCAACCCGGCCACGGTGGTGCCCGGAGCCACGCTTCGTGACGATCCATCGGGCAGTTGAACAGCGATATCAGCCATGGACTCGATTGTATGGAGATGCGTCGGTGTCCGGCGACTGATTTTGTCGTTGACCGAACTACCGCCGGGCCTCAGCCAACCGGCATCGGCTCGCCGAGCAGATCCTCGAGGCTCGACAACGGTCGACTAGCCAAGACACTACTGACGGCTTGTCCATTAGCCTCGGCGGCAACCGCTAGATCCACCGACTCGGTGTGATCGATGGGACCAGGATCGGCACCGACACCAACGGGTTGCTCGGCCGGTTCGGCCTTGGGCTTAGCGTTGGCATAGGTGTGGACGTATTCCAGGCCGGTCAACTGACCGATCTCGTACATCACCTCATCGGTAAGTGACCGATAGACACCGTGGTCTCCCACCCGGTCGCGGTAGCGACTGGAGTCGATCGGTCGCCCGAATCGAATTCGAACGGGCAAACCAAACCGGGGCATGAACGAATCGGGAGGCTGAACGTCAGCGGTACCAAGCAAACCGATCGGAATCAGCGGGGCGCCGGTCTCGACCGCCAAACGGGCGGCGCCGGTGCGGCCCTTGTGCAGCTTGCCTGACCGACTACGAGTTCCTTCCGGATAGATCCCGAAAAGACCGCCGCCGATCAACACCTGACGGGCGGCATCCAGAGCGGCCGCTGCATGATCGCCGCCCCGACGGTCGATGGGGATCATCCCGAGGGCTGGAAACAGATGTTTGGTCTTCCAGTCATCCAGGTACTCGGCCTTACCGACGTAGATCAAGTCTCGATTCAGGACGGCTGGAACTACAACAGAGTCAATGAATGCCGCGTGATTCGGACACAGCACAGCAGGACCCGTGGCCGGGATATTTTCGAGGCCTTCGATCTCAAAACGCCACAACCTGCTGACTATTGGCTGTAGGACGCGGCGGACGGGGCCTTGCAGACGACCGATTCCGGCGGGAATCATGATTGATCATGCTAGCAGTGGCAGCTATGCCTGCGCAGGACCCGCTCCATCATGGCTTCACGCATGGGTCGGAAACCGGCGACCAGCTCGACCTATGGCACGATCGTTTCTACTTGGATTCGGTGACCGTTGGCGGTGCTGGAGCCGACGGACCTTTGGCGAGATCAACTCCGAGAAGCAAAGCCGCTTGGTCTACGCCGAGGCCGCGTTCGACCGCGTCGTCAATAGCGGCAACCGCGGTCATCGTGTCGAGATCGTTGTCGAGTGCTTGACGAACCTCGGTTAACGCACCGTCGCCAGCGCCGGCCGCCAACCATCGCTCGAGCCTGGCCGCGGCGTCCGGCATGAGGTCGTCGTGCCACTCCCACTCGGTCCGGTAGTGATGAGTAACCACTCCGAGCCGAATAGCTCTCGGGTCGTAGGTCTTGCGCAACTCGCTAACGAAAACCAGGTTGCCCAACGACTTGGACATTTTCTCGCCGTCCATCCGAACCATCGCCTGATGCATCCAGTGACGAACGAACGGCTCGCCGGTGGCGGCCGTCGACTGAGCTGCTTCGCATTCGTGGTGCGGGAAGATGAGGTCGCTGCCACCGCCGTGTAGATCGATGGTGGTGTCCAACTCTCGCAACGCTAATGCAGAGCACTCAATGTGCCAGCCTGGGCGCCCCATCCCCCACAACGAATCCCATGCCGGTTCGCCATCGGCCGAAGGCTGCCACAGTACAAAGTCGAGGGGGTCTCGTTTGTTCGGATCATCGGGGTTGCCACCTCGCTCCGCTGCGAGCTTCAACATGGTGTCTCGGTCATATCCCGAGATGGAACCAAAGTCCGACCAGGAGTTCACGTCGAAGTAGACGGCTCCGCCGGACTCGTAGGCATGACCGTTGTCCAGCACCATGCCGATGAACCCGCGGATATCGGCGATGGCCGACGTGGCCCGGGGCTCACTCCACGACGGCAACATGTCCAGTGCGATCATGTCGTCGTCGAATCGGGCGGTTTCCGCCGCCGCTAGGTCCAGGTAGTGAACATCAAGCTCTCGTGCCTTGCGCAGAATGTCATCGTCGACATCGGTAACGTTGCGCACGCACCTGGTGTCATGACCGGCATCTCGTAGCCGTCGCTGCAGCACGTCATAGGTGATGTACACCGCTGCGTGCCCCAGATGCGTGGCGTCATAGGGCGTGATGCCACAGGTGTACATCGTGACTACGGGACCCGGCTCAAAAGGCACGACGGCCTTGGACGCGGTGTCATACAGCTTCATCGCCAACTTGGCCTCAGGCATAAAGGAACCTCATCAACCTGTGAGGCTAGCTGGTGGGCAGTATCGGTCGGCAATCGGGGCCATCAAACGAACAAGCGTGTAACCGTTGGCTGGGTCCTATGGTCAAGAGAACATGAGCAAACACAACGATGAAAGCCCTGCTCACGGAACCTGGTCGAGAGAACGGTGAAAATGCTCGAAGGCAAGAAGATTCTGATTACCGGCGTATTGACCGCCGACTCGCTAGCGTTTGGCGTCGCCAAACTGGCCCAGGAGCAGGGAGCCGAAGTGCTGCTTACCGGCTTTGGGCGAGGCCTACGCCTCACCCAACGGACAGCTCGCAAGCTAGATCCCGTACCTGAGGTGCTGGAGCTAGACGTCACCGATGCCGAACAAGGCGCAGCTCTGACGGCTGAATTGACTGAACGTTGGGGTCGCGTCGACGGTGCTCTTCACGCCGTCGGATTCGCCCCGGAGTCCTGTCTGGGCGACGACTTCATGGCCCCGAACTGGGATGACGTCTCGGTCGCCGTTCACGTTTCGGCATACTCGTTGCGGTCGCTAGCCGACATCGTTACACCTCTCATGACCGAGGGTGGATCAGTCGTTGGGCTGACCTTTGACGCCACGGTCTCGTGGCCTGCCTACAACTGGATGGGTGTCGCCAAAGCCGCGCTCGAGTCACTCAATCGCTACCTGGCCCGAGAACTGGGCCCTCGCCAAATCCGCTGCAATCTGGTGGCTGCCGGTCCGATGAAGACCATCGCAGCCAAGTCGATTCCCGGTTTCGCCGCTTTCGAAGACGAGTGGGTCAAGAGGGCGCCCCTAGGTTGGGACGTCACTGACTCCGAGGGGGTCTCCAAGGCCTGCGTCGCCCTGTTATCCGACTGGTTCCCGCACACGACGGGATCAATCGTTCACGTAGACGGTGGCTATCACAGCATCGGCGCCTGACCGACACCGCCCGGAACGAACTACTGGGCGCCAGAGCAGACGGCGGCCGAGTCGATGAACGGATTGATCTGGTTGCCTCGGCTACCGGCATGGATTTCAAAGTGGAGATGGGGAATGCCGGCTGCGTTGCCGTCGTCGCCGACGTAGCCGATCACCTCCCCCGCCTTGACCTCGCCCTCCTTGCCGAAACCGGAAAGGTGGGTTCCGTAGAAGTAGTTACCGTTGTCGTCCCACATCCGGAATGACCTTCCGCCAACCCGGTTGGAGAAGTGCTCGACGCGCCCGTTGACCGGGGCAACGATCTCGACACCAATGTTGGCCAGAATATCGACGCCCTTATGACGGCGACCGCCGGAACGCGGGTAGCCCCAGGAATCGATGAAGGAATGGGGCCCGTTCACGGGGCAGGTCAAAAGGTAGAAGCCCTGCTTGCGGCCCCGATTCTGAGTCCACGTTGACGCTTGAGCGGTGACGGAACGAGCTCGCTGCTGTAGGTTGCGCTCCTCTAGCTGGGCCAACCACGCCTGATCAGCCTGCAACTCTTCTTCCAGCGCCGCCACCCGGCTCGACAGCTCGTCGTTGCGGACGGCGAACACTTCCAGCTCGGCGGCCGCGATGTCAGCGTCTTGTTGCATGGCGTAGAACTGGTTGAAGATCTCAGTGTTGGCCAACAGTGCGGCCTCATTCAACGTGCTAGCCCGAAAGCCGGCGTTCAGGTCCTGCACGTCGAGAATGTTGGCCTCGGTGCCTCCTCGCTGAAAGGCTTTGATGGCACTGGCCACTGTTGACTCGGCCACGTCTCGAGCCTCATTCTCAAGCTCAGCGACACCGGCGGCGGCGCGGCTTATTCTCAGATCGTCCGATTGCTTCTGCAACACGGCAACCTGCAGCGCCGCCTCTACTTCCGCCACCTTCGTTCGAGTTTGATCCAACGACAGCGCTTGACTCGCAGCGGGGCGGACGGTGGAGGGACTCAGATCAGCTACGTCCTGGCTGCCCGCGGCGTCCTGATTCGGCAGCGCCGTTTGAAGGCCGATCGGGCCCGAATGACTGGACGCACCAAATGCGACCGCAGCTGACGATTCAGCCGGGCCACTTCCTAACAGTCCCATCGCGGCGACGAAGGCGAAACCTGTGATGGCGACACCGATGAATAATCGACTCCGCACGGCTAACAGCGTAGCTCCTCACCGCTGACGTTTCGCCGAATGCCGGACCTCCCAGACGATTCCGGGATGATCGACACCCCATCAACGCGGCGTCTCTATGGCTGTCGCACCACACCATTCCAAGGGTTTTGCCCATAGACGCCCAGGCACCGTGACAGCGACACGGCAAACGAGAAAAACTTCTGATCTTGGCTCGATTCTGGGTCGAGACGGGGCGTTGCCAATTCTAACTACGCTGGCGGATCTGCTCGTCGACCGGTTCGGCTAGAGCCCGAATGAGCTGCTCTATAGAGACGACAGCGGGTTCCCGGCCATCCTCTCGGATCACCGCCAGTTGCCGCTTAAACCCGCGTAGCACTCGAAGCACTTCGATGAGCGGTCGGCTGCCGTCCACCACCACCATTTGACGAACGAATGACGCAGGCACAGGACTGGCCATCTGGTCGCCCGGGATCGACAAGACGTCCCTAGACCGGATGTAGCCGAGTGGTCGACCGGACAAGTCAAGGACAATGATTCGCTTGTTGCGAGTCTCGCCGGCCACCCGCTTCAACTGGTGGCCGGTCGCCCCCAGCACCACGGACGCCCACTCGCTCACCGGTGCGCAGATTTCCACTACCGGCCGTTCGGCGAAACCCAGTACGCCCTGAAGAAGTTCTGCGTCCTCACGCCCGATCGCTCCCCCTTGTTGGGAGTGTCGAATGATGGAGGCCAGCTCCGATGGCGTGTGCGCCGACATCAACTCATCGCGAGGCTCAATGCCGATCAGGCGGCACCCGGTGTTGGCAACACCGTTCAGCAAGGCAACCACCGGTCGGAACACAAACAGGTACGCCCGGTAGGGAAGGACAAGCCACCGAAGGGTGGCGTCCGGGGCGGCCAATGCAATGTTCTTGGGCACCATCTCGCCGACCACAAGATGAAGAAAGGTGAACAACGCCAGCGAGACCGTATAGCTGATGATCCGTGACATGTCGTCACTCACGGCTTCACCCACGATGGCCTCAACAATGACCTCCATCGCCGGTTCGCCAATGCGACCCAACGCCAGCGATGCAATCGTGATACCCAGCTGCGCACCTGCTAACTGCATCGACAGATCGCCGAGGCTGGCCCGTGCCGCCTTGGCCACCGGCCCGGCACTACCCGGACCGTCAACAAACGAGGACCGACGAGCGGCTATGACAGCGAACTCATACGCCACATAGAAGCCATTCAAGGCGATCAGCAGTGCGCTAGCCGTCAGGGCAATGACCACCGCCTGATTGCTCATCGGTTCCCCCGACGCCAAAACGATGATCATGGTGTGGTGGTCCGGGCCGAGTGGTCGGCGAGTAGCGGCCCGGTCGTGCTCCGAGGCTCGGTCAATTGCAGTGAAGCGACGCGCAACCGGTGCATCTCGGTGACCTCGACGGTCCACTCTTCGTGGCCGAACGACGCCCCCAGCTCAGGGATTCGCCCCAAACGTTCCAAGACAAACCCGGCCAGCGTCTCGTAGTCCCCCTCGGGCATGACAAATCCGCAGGCGTCGGCCACCTCGTCTGGATGGAGCGTTCCCGCCAGCAGGTAGACGCCCGGGCTTACACCGGCGGTCAAGCCGGTGTCGTCGTACTCGTCGTCAACGTCGCCGACAATCTCCTCCAGCACGTCCTCAATAGTCAAGATTCCAGCGGTGCCACCGTGTTCGTCGACGACAATGGCCATCGGCGACGGTGCGTCCAGCTGACGGAAATCGGACAAGATGTCACTGAGACCCCTCGTTTCGGGCACGACGAAGGGTGGCCTCAGAATGTCGGTGATTGGATGGCGCCACAGGTCGCTGCTCAAGTCCAGAACCGATGCAACTTCGACAGTGCCACGGATGTCGTCCATGTCTTCACCGAAAACGGGGAACTGGCTGTGGGTCGACGTTCGGGCAAGGTCCGCCAACTCTTGAATGGTGGCATCGAAGCCAACAGCTTCGACTTGCGTCCGCGGCCGCAGTGCATCGGCCGCCGTCTTATCCCCGAAGCGAATCGTCCTGGTGAGGATCTGACGTTCCTCAGGCGACAGCGTGCCGGAGTCGCCAGAGGACCGAATGAGGTACTCGAGCTCCTGTAGCGACCGCAGCTCCTCCAGCTCTTCTTGAGGTTCCAGGCCCAGCCGCCGTACCGTCCAATTGGCTGCTCCGTTGAACACTCGGATGATCGGGCCCAATACGCCGTGAACCACCAGTGCGGCCGGCGCCAGCACCTGTGCCACCTGCTCCGGTCGGGAGACGGCGACGGCCTTCGGGAAGAGCTCCCCGATCACCATTTGAGCGGAGGACACCAAGCCGAGAGCCACGATCACCGACACGGTTGGGCCGGACAGAACCGGCACGTCACCAATCACGAGATCCAACCACTCCCCTACAAGCGGCTCGATAAGGAAGGCCAAGATCAGGCTGGTCACCGTGATCCCGAGTTGAGCACCTGACAGGTGAAACGACAGACGTTTGCGGGCGGAGACCGCCGCCCGACCTCCGAGCCGCCCGTCGGTCGCTGCGGCGTCCAGTTTGGTTTGGTCCGCTGCAACCAATGCGAACTCAACGGCCACAAAGAAGCCATTGGCTACCAGCAGCAAGAAGATGAGGAGAATTCCGACGACGCCAGACATGAAATCAGAGACCGACCCGCATACCTGTCGGGCAAACCATCCTAGTGGCACCAGTACTAGCCTTACCGAATGGACACCGTTTTGGATCTGCGTGACGTGACCGTGGTGGTCGACGGTCGCAAGATTCTCGGCCCGATCTCATGGCAGGTTGAGGACACGCAACGGTGGGTCGTATTGGGGCCCAACGGTGGGGGTAAGTCGACGCTCGTCCGTGTCGCCTCGCTCAACGTTCATCCAACCGAGGGCATCGTCGAGGTCCTGGGCCACCGGTTGGGTCGAGTCGATTTGCGCCAGATGCGAAGCCGCATCGGGTGGGCGGCGAACAATCTGGTCGACCAACTGCGGCTGCAACTCACCGCGGAAGAAGTAGTCCGCTGTGGGCTTCACGGGGCACTTGAGCCGTGGTGGCATACCTATCGCCCCGAGGACACTGAACGAGCGCTTCTGCTACTCAAACAGGTTGGCTTAGACCATTCAGCAGGCAACGAGTTCGCCAACCGCACATTCGGCACGCTGTCGAGCGGTGAACGCCAGCGGGTGCTTCTGGCCCGAACATTGATGGCGGAACCATCGGTTGTCATCTTGGATGAACCGAACGCCGGGCTGGATATGGCCGCTCGCGAGCGGCTGGTCGGAGCATTGGACAACCTTTCTAAGGACGGGCCGCCGTGGGTGCTGGTTACCCACCACGTCGAAGAGATACCGTCCTCAACCACTCATCTCTTGGCTATCAAGAACGGGCAGGCTCTTGCCGGCGGACCGGTTGAATCGACACTAACCTCGTCGTTGCTGTCCGATCTTTTCGAGGTGGAATCGTCCCTAGTTCACCGAGACGGTCGGTTTACGGCGACGGCTCGTCTGACGTCGTAGCACCACTGCTGTCCTGACCGTTGTTGCCGCTGCCCTGGGTGTTGCCGTCGTTCTGAGCGCTGCTGTCGGGCTTCTGAACCGCTCGCTGTAGGTCCGATGTGACCGAGCTGTTGTCGCCAGGAGTCGTGTCGGCTGTTGTCGACGTCGACCCCGGCGCGGCGTTAGTCGTCGTCGACCCTCGATCGGCGTCAGTCGTCGAGGAGGGGCCTTGCGCCGTCGTGGACGGTGAAGTGTCGTCTGACTGACCCTGCTCGGTGGTAGGCGGCTGCGACCCTGTAGTCGAAGAAGAAGAACTTGTCGTCGACTCTGACCCGTCAGCGCTGGGGGTACCCCGGGAGACAATTCTGGGCTGGTAGCGAAAGCCCGGGTGAGTGCCCGACGCCACCGCGTCGAGATCCAAGTCCGAGACAATACGCAACAGCGGATAGGGGTTCACGGCCCGCCCGCCGCCGGGATGAATCTCCAAGTGAAGATGTGGCGGGGTGCTGATGGCATTGCCGGTGTTTCCGACATATCCGAGAAGCTCGCCGGCTTGCACCACCTGTCCGTTGTGTAGGCCGGGGGCAAAGGAGTCGAGATGGGCGTAATACCAGTCAGCGCCGCTCTCGCCTCGCAACCAGAACTTGAGACCGCCCAGGCGCCCGTTTCCTATTCGGACGACAACTCCTCGCTCAGCCGCCACCAATGGCGTTCCCCGAGGGGCGAAAATGTCGATCCCCTCGTGGGCGTGAGCGTCAGCCGTCCCCGGCATTCTCGGGAATCCGAAGCTGTCGATGAGTGGCGTCGAGTAGGAACCGGCAATCGGGAAGACGACACCGTCAACGTAGATTTCGCTGCCGGCCCTGAACGCTTCAGCCTCGATGAGGGCTTGGTCGACTTCAGCACTCAGTTCAGAGGTTCGCCGCTCGGCGCTACTGAGGGCAACGCGTACCACTCGCCCGTGCTCAACGAGGTCGATGGAATCGGCGTCGAGCTGGGTTTTGAGATCGATGAATGTGTCCATGGTCTGCCGGTCGACTGAAAGCGCGGCGGCGAGGAAGCGCCCCTTGCGCTGATTGTCGATCACATCGGGAATGGCCGTTAGGTCGAACCCGAAGTCGAGGCCTTGTGAATTGCCTGACGACAACTCGACGTAGCCGATAATGGCTCGATCTCGCAGTCGTTCGGCAGCCGTGTTGAAGTCGGCAACCGCCTGGCCACTGCCTTCACCAAGCGCCAGCCGTGAGTGTTCGAGCTCTTTGTGTCGCTTGCGTAGCGTTCGCACAGCAACGATCGATTCGCGTCGCTGCAAACGCAGCTCGACGAGCTTTTCTTCAGCGGCGTTGACGCTGCTCCACAGCACCGGCGCCGGTTGGAAGAGAACGTGGTCATAGGCCGGTGGTGGGACGGTGACATTGGGGTCAACAGGGTCGCTGTCGCGTGGGTGCTCGTTGATAAGTGGATCAGCCGTCGTCGACGTCGTGCTCGAACCGACTGAGTCGTCGCCTGTTCCGTCCTGGTCGTTCAAACCGGTTGTCGGCGTTACACCCTGCCCTGAGCGTGGTTGGGTGGAAGCTGTTGGCTCTCCGGTAGTCGACTCGGAGGTGGTGGTAGAACCGCCCTGGCCGGAGCTGCCTTCGGTGTTGTCGGTAGGCGTCGCCGGTCCAGTCGCTTGGGTAGTTGACGTCGAGGAGCCAGAAGACTCAGTCGACGAGGGGGCCCCGGCAGTCGTAGTGGTTGATGCATCCTCGGCGGGCGCCTGAACAGTCTCGCCATCGTTGGCTTCGCCGCTTTGAGCCGAAGCACCGGCAAGACCGAAAACAATCGTCAAGGCAAGGCCCACGACGGCGGCAACCAAGAACTGGGGTGCCAGCGGGGGGCACCGTTTGATCCACAACCGACTCATCCCAAAACCATCGGCCGCCTTGTTCAGTTTTCTAGGGCATCGACCCGCTAAACATGGTGTGCGTCACCTGAATGCAAATGATGGCGTTGGCCCTCTTGATCATCGACCACCAATGCGCCGTGTGCGTCGACATCGACCGCCGATCCTGACACCGCTCCCGTAGCAGTTTCAAACCGAACCTGGCGGCCCAGGGTGAGGCATCGGTTCCGGTATGCGTGCAACGTCGCCTCGCGGTCGGCCGACTGGTGCAATCGCTGCGCCAACGACCTCAGGTAGGCGCTCAACATCTCGTCTCTTGACACCTGCGAACCGGGCGTACTGCCGGCTAGCGCCTCGTCGAGCGTCACCGCTCGTTGGGCCACCTCGTCCGGCATCTGCTCGGAGCGTCGGAGATTCATGCCCATCCCGATCACGGCGCCAAACGCCCCAGCCTCGGTGTCAGGCCCCGTTGCCGTTGTCGCAGGAGTTGGCGTCACCTCGACGAGAATGCCGGCCAACTTTCGCTCCGAGAACGCCGGAACCAGGACATCGTTGGGCCACTTGAGCGAAACGATTCCGCTTGGATCGTCCACGCCACAGGAGACGGCGACCTCCTCGACGGCGTCGGCAACGGCCAGTCCAACCATCAGCGGCAACAGTGGAAGCGTGGTCGTCGAGACGTCCCAATACACCGACGACAACAATGCCGAGCCCGGGCGGTCCACCCACGTTCGGCGTTGCCGGCCTCGCCCCGACCTCTGATGATCGGTGATCAAGACAAGACCAGACGCCGCGGTCTCTTTGGCGACCGCACCCAGATCAGCATTGGTTGAACCGGTTTCCGTTGCGTGCCACACAGCGAACGACAACCCGTCATCGTTACTGAAGCCCGCTTCGCCTGCCTCGACGGTGCCCCGCAACCGGTAGCCAAGATCGCCGAGTTGACGGGCCCCAGCTTGAGAAATATCGCTTCGATTTGAGATCTCTTGATCGAGAGTTCGGCGTTGACCGTTCACGATGTCTACATTAGGCAGGTGTTTAAGAAAGTGCTGATAGCCAACCGCGGTGAAATTGCCGTCCGGGTCATACGAGCTTGCCGAGAGATGGGGGTCGCCACGGTAGCCGTCTACTCGGACCTGGACCGGGACTCGATGCACGTCCGCATGGCCGACGAGGCGTTCGCCTTGGGCGGCCAAACAGCGGCCGAAAGCTATTTGAACACCGACGCCATCCTCGATGTGATCGAGCGATCAGGCGCCGACGCCGTCCACCCCGGATACGGGTTCTTCAGTGAGAACGCCGACTTCGCCCGGGCCATCACCGAACGTGGCGTCACGTTTGTCGGACCGCCGCCAGAAGCCATCGAAGTCATGGGCGACAAAGTTTCTGCCCGAGCAGCCGCCGACAAGGTCGGCGTTAACGGGGTTCCCGGCAACACGGACTTCCTGCAAGGGCCCGATGCCGTAGTCGAATTCGGCGAAGAACACGGTTGGCCGGTGGCCATTAAGGCTGCGTACGGCGGCGGCGGCCGAGGCATGAAAGTGGTGCATGGCGCCGACGAAGCGGCCGACGCCCTCGAGGCGGCCCAACGGGAGTCGTTGGCATACTTCGGTCGCGACGAATGCTACCTCGAGCGCTACCTCACGAATCCTCGCCACATCGAAGTCCAGGTGTTGTGCGACAACCACGGAAACGCCGTCTATCTCGGCACACGAGACTGCTCGGCCCAGCGGCGCCACCAAAAGCTCATCGAAGAGGCACCGGCACCCGAGCTGAGTGAGGCCATCTCCACCGCAATGGGCGAAGCGGCAGTGGCCGTAGCCAAAGGTTGCGACTACACCAACGCCGGCACCGTCGAGTTCCTCTACGAGGACGGCGATTTCTTCTACCTCGAGATGAACACCCGGCTCCAGGTAGAGCATCCCGTGACCGAAATGGTCACCGGAGTTGACCTAGTCGAGCAGCAACTGCTGGTAGCAGCCGGGGAAAAGCTCACAATCACCCAGGACACCGTCGCGATCAACGGTCACGCAATCGAGGTCCGGATCAACGCTGAAGATCCGGCCAACGGTGCCTTCCTGCCCTCTCCCGGGCCGGTCACCGGACTCAACGTGCCGTCGGGTTTCGGCGTGCGATGGGACGGCGGCTACCAGGCCGGAGACGAAGTCAGCCAGTACTACGACAACCTGGTCGGTAAATTGGTGTGCTGGGGTCGAGACCGGCCGACAGCCATTCAACGAACACTCCGAGCTCTAGCCGAACTGACAGTGTCAGGGGTCAAGACGACTATTCCGGCTGACGTTGCCATCCTCTCCCACCAGGATTTCATGGACGCCACCCACTCCACAAAATGGGTCGAGGAAACGTTGATGCCAGGGGTTCAGATTGAACCCGACCCTGCGGCCGAGGACTCGGGCGACGACGCTGAACCAAAGATCAAACGTTCTGTTGACGTCGAAGTCAACGGCAAGAAGTTCAAAGTCGACATGTGGCTACCCGAGTCGGCGGGAGCGGGCCAACCGGCGTCGGCCACTCGGGCTCGCAAGCGCTCATCCGGAGCGGGGGCGTCAGCCGGCACCGGATCAGGTGACGTTACCGTTCCCATGCAGGGAACGGTAGTCAAGGTGGTGGCAGAGGTCGGACAAGAGGTCGCCGTTGGCGACACCGTGCTGGTTCTCGAAGCCATGAAGATGGAAAACAACGTGACGGCGGAAAAGGCCGGAACTGTGTCGGAGATTCGAGTCGAAGCCGGTCAGTCCGTCAGCGGCGGCGACGTTGTCGCCGTCATCGAATGACCCGTCTCCAACGCCAGCACATCAACGGGCACCGTTAGTTCGCCGTTCAACCTGGAGACGAGCGTCGAGGTCCCTTGGCTGTCGGGTACTGGGCCGCCCAACAGCACGTGCGCCGCATCAAGAGTGTTCACGACGTCAATCACCTGCTGGGCGACGTCGCCTGAACGAACGAGAACTCTGGTTGCGAGTTCGCTAGCTCCCAGCTCTTCGATAATCATGTCCATCTGAACTGACAGCATCCGAACCAGTTCTTCAGCTGCGGTGTCCCGCAACGCCTGATCCACGTCGGAGAACCCGTCGTCGTCAACGACGGCGAGATACACAAGTTCGGTCACCTCGTTCTCAGCTTGGCCAGCGATCCGCACCGCTTGCCGCACGGCGAGGCTATGGCCGGTGCCTGCCCATGACACGTAGACCAGCTCACCGACCGAGTCGATCCGCTCCGATATGGAGGTGTTATCGGGTCCGACCCCAAGCGGTTCCGACCCAACGTTGGGTCCACCCGACTCCCACCGCTCGGCCAACAAGTCGACGGCGGCCATTCGGTTGTTGAGCTCGGTCGTCAGGTCGTGAGCGGCAGCCACGTCGACGAGGCCCGAGCGGACGACATCACCAAGGGCTGACCGTTCAACAACCAACGCATCGCGTCGGGCCTGAAACAACATGGCCATTTCCAGCTCGGGATTGGCCCTGAAGTGAGACTGGAGATGTTCTCCCTGACCGCCGATGTCTCGCTGATAGGACCGAGCCATGGCGTCGGCCATGCCGGAAAGAAGTACCCCATCGGCGCCCAGGCGGGCCATCTCGGCTTGCCCGGCACGACTCATGAACAGCCGGGCCTGGTGACGTTGCTGGGTGAGCTCGTTATCGGCTGTGCCGGAGAGCCCGAGGCTGTCCATCAACCGTGGAATCGTTGTGCCTTGAATAATCAAGGTGAACAACACAACACCGAAGGTCATGACTCGGAGCACGTCAACAGTTTCCTGGCCCAAGTCTTCAGCACTCAGGGTCAGCACCAGGGCCAGCGAAATAGCCCCTCGCAATCCAGCCCACACCATGACGTGGCGGTACTCCATAGGTATCCGCCGCTCCGGGCGGAACACGGCTGCGGCCGCTGCGAGGCCGTGAGTCAGCAGCGCCCGAAGGACAAGAACGCCGACGACGGCGACAGCAACAGCCCACAGATTCGCCACCAGCGTTTCGATGCTGATGGTCAGGCCGATCACCAGGAAAACCATCGAGTTCACGAGGAACGTCAACAGTTCCCAGAAGTGTTCGAGCGTCATGCGAGTTGACGGCGACGTGTTCTGCAAGCCGACGTTGCCGACCACTAGACCGGCAGCGACAACGGCCAGAATGCCGGAGAAGTGGAGATCTTGGCCGACTACCAAACCGATCTCCTCCGCCAGTAGGAACGAGCCATAGGCCAACGCCAGAGTGGTTGTGGTCTCGATCAATGGATCGTCCACCCGGGCCAGAAATACTGCACTGACCAGGTAGCCAAGCACCAGGCCGACCAGCAGGCCGCCAGCCGACACCACTACGAAATCGCTGGCCGCTCCGCCAACGCTGAAACCCTCACCGGTCGCTGCTTCCACTGCCAGCCCGAAGGCCACAACGGCAACGGCGTCATTGAACAGCGACTCACCCTCGACTAGGACGGCTAGACGCTTCGGGGCTCCGAGCGCTTTGAAGAACGCAATAACCGCCACCGGGTCGGTGGCCGAGATCAGGGCACCAAAGGCAAAAGCGGCGGCCCATGGCACGGCAAGTGTCCAGTGAACCAGACCGCCGATTGCCAGTGTCCCAACTGCGGTGCCGATCAGGGCAAACAACAAGATCGGGAAGAGATCCGCTTTCAACTTGGGCCACGGCAGCTGAAGCGTTGCCTCGAACAACAGCGGCGGCACGAGAAGGGCCAAGATCAGGTCAGCTGAGACGTCGACGGCAACCAGGTCACCCAGGAACGTGGCAAACAATCCCGCCACCACAAGGGCCACAGTGAACGGGAATCGGACCCGCGCCGCCAGTACCGCGACCACCGCGGCGATGGCCACCAGCACCACGGCGGCAATTTCCTGGCGAAGAAAGTCGCTCGTGCCTGCTTCGGCCGCCAATGTCCAGCCCACCAGCCCAACGATCGAAGCCGGCAAAACGCCTAATGCCTCACCCAACATCGCACCGAACCCTTCACTGACCTCGTACATGGCCACACCCAATTCCCCCGACTGTCCGTAGTACCCGTGTGCCAACGCGGGCGGCAGCCGATAGCCGCTTCGTTGAGTCTAGATTGTCCGGCTTTCAGTTTTGGTTACTCGGCCGCTTCAGAAAGGACTTCAGCCAGAGCCGGGTGAACAAAGAGCGACTCCATCAGATCCCGAACGGTCAGCCCTGCGGTCACCGCCAAGGCCAGCACCGAGATCAGCTCCGCCGCGTGCCGTCCGACAATGGATCCGCCCATGACCACGCCGGTGGCCGGGTCAGACACAATCTTGACGAATCCACGCGAGTCATTGTTGATCAAGGCCTTGGCTGAAACCGAGAAGGGCACTTTCGTCACCCGAATCTTGCGTCCCTCGGCGAAGGCGTCAGCCTCAGCAATTCCGACATCGGCGATTTCCGGGTCAGTGAAGATGGCCGAAGCCGCCTTGTCATAGTCAAGATGCCGGTGAGGTGCTGCGTGCAAACCCATGGCGTGCTCAGCGATTTTTCGACCTTGCACTGACGCCACCGATGACAACGGAAGCTTGCCCGACAGGTCTCCAGCCGCATAAATGTGGGGCACGCTGGACTGCAGGTTGTGGTCAACTTTCACATACCCCCATTCCGCCTCCACGCCAGCGGCTTCAAGGCCCAGGTTGTCGGAGTTGGGTATCGAACCGATGGCCAGTAGCACGTGTGAACCGTCCGCTACCCGACCGTCGTTGCACACCACGCGCACGCCATCATCGGTCGCTTCGATGCTTTCGGCTCTGGCCCCCAGGAGCAGGTTCACCCCACGATCCAGAAAGCTCTGCTCTAGAACTGCAGCGACCTCAGGGTCCTTCTCCGGCAGCACCTGACGGCGGGAGACAACGAGGGTCACTTCTGAGCCGAACGACTTGAACATATGCACGAACTCGACGCCGGTAACACCTGAACCGACAACAATGAGATGCTGCGGCAACTCTGGTGGCGGATAAGCGTGGCGAGTGGTCAGCACCCGCTGACCGTCGATGGGGGCCCAGTCGGGCACGCGAGGACGAGACCCTGTGGAAAGAACGATCACGTCACCGTGTAGTGATTCGGTCTCCCCGGTGTTGTGGGTGACATCCACGCTGTTGGGACCGGTCAACGTTCCCGTGCCTTCGATGAGGCGAACCCCTTGACTCTCGAGTAGCGACGTCATTGAACCTTCAAGCCGGTGTTCAATATCGGTAATGCGCTTCCTGAGTGCTTCGAAGTCCAGTTGGACATCGACGGTGGCCAGGCCCATCTCGGAGGCATCGTTCATCGTGGCCATGGCGCTGCCGGTAGCGATCATCGCCTTCGAGGGGACGCAGTCGAGAAGGTGGGCGGCACCGCCAACGATGTCTCTTTCAATGAGGGTTACCTTGGCACCGAGTCTGGCGGCGTGAGTCGCACAGTTGGTTCCGGCGGGCCCACCTCCGATAATCACAAAGTGCTTCGGAGCTCGGGATTGGCGAGCGTTTTCGTTGGGTTCCATTGCTTGACTCTCTGTCCGACATTCGGCCTGGCAGCCGGTCCGACTTGCTGTGCGTCTATGCGACGAGGTTCACCTGGCGCATGCATGGCGTCAGCTTGGTGGGGCTGATCGCCGCTATCGACCTTATCGGATGAAGGCCACGCCCTATGACCATCGAAGAGGCGGTTTGCGCCCGACCTCGGCCGGCTACTGGGAGACCGCTGCCACCTTGCGCTCAAGACGGCTGAGTCGCTTGTACATCTCAAACATGGCAACGTACGCCAGGTCCTGGACATCGTCCACCGGCCGGTCGGGCAGGTTCGCCACATCTGTGGCGCTGGGAGGGGTGAACACTCCCACCTCGGCTGAGATGTTCGGGAAGTACTGCTGGCGAAGCTGCTCGTTGGCCTCCCGGTACTGCTCGAAAATGGCTTGGCGTTGCCCGAGCGTCAACAGAATTGAACCGCGATAGTCCTTGTATGCCTTCTCCCCCAGCAATTCCTCAAGGAACGTGTAGAACCGATGATCGTGCGGGCCGTCGAACAGCACATCCCGATAGGTGTTGGCCACCCGGTTGAAGCGCTCGTGCAGGGTTTTGTTGGCCTCAGCCACGGGCTGGTAGCAGCCAACGTCAATCCCGACGTGGTGACCGAAGTCGGCCACGACATCACCGCCCTCCAAACGATCTCGAGCGAAAATCCGCACCGTCATGGCCGAATCGCCATAGCCGGCGCGCCACGGTTCGAGACGGTCGTACCAGTTCAACGATCCGCTGACCTTCTTGGCGTAGGCGTCAAAGCTCTCGTACCGCTTGAGGTGCCACTGCTGCCAGGCCGACACCATGAGATCATCCTGGCGGCGAACATACGCCACAATGCCGATGTCGAAGACCTCGGCGCTCGGTTGGAACAATCGATGAAAGCCGCGTGGGTTCAGAAGGTTCTCGGCGCTCACCACCAGGGTGTGCCAGCCGTGTTCGTCCATCTGACGCCGCAGTTTGGCCAATCGAAAGGTGATGTCTTCTTCGAAGCCGTCGGTTCCCATACCGTGGTTAAACAGCCGCAGCTGATTTCCCCGCTGATGGCTGGTGAGATCCAGGTCGACCCCTGGTACGAGAATGCCATCAGCTCGAAGAGCCGCCGCGTTGGTGGCCAGGAACGACTGAATCGCCGAGCTGCCACATTTGCCCGAACCGACATGGACGATCAATCGAGGTTTGCGACCACCCTTTGGCTCAGGGCCGGACGGCGACCGGTCTGTAAACGATTTCAACGCACCCATCATCGATGATCCACCACTGGTCGCCCGGGTGAAGCAACCTCGACCAGCTCGGCCGCCACTCCCCCAAGCACGCCGGCTTCATCAACTTCGATTGGCGCCCTGCGCCAGGTCCTCCCGGCCCGCTGAAACGCTCCGTCTTCCCAGCGGGCGTCAGCCAGGCCCGGCGGGGTCGGCGGGTACTCGTCGCAGTCGCGACCGGTATTGTTCGGATTGTCGTACGGATCGAAGTACATCACGGGGCGCCACCGGTGATGCACATGATCAAGTTCCCACTGATGCGTCGAGGGGTTCCGCGAACTCGATTCGAGGTGGACGACGACGTTGTCGTTGTCGACCACCGATCGGTATCCGGCCATTTGCAGCTTGAAACAGAGGTCGACGTCGTTGAAGGCCAGCGGTAGGTCGGTGCAAAACCCACCCACATCCTCAAACTTGATTCGTTCGACCGCCATGCAGGCGGCGGTCACCGCGCTGCAGTTCAATTGCACCGCAAGTGAGCCTCGGACCCCGGTGTGGTCGGGGGCAAAGCCGGAGTATCGGTGGGCGACGTGGCCGTTGCGAGCCCAGACTCCTGTGTGCTGCAGTCTTCCGTCCTCGTACAGCAACTTGACCCCGACAGCCCCGATCTGAGGGGCCATGGCGAACATCACCATTCGCTCCAGCCAGTCGCCCCTCACGATCTCGGTGTCGTCGTTGAGAAACACCAAGATGTCGCCGGTACTTCTGGCCACGCCCAGGTTGCAGGCTTGGGAGTAGTTGAACGGTCGATCGTCTTGCACCAGGTGATGCGGCTGACCGGCTAGTGCATGGCGAACCGATGTCTTCAGCTCCTCCCCGCTGGAGCGATCGAAGACCACGACAATCTCGAAGTTCGGGTAGCGGGTCGAGGCCAGCGACTTGAGTGCCAGATCTATCATCCGTTGTCGTCGGCCGCGGATGACGCGAGACGACCCTCCGGTTGGGATGATCACGCTGGCTTTCGGATGGCGTGTAAGTCGCGGAGACAACCGTGCGACGATCGATTGCCTTCCTCCAACCCCATCGGCGATCTGCACTTCCTCTTCGACGACGCTCTGAAACCGCGTGCGGTCGAGGTGTTCTTGGACCACTGCCGCCACCGAGCCATCGGGTTGCCTCACTCGGTCGGAAAGCGGGACATGGACCAAAATTGCCGGGATGTGGACGATGCACTCGGACTGCTCGGCTATGCGGAGGGTGAGATCGTAGCGAGCCTGGTGTTCGTGAACCGGTCGTAGACCTCCAACCTGGCGGACCAGTTCGGTCCGATACATCACCGCCTCGCCCAAGTAGTCCTGCACTCGCAGTCGGTCGGGCGAAAAGGCGGGCTTGTAGAAGGCGTCGGTTCGGGTGCCGTCGACGCTGAGGACATCTTCGTCACCGTAGATCAGATCGGGAGTGACTGTTCCCCTCTCGGATTGCCCAGGCTCGCCGTTGGGCCAACGGGCCAGCTCGGCGCCAACAGTGGCCACAGCGTTGGCTGACAACGCCACGCCGGGGTCGAGAATCATGACGTACTGGCCGGTGACAACCGAGCACGCCTCGGACCAACCCTCGGAGCGAGAACCGTGAAACGGAACAGTGCGTACCTGTGTACTTCTAGCTCCCCCAGCGTCAAGGCCCTGACGGGACAGCGCGGTGTCCACGTCAGCACCAGCTCTGGCGCCTACCCCCACCACGAGCTGCCAGTCCTGGCTGGTTTGCGCCACAATCGAAGCCAGCGTAGCGACTAGTCTCGGGGCGGCCGAAGCTGATTCGGCTGCCACGACGATCGAAAGCATGGGCGCTTGTGGCTCTATGGTGTCACCGGATGTCACGAGTACCTCCAACCGACGTGATAGTCATTCGCAGCCCGATCAACCGGCGTCGGGGGTCCGACCCGGAGTGATTGCGGCCGTGGCCTCTCCCACGGTCCGAGCGAAGGCACCCAAACGGCGACGCAGACCGTCATCGCGACCGACCAACGAGTGGAGATGTTCGTTCTCGGCCACGTACACGTGCACTTGGTGTTCCAGCTCGGCGACTCGTGCCTTGGCGGCAGCTTGTTCGGCCTGAGCACCTCGCAACGCGTCGATGGCCTCCAGCATCCGCTGGTAGGCCTCGTCTCTCTGACGTATCAGATCCGCGTCCGGCGGGCCGACTGCGTCGGCTGGCGGTTCGGATAGACGGTCGGATAGAGAGTCGGATAAGGGGTCAGAGACAGAAGACGCAACGGCCTGATCGCGTGACGCGCTTGTGGCCATTGGCGACCCTGCGGCGGGAGGGTTCGCTCTGTTTTGCACCTGCTTGAGTCTAGTGGCCGCAGGCACCGAACAGGATTTCCCCCCGCCGCGGCCCCAGGGGCTACCGTGATGCTCATGAGCTCAGACGGTGCGACAGAATCCCCCGACTCCGGGGAGCCAAACACGACCGGCACCGAGGACGACTTCACACCTCACACTGCCCCATGGGCCGACAAGGCCACCTCTGAGCTTCGAGGGCGGAGCCTCGACGACCTGACGGTGACAACCCCTGAGCAAATTCCCGTCAAACCGCTCTACACCAGCGAGGACCTGGAAGGCCTCGATCACCTCGGCACTCTTCCAGGCTTCCCTCCCTACGTTCGAGGCCCCCGGGCCACGATGTACGCCAACCGCCCATGGACCATCCGCCAATACGCCGGTTTCTCAACGGCGGAAGAGTCAAACGCCTTCTACCGCAGGAACCTCGACGCAGGCCAGATGGGACTGTCGGTTGCCTTCGACTTGGCCACCCATCGGGGCTACGACTCCGACCACGAGCGAGTAGTCGGAGATGTCGGCAAGGCCGGCGTAGCCATCGACTCGGTCGAGGACATGAAGATCCTCTTCGACGGCATTCCGCTCGACCAGATGTCGGTCTCGATGACGATGAACGGTGCCGTGCTCCCAATCATGGCCTGCTACATCGTCGCCGGACAGGAACAAGGTGTTGACACCGCTCAACTTTCGGGGACCATTCAGAATGACATTCTGAAAGAATTTATGGTCCGCAACACCTACATTTATCCGCCCGAGCCGAGTATGCGGATCGTGGCCGACATCATCGCCTACACCGCTACCAACATGGGCCGATTCAATTCGGTGTCGATTTCCGGTTACCACATGCTGGAGGCCGGTGCCCCCGCCGACTTGGAGCTGGCCTACACCTTGGCCGACGGCGTCGAGTATGTCCGATCGGCGCTAGCTGCGGGCCTGGACGTGGATCAGTTCGCCGGGCGACTCAGCTTCTTCTTCGGCATCGGCATGGACCTGTTCATGGAGGTGGCCAAGCTCCGAGCCGCCAGGCTCCTATGGGCCGAGCTCATGGCCCAATTCGAGCCACAAAACCCGCGATCTTCAATGTTGCGCACCCACTGTCAAACCTCCGGTGTGTCATTGACCGAACAGGACCCGTACAACAACGTGGTTCGCACCACGCTCGAAGCGCTCTCCGCTGTCCTTGGAGGCACGCAAAGCCTTCACACCAACGCCTTCGACGAAGCCTTAGGGCTGCCGACCGACATGAGTGCCCGGATTGCTCGAAACACCCAGCTCATCTTGGCTGAGGAGTCCGGAGTTACCCGCACCATCGACCCGTTGGCCGGTTCCTATTACGTCGAGGCACTTACCGCCGATCTGGCCGATCGGGCCAGAACCGTGATCGCTGAGGTTGAAGAGCTGGGTGGCATGACCGCCGCTATCGCTCAAGGGCTTCCGAAGTTGCGCATCGAAGAGGCAGCCGCCCGCAAGCAAGCCCGAGTGGATCAGGGCCACGATGTCATCGTGGGCGTCAACAAGTACCGGGCCGACATCGAAGACTCGGTTGACGTGCTTGACATTGACAACACCGCGGTTCGGGAGAGCCAGATCGCCAGGTTGGATGAGGTCCGCAAGAACCGCGACGATGCTGCAGTCGCTGCCGCGCTGGCCAACCTCACTGACGCCGCCAGGGGTGACTCAAACCTCCTTGCTGCTTGTGTGGAGGCAGCCAGGTTGCGGGCCACCGTCGGTGAAATGTCGTTGGCAATGGAGGAGGTATTTGGGCGTCACCAGGCCCAAACCCGTACCGTGAGCGGCGTGTACGCCTCTGCCTACGGCGACTCCGAAGAGTTCGCCGAACTGTCCGGAAAGGTCGATGCCTTCGCCTCAGACCACGGACGACGACCTCGGTTGTTGGTCACAAAACTCGGGCAGGACGGTCACGATCGAGGGGCGAAAGTTATCGCCACCGCATTCGCCGATCTCGGTTTCGACGTAGACGTCGGGCCGTTGTTTCAAACCCCGGCGGAAGCAGCCCGAGACGCGATCGACAATGACGTGCACGTTGTCGGAGTCTCGTCGCAGGCCGCAGGACACAAGACGTTGGTTCCCGAGTTGATCGGCGAGCTCCGAAGCAACGGGGCAGACGACATCATTGTGGTGTGCGGCGGCGTCATCCCACCGAAGGACTATCCGTTCCTCACCGACGCCGGTGTGGCGGACATTTTCGGTCCAGGAACGAACATCACCGAAGCCGCCGGTCGGGTGCTGAATCTGATCCGCAAAGCCTCCTGATTCGGGCGCTGAAATGATCGACGATCTGGTAGCCGGCGATCGGCGAGCGCTGGCCCGAACAATCACCACTCTGGAGTCGACAAACCCCGACGATCGAATCCGGGCTGAGCACATTCTTGAAGCCGTCCTCCCCCACTCCGGCAAATCGATTCGAGTCGGCATCACGGGAACCCCCGGCGTCGGCAAGAGCACGTTCATCAACAAGCTCGGCCAACATCTACTCGACCGGGGCCATCGCCTCGCGGTACTGACCGTTGACCCGTCGAGTCGATCGACCGGCGGTTCGATCCTGGGTGACAAGACAAGAATGGCCGACCTGGCTACCGCCACTAACGCCTACGTTCGGCCCTCGCCGTCGGGTGGACGGACCGGTGGTGTCGCCCTGCGAACCCATGAAGCGGTCCTGGCTTGCGAGGCAGCCGGCTTTGACGTCGTGTTGGTTGAGACAGTCGGTGTCGGCCAGTCTGAAACCGCAGTTGAGGACGTCTCCGACGCGTTCTTGTTGCTGGTGGGGCCAGGCGGGGGCGACGACCTCCAGGGAATCAAGCGCGGCATCATGGAGCTGGCCGACGTGGTCGCGGTAAACAAGGCCGATGGCGACCAACATCCGTTGGCTCTTCGAACGGCCGCTGACTATCAAAACGCCCTTTCGCTGGTTCGACCCAAAAACACCGCCCTTGGACCCCCGCCGGTACTAACCTGCTCGGCAATTACAGGTGAAGGCGTGAGCGGAGTCTGGGAGGCGGTCGAGCATTTGCATTCGTCGCTGGAGTCGACCGGAGCGCTACAGGCCAAGCGTCAACATCAGGCCCTTCACCACTTCGAAGCGGAAGTACAACGCCTGTTGATGGCTAGTGCCCACCGAAGCGGCTCATTTCGAGCGCTCCACGACCAGCTCGCCGATGAGGTGAGTAGTGGGCGTCGCTCGGTGGCCGGCGCCGCCCGGCGACTCATGGAAGCTCACTCTCACTGATCGAGGGGGCCGAACAACCGAGGCGGCCCCGTGTCAGGACACCAGATTGATCAAGAACTCCCCGTAGCCGCTTTTGAGCAGCGGCTGAGCGAGAGCGACCAGTTGATCATCACTGATCCACCCCATCCGCCAGGCAGCCTCCTCAACACAACCGATTTTCGTACTCTGTCTCTGCTCCAAGACTCGAACAAACTCAGACGCGGCCACCATCGAGTCGAACGTACCGGTGTCTAGCCAGGCCATGCCACGACCGAACTTTGACACCTGTAGCTCACCGGCCTCCAGGTACATTTCGTTGATAGCCGTGATCTCAAGTTCGCCACGCGGTGACGGCGTTAGCGATTCGGCGTAGTCGACCACGCGGTGGTCGTAGGCGTACAGACCGGTGACAGCCCAGTTTGATTCCGGCTTTTGCGGTTTTTCGACGATTGATGTGGCAAGCCCACGATCATCGAAGCTGACAACTCCGTATCGCTCCGGGTCATGCACCTCCTGGGCGAAGACCGTGGCTCCGGATCCACCGACAAAGGTTTTCTGCAAGATGTCGGACAGCCCCCAGCCGTGAAAGAGGTTGTCGCCGAGAATCAACGTGCACCCTTCACCGGCCAGAAAGTCCCGGGCGATCAGAAACGACTCGGCGATTCCGTTCGGCTCTGGTTGCACGGCGTAGTCAATGGTTATGCCCCACTGGGTCCCGTCTCCCAGTAGCCGGCGAAACGCATCAGCATCATCCGGTGTGGTGATGACCATCACTTCGCGGATTCCGCCCTGCATGAGGGTGGCCAGCGGATAGTAGATCATTGGTTTGTCGTAGACCGGCAGCAGCTGCTTGCTTACGCCGATAGTCAACGGGTGCAGACGGGTTCCCGTCCCACCGGCCAGAATGATGCCCTTGGTGGTCAATGCCTGCTCAATTCCTAGAAGAGATCCGTGACTGCGATGTCGGCCAGCAGCGGAGCGTCACGGTCCCGACCTGACAGTGTGGCGTCGGTGTCAACAACCGGCCAGCGAATGGCAAACGACGGCTCGAGCCAGTTGATGGAGCGTTCTTGGGCCGGGTCGTAGTAGGCATCGACCTTGTAGGCGACCACCGTCTTTGGCTCCAGCGTGCAAAAGCCGTGAGCAAAGCCAGGGGGAATCCAGAGTTGCAGCCCGTTGTGAGCCGAAAGCTCGATCGCTGCGTGTTGGCCGAAGGTGGGCGACGTGCGTCGGATGTCCACCGCGACGTCAAGAATGGACCCGGCGGTCACTCGGACAAGCTTGCCCTGTGCGGAAGGTGACAGCTGGTAGTGGAGTCCGCGAACGGTTCCGACGATAAGCGACATCGACTCGTTGTCTTGGACGAACTGGTTCGAATAGCCGGTGGCGTCACCGAAGACCTGGGCGTTGAACGCTTCATGAAAGTAGCCGCGATCGTCGCCGAAGAGTCTGGGCTCGAACAGGTGTAGTCCTTCGAGTGGCAGTTCGGTGGTGATCATGTCGCTGCGCCCTGTAGACCTTGACGGGTGACGGATCCGGACTTGCGCAGTAGCGGCTGCCACCACCAGCCATTCGCTACGTACCAGTCCACCGTTCGGGCCAGGCCCTCATCGAAGTCATAGTGCGGCGCCCAACCCAAATCGGCCCGGATTCTGGCGTCGTCGATGGCGTAGCGGAGATCATGTCCTGGTCGATCCAGTACAAACTCGATCAGCTGGTGTCGGTCCATCGAGTCCGGCGCCCGCTCGTTTACCAACTCACAGACCCGGCCTACCACGTCAAGGTTGGACAGTTCGTTGCCGCCTCCGACCGTGTACGTCTGACCTGCGCCGCCATCGTCGAGCACCCGTAGAAGAGCGCGAGCGTGATCGGAGACATGCAGCCAATCGCGCACGTTACTTCCGTCGCCGTAGACGGGAAGCGACTCCCCACGCCACGCCCGGATGATCATGAGCGGAATCATCTTCTCCGGAAACTGAAACGGTCCGAAGTTGTTCGAACAGTTGGTAACGACGCACGGCAAGTTGTACGTTTCGGCCCATGCTCGCACCAGGTGGTCGGCCGATGCCTTGCTGGCCGAGTACGGCGAACGGGGCGAGTACGGCGTTGTCTCATCGAACCGGGAGTCGTCGAGAGGCAGCGAGCCGAACACTTCATCGGTCGACACATGAAGCATACGTTCGAGTGTCGGGAGGGATCGACAGGCTTCAAGCAGGTTGAACGTTCCAATAATGTTGGACTCGAGGAACGGTCGCGGACTGTCGATCGACCGGTCGACATGGCTCTCAGCGGCCAAATGGACGACGGCGTCAGGTTTCTCCGCCCGCATGATTCGGTCCACCACTTCGGCGTCGACCAAATCGCAACGGTAAAATGTGTACCTGTTCGACTTCTGCGCCTCAAGTAGTGATCCGTCGGTTGACGCATAGCCGATCTTGTCGAGGTTGATCACCTCGTGGTCGGTTTCGGCTAGCAGCAATCGAACAAAGGCGGACCCGATGAAACCGAGCCCTCCGGTAACAAGAACCTTCACTGCCAACCTCCCGGTCGGTATCCAACGTCGGGTTTGGAGCTATTGCCTTCTTGGGTTGTCGACGGGTCGGTCTGACGATGGACGTCTTCGCCGGTGATAAGCGAAATCGGATCCGCTATCTGCCGTTCGTGGTCGAAGCTGTCTGGACCCTGCGGCTCACTTGTTCGCAGCTGTGTCTCCAAGTCGAGCACCGTTTGCACCACAACAGCCTGCAACTCGTCGACATGTCGAGCGATTGGATCAACCTGCCAGGACGTCAGGCGCTGCACCGCTTGCTTGACGTGACTAACCCCGGGACGGGCCGACGCCGCCTCAGGACGAGGTACCGACGCTAGCGCTGCGAGTTCAGCCGCTGGTGTAGACAGTCCCGGCCTTCGGTAGGCGGCCTTTGCTTGCGTCGGCTCATCGGGTTGAAGCTCGGCACGAATCTGAATTTGTTTCTGGATGAGCTGTCGATCGGGCTGGTCAATATCAACAATCCATTCGGACGTTTCTTCGACCAACGGTTCGTGCTCACCGAAGACGGGGAGCGGCATGCTTCCGGCTTGTCTGGCTTCAACGGTCTGCAGAACAGCCGTCGCCATCTGATCGACCGAAGCACACGCCGTTCCATCGGCTGGGAGTTGGTCGATCAACTGAGGTAAGTCAGACGAGATAATCGGGGCGTCGTAAAGTCTCGCCCGTTCGATCACACCGGAGGACCAGATCTCACGGTACGGCAACACGACAGCGTCAGCCGCGGCCAGCCACATATCGAACTCGAGATCGGACACAAACCGCTCATGCAACATGGCCGATGAACTATGCCGACACATCGTGCGAAGATCGGAAATATACGTCTCGATCTCGGGGCTGTTCACCCGACCGGTGCCGACCACGTGCAGGCGAAGCGGCGGAAGACCCACTTTCGAAGGCTGCTGCCGTGTCTGCCTGACAGCGGCGGCTACTGCCTCAACTGCCCGATCAAAGCCTTTGCTGAATTGCAAGAAGCCGATGCAAAGTAGCGCAAATTCGTCGTGCGGAAGACCGAGTCGATTCTTGGCTTCCGCCCTACCGACATCGACTCGTTTGACAAAACGGGCCCCGTGATCGATGACCTCTATCCGGTTGGCCACCGGACCGAGTTCACTCACCAACGCCGATTTCTCTACCTCGGTGTGGACCGTGATGCGGTCAGCGGCCTTGAAGGCAAGGCGAGCGGCGTTGCGCTCCACCGGGCTTTGCCGCAGCCACTCGTAGATGATTTCGTGAAGGCGGAGCTCTAGCGCAGAGCGAGCGGTAATCGATGTTAAGGCGCCCCACACCAGCGCTCGTTCAGCGCTGGTTCGACAGCGACCAAACAGGAACTCCGGAGCAAATTGAACAACTACTCGATCGTAGTCACCGGCCTTTGCCGCCAGTTCGGCCGCTCCCCTGGGCCCACCCAGAGGCAAGTGATAGTGAGCGGCCGACGGCGTGGGCGATAGAACATCGACCTCGAGGCCGTCATGTCGCAGGCCGATCAACTCCTGTTGGGCGTAGGTGCTAATGCCGTCGCGGTAGGGAGCGAACGGGGTCACCATAAGAACCGTCTTGTCGTCTCCGGTCGGTGACGCCCCTCGGAGTCGTCGACGCAGCGAGGATAGCGATGGCGGTGACAACGGTGCAGTCGTCATGTTAGGACCTCCGGTCGTCTAGGGACTCTGTCTCGAACTCGGGCGCTTGAACCATGCGGTGGCACGAGCTCCAAGTCCGCCTGTCCCGGCGGGAAGAAGCGGTCGAGGTAGCGTTCCAGAGAGTCCAAGACCACCTCAGGTTGATAGTTAGCCTCGACGTAGGCACGACCACCGGTGGCCAGGGCGGCAGCGGCCTGCGGCTCGTGTGAAACGAAACGCAGGCATTCGACCAGCTCGTCTTGGCCTCGGTAGACCACGCCTGCGCCCGAGCGCTCGATGTGCCACCTCACCACATCGCTGTGCCCGTTGGCCACCACCGGAGTGCCTGCCAACATCGACTCAAGAACCGTTCGAGAAAAGGACTCGCGGGCGCTCGGTTGGACGTAGGCGGCAGCAGCCGCCATTGCGCTGTCTCGTTCGGTATCAGTCAACAGCCCTACGTCGATGACGCCGGATTCGGCGCCGGTCGGCGCATGCACGATACCCACCCCGGAGGTGACGAGTTTGAGTGGACCGTGCCCGCTCGAACCGCCGAGCGCTCGACGACGGTAGGCGGCGAAACCGGCCAGCAGGTCATCCCAGCCTTTCCCCCACTCTCGTCGACCGGCGTAGTACACGAACGGTCCGTCGATGCCGAACTTGCGTCTGAATAGGTCTCCGCTGGTGGAGACGTCAGTGTTCACGCCAGCCCCGATGACCGAACTGGGTTTCTGCAGGCCGTAGTCGTGGCGACCGTAGAGACGATTGGCTAGATCCCGCTCAGGGTCGGTCAGGTAGAGCACGCCGGCGGCGCTGTGCATCGTCGATCGGTAAATGTCGAGATACGCCTCCGGCTCGTCGTGCAAACACGGCATCAGGATCGATCGGTCCGGATGAATCTGAGAGACCGCATAGGTTGTCCAGAACAGGTACGGAGCGAAGATCAGCGCCCGGTACCGATGCCCGTAGTCGAAGACATGGTGCCACAGCTCAGGACAGCGCAGCCCTTGGTTGGCCCACGCCTGCTGGTCTTGCACGGTGACGGGTTCACCGGCGGCGATGAGCGCTCCGAGTCGTTCTCGGTGTCGAGACCCTTCGACAACCGTCGGGAAACGCCTGATTGTCAAACCCTCAGGTGTCCGTGATGCTCCGGCGGCGAACTCATTGGCCCAGGTGAAGTGATCTCGAGCACAGGTGGTGAGTATCTCGACACTGTGACCTCGGTGAACGAGACCCAGTGCCATCTCTGCGATAACGGCCTCCGCTCCTCCGACCACGCCAGGACCGTTGCGAGGGGGAACGAAGGCAATGGTGTTCGGGGCGATCGCAATATCGTTTGTGCTCATCGCTATGCCTCCGATCCGCTAAAGGCAGGATCGGGCGTGATCGTCCGCTGGACACCGGACGTAGCCCCGGCTCGATCGGCGGCCTCAAGGTCCACATCGGGTCGGCGGCGCCGGCGGCGAACGTCTTCGTCCGCCGTGAGATACCAGCTGTAGGTTCGCCGCAGACCCTCTGAAAGCCCCGTGACGGCCCGCCATCCCATGTTGGCCAGTTGGTCAGCGTTGATGGCCCGCCGGGGCATACCATCAAGACCGTCATCGCTGAACGCGATCTCACACGTCGGGTGGACCGCGTCTCGGATCTGTTGGGCCAGTTCGGCGATTGGTGTTTCCGCACCGGATCCCACGTTGATGTGGCCGGGCCCTTCATAGTGCCGCATAAGAAACAGGCAGGCGTCCGCCAAGTCGTCGACAAACATGAAGTCCCGAGTTGCGGTGCCGGAGCCCCAAAGCTCAATCCGATTGTCCCCGCGAGTCTTGGCCTCGTGAAATCGGCGGATCAGCGCAGGAATGACATGGCTGGACTCCGGGTCAAAGTTGTCACCCGGGCCGTACAGATTGGTTGGCATAGCGGAGACGAAGCGGCAGCCGTACTGCTCCTGGTAGAAGTCACAAAGCCTCATCCCTGCGATCTTCGCCAACGAGTAACCCTCGTTTGTTGGTTCCAGCGGGCCGGTTAGCAGGGCGTCTTCGGGGATCGGTTGTGGCGACTGGCGTGGATAGACGCAGGCGCTTCCCAAGTACAGCAATTTCTCGACGCCATAGACACGACTCGCCTCGATGACGTTGGCGTGGATCATCATGTTGTCGTAGAGAAACTCGGCCTGGCGGGTGGCGTTGGCCTTGATCCCCCCGACGGTTCCGGCAGCAAGGTAGACGTAGCCAGGTCGATGGTCGGCGAACCAGCGATTGACGTCGTCTTGACGGCGAAGATCTAGGTTGCGTCGATCCTCGGTGAGAATGTTGCGATGGCCCGTCCGGAGCAAGGCGCGGCGAAGCGCCGAACCAACCAAGCCCTGGTGGCCGGCGACATACACTGGTGCGTCGGCGTCGACAGTCATGTAGGGATACCGTCCTCCGGTACCGCCGGGTTGTGCGCATGACGTTGCCGCCGTCAGCTCGACTAACCATAGCGGCTTTGGTCACGGTCCGTTTGCATGGCGACCCTTTGCTGGCACCGGCCAGTAGGGAGATGTCCCCGCACGGCTTGCCAGAGGCCCGGGGCCTCGCTTGGCGCTGTATAACTGGCGCCTACAACGAGTTATCGGCGCTGTGCAATTGGCGCCTACAACGAGCTATCGAGGAGGCGAAGCGCCAGTCGTTCCGCCACTGCCAGGTCGCCGATGGCCCCTACCATTGCCGCAGTTTCGGACAACTCGGCCTGCGATGGAGGCTCGCCAAGAATCTGCAGGTGCAGGGCTCGAGCTCTCGTTTTGTTCGACTCAGTGGATTGGAAGAAGTTGGCGGCAACCGAGCGACGGGAACCTGCTCCCGTGTCGAGGAGACCGACCCAGTGTTGAAGGCCGCCCTCCGCAGCGGTGCGGCCGAGGATGTTCTGATACAGCGCACCGACGAAGGCACTATTGGTACCTCCCGAGCGGCGGTAGAACTCTGGTGACGCAAAGAACGAGGTCCCAATGTTGTCCACGCCGACAGCGGCCGACGCGACTAGTCTCCCCCGCCAGTAGGTGAGACCAGCGTCTATTGGAGGGCGGCCGAACGCTCGGCGGTACAAGTCCTCAACCAGGCTCGAGGTGAACTCCTCGCCTGTCACCAGCTCACTGACCAGACGTTGACCGGCATCGACAGCATCAATGGCGTAGCTCTCCTGCCAGCGTTCCAACTCCCCCGGTTCCGGTGATCGATTGGTCAGGCGATCAAAGAGCAGCCGGATTTCTTGCTCTGCCTCCTCGTCGTTGACGATGGTGGCGGGGTCAACCAGCTCGACGGTGAACAAGTCTGATTTGAGTCCGAAGGCTCGTCGGGCATCGTCACCCGACATGGAGCGACTGCCCGACTCGAAGTCCAATCGGATCTCAAGGACCCTGCCTCCCCATGGACCAAAACCGTTGCGTTCGGTGATCTCGGCACCCAGTAGCGCACCGAGCCCGTATCGCCGCTCAAGCGAACTGGAGGTCAACGTCACCGACCATCGGTGGTTGGGGTTGATGGACACGTCATCGCCGCCGTCTTCCACCGCGGGGAAGTCGCCGCCTGCCGTGTGGCCGCCGGTGGAGGACGAGAATTCAGTTCGTGCCACGGCTCCAGAAGAAGTCAGCCGAACCTCCCCTGACGTCGCTTGAATAGCGGCGTCGGTTCGTTCATGCGTCGCACTTCGCACCGAAGAGGAACCTCTTGTCGTAAAGCGCCCGTCGTAGACCTGACACCAAATGGTGTCACACGTGTCGGCCCATGGCAGCCACCTTGTGTCTCCGGCCAACGCATACGATCGGGCGGCCACCGACTGAGCTTCCAGAGCGGCCAACGACCAACTGGCCGGCATCTCATTCGGTACTACACCGCGCAAATAGTCCTCGATGGTCACGACGTTCACGGTGCGCTGAGCACCGCCACTTACGACTGTCCGTAGTTCGCCGCCGTACCAGGTCGACTGGCTAGCACCGCAGACTCGTAATAGTGTGTCCGGCTCCCCGCCGAAACTGCCAGGTGCGCTTCCCGACGGCAGCGATCGAGCTGCGATCGCAGGCGTGGACACAGTCTGCGGTTCGCTCCATGGGCCGGCGCACGACGTTGATGTGGAGACTGCGTAGCCCGTGCCGGTATGTCGAACGCGAACTGCGCCGGTGGAGGCTTCGATGATTGATGCTCCGGAGGCGTCAAACAGCCCGATGATTCCGGTTGTAAGCGATACCGTCATCGCCCGCCCCCGCATGAACTGAAGATCGACACGAACTCGATTCGGGTCGAGAGACAGGTTCGAGGAAGGCTGACCTTGAGTCGTGTTGCTGTAGAAGTGATCGAGGATCCGCTGCGACGACCAGCCCTCGTCACGGGCATAGCC
>CALJMD010000212.1 GCA_937981915.1 uncultured Acidimicrobiales bacterium
GTGCTCGACCATCAGGTACTTGATGTGGCCGACGGGTCGATTTCCACGTTGGGTGATGTGGTGGACGGCGACCGGCCCGTGCTGTTGTGGTTCTTCTCGCCGCATTGACCGACTTGTCGCCGTGAGGCGCCTGACGTCGCGCAGTTTGCGCGAGACAACAACGAAGAAGTGCAAGTCATCGGTTTGGGAACTCAAGACGACTTTCCGCTGGCCCGCCGTTTCCTGGCCGACGGTGGACTTGAGCATGTGACAATGCTGTGGGACCCATCGTTTGCCACCTGGCAGGTGTTCGGGGTGGAGGCTAACTCTCAGATGATGATCCTGTCACCGGACCTGGAGCAGTCGACCAACCTGATCTACGGCTTCGACGAAACCCAACGAGCCGGCATCTTGGAGCTGGTTCAGGAGTTGTAACCGACCCGAGGGAGCACGATCCTCGGGTCGAAGCACCACCCCCAGGTCGAAGCCTCGCGCTGGCTGGCGTATGCTCGTAGGTATGAGCGGTCGCGACGATACGGGTTGGAAGTCGGCCGCTTCTGTGGGCGATATGGGTCTGACCCGCCTTGGGGACAGCCTTGAGCGGTTTGTGGCTCATTTGGGTGGTCCGCCCATCAGCATCTTGGCCCAATTGGAGTCTCGTTGGCCCGACATTGTCGGTCCGGCGCTGTCGGTGGGAACCCGCCCGGTGGAGCTGATTGACGGCGTCCTTCGGGTGTCGTGCGACGACCCGGCGTGGGCGTCGCAGATCGGGTGGATGGAAGCTCAGATCAAAATCCGCTTCAAAGAGGTGTTCGGCCAGGATTTGGTGCAGCGCGTTCAGGCCCTGTCCGGTCCGCGGCGTTAGCGGTTTGCTGTTGGGTCACCGGACCCGTCATCACCCGAAACAGCCCGATTCCTGGTAGAATTAGCGGACGGGTTTGGGGCCTAAAACCAGCTAAATCAAGCTGATTTGACCGCCCACTAACACATCTTGTCGCATGTCGATGGGGACTATTGCACTGGCCTGGCAATCCGATTGTCGAAGCTGAGCCTTGATCTAATTGACGGCTCCGTTTCTCGGTCGCTATGGCCGGAACCGCCCTATTCGGTGGCGACACCAAACAGAACAAGACTTGCCATGACGAAATCTGACGCAAACCAAGCTGAAAAATCAGCTTCGCAGGCGGAATCTTCGGACTACGGCGCGTCGTCGATTCAAGTCCTTGAGGGGCTTGAGGCGGTTCGCAAACGGCCGGGCATGTACATCGGTTCCACCGGCCCCACCGGCCTCCACCATCTCGTATGGGAGGTTGTGGATAACGCTGTGGATGAAGCCATGGCCGGGCACTGCGATCTCATTGACGTAACAGTCAAAGACGACGGGAGCGTTCAGGTTCTCGACAACGGACGCGGCATCCCGGTCGACAAACATCCGAAGTACGAAGACATGACGGCCGCCGAGGTAGTACTCACCGTGCTGCACGCCGGCGGCAAGTTCGGCGGCGGCGGCTACAAGGTTTCCGGCGGCCTGCACGGCGTGGGTGTGTCGGTAGTGAACGCCCTGTCCACCAGGGTCGAAGTGGAAATCGACCGGGCCGGTAAGCGCCACGCCATGTCGTTCAAGAACGGTGGCGACCCGGACAACAAACTGACCGTCATCGGTGACTCACCGGTCGACGACGACGGCGTACCTCGCACCGGCACCATGGTTCGCTTCTGGCCCGATCCGTCCATCTTCAAAGAAGGCACGGATTACCGTTTCCAGACGCTGGTCGACCGGTTGCAGATGATGGCGTTCCTCAACGCCGGGCTTGAGTTCCACATCAGCGACGAGCGTGATCAGAAATCCGAAGATGTCGTCTTGCGCTACGACGGCGGCATCAAAGACTTCGTCACCCACCTCAACGCCTCGAAAGAAGCACTGTTTGACGAGGTCGGTTGGTTCGGTGAAGAGGGCGAAGACGAGACAGTCGAGATCGCTTTCTGCTGGAACACCGGCTATCAAACCGACGGCATTCACAGTTTCGCCAACGGCATCAACACCATCGAAGGTGGCATGCACGAGCAGGGTTTCCGCACCGCGTTGACCCGCACCGTTAACGCTTACGCCCGAGACAAGAACTTCTTGAAAGAGAAGGATGAGAACTTCCAGGGTGAAGACATCCGTGAAGGTTTGACCGCTGTCATTTCGGTGCATGTGGCCGAGCCCCAGTTCGAAGGCCAGACCAAGTCCAAGTTGGGTAACGTCTCGGTTCGCTCCCTGGTGGAGAAAGCCACCAACGAACGACTCAAGGAGTGGTTCGAGGAACACCCGAACGAAGCCAAGGCCATGGTGACCAAGGCCGGCAACGCCGCCAGGGCTCGCATCGCCGCCACCCAGGCTCGCCAGAACATTCGTCGCAAGTCGGCCCTCGATGGTGCCGGACTTCCGGGCAAGCTGGCCGACTGCCAGTCAAAGGATCCGAGCGAGTCCGAGCTGTACATCGTGGAGGGCAACTCGGCCGGTGGTTCGGCCAAAGATGCCCGCGATCCTCATTCGATGGCCATCTTGCCTATTCGCGGCAAGATCTTGAACGTCGAGCGGGCTCGCATCGACCGCATGTTCAAAAACACCGAGATCATCTCGTTGATTCAAGCCATCGGTGCCGGTTTGGGTGAGGAAGAGTTCGAGCTGGAAAAGGTCCGGTATCACAAGGTGATCCTGCTGGCCGACGCCGACGTCGACGGTTCCCACATCCG
>CALJMD010000213.1 GCA_937981915.1 uncultured Acidimicrobiales bacterium
ATCCAAGAACTCGCCGACCGTCGCGCCAAAGGCAAAGTGGTGGTCGAGGTCAGGTAGGTCAAACCTCCGCCCCAGCATCGGCAAACTCGCTCTTAATGTCCGTCTTGCGTACACGGGACAGGATCTGTGGCAAGAAGAGGACGACGATCGCTAGGAGCGCAACGAAGATGTTGATCCAGCCCGTGATGAACGTCGTGTAGTCGCCCTGGCTTGCGACCAAGGCCCGCCGAAAGTTCTGCTCGAGGTCATCGCCAAGAATGAGGCCCATTAAGATCGGCGCCAAGGGCACTTCGAGTCTGCGGAAGATGAAGCCGAGCACACCGAACAGGGTCATGATCGTGATGTCGAGCGAGCTGTTGTTTACCGAGTAGACGCCGATGTAACTGATCACGAGGATCAATGGCATCAAGAACCACGTGGGGATCTCGAGAATCTTCACGAACAGCTTCACCAACGGGAAGTTGAGAAGAAGCAGCATCAGGTTTCCGATGTACATCGAGGCGATCAGGGTCCAAATCAACTCCGGTGTCTCAGCGAACACGTTGCCCGAACCGGGACGGATCCCCATCGAAATCAAGATCCCCAACAGCACCGCAGTGGTGCCCGACCCGGGGATGCCCAACGTCAACAGCGGAACAAGCGAACCGCCGGCCGCCGCGTTGTTGGCCGACTCCGGCGCCGCCACACCGCGGATGTCGCCGGTGCCGAACGTTCCCTCGGTGTCGCTCAAACGCTTCTCCAAGCCGTACGACATGAAACCGGCCACCGACGCTCCGGTTCCCGGGAGCAGACCGACGAAGAAGCCGATCACACTGCCCCGCAGAATGGCTCCCAGCGAGAACAGGAACTCCTTGGAGGTAACCCAGATTCGTTCGGCTTTCTGGAAAACCACTTGTTCGCCCCGGACGGTGTCTTCCAACAGCGACAACACTTCGCTGACGGCGAACAGGCCGATCGCCACCACCACGAAGTCCATTCCCTCCTGCAGTTTCAATTCTCCGAAGGTGTAGCGAACCACCCCGGTCTGCAAGTCGGTTCCGACGGTGGACAACATTACGCCGAACGACACCGCCAACAACCCTTTGAACAGGTTGCGGCCGGCCAAGCTCGACACCGTGGCGAACGCCACCACGACCACCATGAACTTTTCGGGTGACTGGAAGCGGGTGGTGACCTCCGACAGCGGCGGGCCGAACAACATCAACCCGATCACTGACGCGGTACCGGCAATGAACGAACCAATGGCCGAGATGGCCAAGGCCTGACCGGCTCTGCCTTGGCGCGCCATCTGGTAACCGTCGAGCGTGGTCACCACCGACGATGCCTCACCGGGCACGTTCAACAAAATGCTGGTGGTCGAACCGCCGTACTGGCTGCCGTAGTACACCGACGCCAGAAGAATAAGGGTGGCGGCGTCATCCAAACCCAACGACAGAGTGATGGGAAACAAGATGGCCACACCGGTGATGGGCCCGATACCGGGCAGCACCCCGATGAGTGTCCCCAACAAGCAGCCGACGAGGGCCAGGGCGATGTTGCGGGGGGTCAACGCCGCCTGAAAACCGTCAAGCAGGTTGAAAGCGAAGATGCTGACTGCTGTCAACGAACTCAGCATCTAGAAGCCTCCCCACCAGCCAACCGGCAGTCGCAACTCGAGCCAGTTGTTGAAGATGAAGGCCAGTACAACCGGGAACAGAATGCTCAGCGGCAACAGCAGTTGCAGTCGAGCTTGAAACAGCAAACCGATGATGACGATGATCGCCGCCGAAGCAAAGATGAATCCCACCGGCTGCAGCACCTGGCCGTAGGCGTAGGAGGCGGCGATCACTAAACCGATCTGCCACAACGCCTGACGCGTAGGCCACCGGGGCTCGCCGTCGGGCTTCGCAATGAGGTAGAGAGCCAGGAGGGCAAAGAGGACTCCGAGGCCGGTGGGAAGCGTTTTTGGTCCCACCGGCCCCGAACCGAATCCGGTGCCGTCAAATGTTCGAGCCTCAACCGTGTACCACCCGGCCAAGACCAGGCAAACAACGCCTAACAGGCGATCACTCAACGACAGTCTCCTCTAATTACTCGGCTACCAGGCCGAACGGTTCCGACAGTGTGCGGAAGTCGCCGACTGCGTCCAACGCGAAACCTTGGAAGTCATCACCGAGTAGGCGCAAGGGGCTAAGACCGTTCTCCTCACGGGCGGCCGCCCACTCGGGGGAGGCTTCAACCTGGCCGAGTGCGTCGACCCAGAAGTCGTAGGCTTCGTCGGACATGCCGCCGGGGGCCAGCAGGCCACGCCAGATCGGGAAGATGGTTTCATAGCCAAGCTCGACCGTGGTCGGCACGTCGTCCATGCCAGGCACCCGATCTTCGGCCATGACGGTCAAGATCCGCAGGTCTTCGTTGCCGATGGTTTCAGACACGTCGAGCGTGGCGACGGCAATCTCTCCGCCTAGCAGCGCCGACTGGGCTTCGCCGCCACCGTCGTAGGCCACCCACGGAATGGCTGCCGGATCAATTCCGAGCTCCTGGGAAAGCAACAGCACCTTGAAGTGGTCCTGACCTCCGACAGGCGAACCTCCACCGAACACCACCGAAGTGGGGTCGGCTTGAACAGCTTCGATCAGTTGCTCGAAGGTTTCAAACTCGCTGTCGGCCGGGACGGCGACAACACCGAAGTCGGCACCGATAGCTCCGATCCAACGGAACTGGGCGGCTTCAAGACCCGTGTACTGATTCTGAGCGAAACGAATGGCGGTGGCCGGTGAAGCGGCGATCACAAGGTCGCTGTTGTCGGCTCGGTTGCCGGCCACGTCGGCGAAGGCAACGCCTCCACCACCACCGGGCTGGTTGGTAACCACCACGTTGGAGGTCAAGCCGAGGTCTTCAAACAGCTGACCGATAGAACGGCAGGTGAAGTCCCAGCCGCCACCGGCATCAGCCGGGGCAACACACTCGGGCGAACCGGGGGCATAGCCGGCCGCAGACTCATCGGTCTCCTCGGCCTCAGCGTCTTCCTCTTCCATGGCGTCTTCTTCGCCATCATCTTCCATAGCGTCTTCTTCGCCGTCGTCTTCCATGACGTCCTCGGCGGCGTCTTCGACCGCCTCGGTCGCCTCGTCAACGGCGTTCTCCGCAGCATCATCGGCGCCGCAGGCGGCAGCAACCATGGCCAACGCGAAGAGCAGGGCCAAGGCCCTTGTCCACTGTTTCATTATTGGTTCTCCCTTCAAGCGGCTCGCAACCACACCCAAACGAATGGACGAGATCGCACACAAGCCGTGTCCTTGGTCAGAGCCAATCACGATCAATGTCCATGCAGCAAGAATGCGGAACTAAGGATAAGTAAAAGATCGTTACGAGCCCTTTTGGTCATTTCTGACCTCAAAGGCCCAAACCAGCCAAAATTGGCGGCTGTTTGTCGCTCTATGGCAAGGCGGCTGTCAACGACGGAAATAGGATGAAGTTCTTAACTCCGCATCAACGTGCCCGGTGAACGATCACCGGACACCACCAGAGGTAGCAACTGAATGACCCGTCTCGGTTATCAGATTCCCAATTTCACGTACCCCGACACGCCCCCAAACAAGCTCTTCTCCGCCATCGTCTCGCAGGCTAAGGAGGCCGACACCTCCGGGTTCGACCGCCTGTTCGTGATGGACCACTTCTACCAACTGCCACTTCTCGGCGCACACGACGAGCCGATGATGGAGTGCTACACCCTGCTGGCCGCGCTGGCCCAACACACCTCAAACGTTCGGCTGGCCTCGCTGGTCACCGGCAACACCTACCGCAACCCGACCTTGTTGGCCAAAGAGCTGACCACGCTTGACCACGTGTCCGGCGGGCGAGCCACGCTCGGCATCGGCGCCGGGTGGTTTGAACTGGAACACGACCAGTTGGGTTTCGAGTTCGGCACCTTCACCGACCGCTTCGAGAAACTCGAAGAGGCCCTGCAGATCATCCTTCCCATGCTGCGAGGCGAAACACCAACTCTCGACGGCAAGCACTACCAGGTTGAGAACGCGGTGAACTCACCGGCCCCCCTGGGCAGGGTGCCGGTCATGATCGGCGGCAGCGGCGAGAAGAAGACGCTACGGATGGTGGCCCAGTACGCCGACGAGTCCAACCTGGTCGGCATCGGCCCCGACGATGTACCTCGCAAGCTCGACGTGTTAGCTGAACACTGCGAACGCCTGGGCCGGGACCGCTCGGAGATCAAGGTCACCATGCTGCAAACGGTCACCGTCGCCCCCACCATGGAGCAGGCCGAAGACGACCTGGCTGCCATGGCCGCCCTGAAGGGCTGGGGCGAAGAGGAGTTGGCCATGATCAAAATGATCTCGATCCATGGCGACCCCGACACGGTTGGCGAGAAACTGGCAGCCACGATGGCCACCGGCCTCGACGGCTTGACCATCAACGCCATCGTCAACGGTCACATCCCCGGACGAGTGTCCCTGCTGGGTCAAGTGGCCGACGCCGCTGTGCCCTCACGCTCAGCTCTCGGCTAGCTGTCAGCGAGGAGTTGCTCTAATGATCGCACCAATGGAAGTAGGACTGCTGCTGGCAGCCGTCGTGCTTTGGCTCGTACCAGTGGCACTAGTGGTGTACGCCCTGGTTGACGCCGTCCGCCGGCCGAGCGCCAACTGGGCCGCGGCCGATCAAAACCAGACAATGTGGGTGATCATCATCCTGTCCGGCGCGCTGTTGCCGTTCGTCGGACCGATCGTGTATCTGATCGCCGCCCGCCCGAAACTGAAGGCCGCCGCTTAGTCGAACGCTCCAGCCGAGTACGGGCTTACAGCGGCACCGTGTCCTCGGCAGTAGGGATCGGCGGATCGCCGGCACCCAGCACCGACTGGTCAACGTCAATAATGTTGCCGGTCAACAGACCCGAATCCGGGGACAAACAGAACGCCACCATGTTGGCCACCTCCCACGGCTGCACCAGTCGCCGATAGGGGCGCGAGGGCGCCGCCAACTCCAGCCAGTTCTCCGGAGCACCGTCCTCTTCCATCTGGGTCCGGTGCTCCGACTCGGTTTCCATCCAGCCGGGGTTGACCTGATTGACCCGAACGTTATGGCGCATCAACCCGTACGCCAGGTTGCGGGTCATGATCGACAACGCCCCTTTCGACATGCAATAAGAGGTCAACTTCGGTTGACCGCCGTGAGAAGACGTCGACCCGATGTTCACGATCGAACCTCCACTGCCGGTCTCCACCATCAAACGGGCGGCAGCCTGAATCAGGAA
>CALJMD010000214.1 GCA_937981915.1 uncultured Acidimicrobiales bacterium
GTACGAAGCTTCGAGCGGGGAGACGGTTCCCCTGAGCTCTTCGCTGCCGACTTGGTTGACGAGTTGAATCTGACGATCACGCCCGAAGAGTTCCTCACCAACTTCACGAAGTTCTGCACTGGCCTGTACCCCGGCGCGCTTGAACTGGTCCGTGACGCACGTAAGCGGGTGCAAACCGCAATCTTGAGCAATACCAATGCGCTTCACTGGTCAGGACAAATCGACGCACCGGTCATCCAGTCGATGTGTGACCGCAACTACCTATCCTTCCAGCTGGGCCTGCTGAAGCCCGACGGCGCCGTCTACCGGTACGTCGGCGACGACCTTGGAGTGCCAGCGGCCAACATCGTGTTTCTCGATGACAACCAAATCAACGTCGATGGCGCTCGCCAGGCCGGCTGGCGGGCCTATGTCGTATCGGGGCCAGAGGAGGCCCGGCGCTGTCTCATCGATATCGGCGTTCTTGGTGACACGACCGATTGAGGCCCGAGCCTGTCCCAGTGCGTGGCGTGGCAGACCGGCGTAGTGTTGGGCTGTGACCCCTGCTGAGTACCTACGGCTCGTCGTCGATCCGGTCCGGTTGGCGATCCTTGGTTCGGCCGCCTGTGGCCCCGTTGACGCTGATCGCCTCAGCGCCGATCTCGGCAAACCGAAGGTGAAGCTGCTCAAAGAAATCGAGCGCCTCCGAAGTGACGGCCTACTCAACCAGGACAACCAGCTTGACGTCGAGCTGTTGCGAGACTTGGCCAAGCGGCTACCGAGTGAGGCTGAACACGATCCAGCGATCGTCGACGGGCCATGGTCGGCCGACGAGCAACAAATTCTGTCGCGTTTCTTCACCGGGATGCACCTGGTCAGCCTGCCATCGGCCGACGCCAAACGCCGGGTCGTTTTGGAACGCCTGGCGTTCGAGTTCGAGCCTGGCCTTCGCTACACCGAACGCCACGTCAACTCGATCTTGCAGATCTACAACGAGGACTACGCCACGTTGCGTCGCTACCTGGTGGACTATGGGATGCTGACCAGAGCTGACGGTGTTTACTGGCGTTCCGGAGGCCGCTTTGACGACGACCTCGCCGTCACTGAGGGCGACTGAACGAGCTAGGCCTGGCTGACACCTTCGAACACGAACGTGCGGCGACCGAGGGCCACTGTTTCACCGGAGTGCAATTCCACGGGCTGACCGGCGGTCAACTGGCTCCAACGGTCATTGTCGGCATCCCAAATGTAGGTGCCGTTGGTCGAATTCAGGTCGGTGAGCTGAACGGTCCAATCGGTCAGCTTCAACTCGGCGTGGGTCCGACTGAGGGTGTCGTTGTTGTCGTGAATCACCAACAGCTCAGGCGGCATGCGGCTAGGTGTGCCATCGTTTGTCGACGGCTCCCGCCCAATGAGGTAGGAACGATCCAGCCCGAAGCTCGATCCGTCGTCGAACACGATGAATCCCAACGTCGGGCGCGGGCGCCGAACCGGATTGGGCGTCAGATGAAGCATTGACACCCCGCACACCATGCAATAAGCAGATCGGGGATTGTTGAAATGATCGCGGGAGCAGAGGATCCCGTCGACCATGACCTGTTTGTCGGAGGCGTCTACAACTGGTCCGCCGTCACCGGCAAGTGGCAACGGCTCGAGGCCACCGACCGGTGGCACGTCAAGCAACAGCACCGACTTGAATGGGGCGCTGAGTGGACTCGGATCTGACGGGGAGGCTGCGACCAGTGGCGATGGGCCCACACCAGCCGGTTCGGATTCAACTGCAGGCTCGGGCTCGACCAGCGGCGTGGCGACTACGGGCGGAGCGGCAGCCGCTACCGGCTCCTGTGCTGGCTCTTGGACTGGTTGTTGAGGTTGGGCGGCGACTACCGGTTCGGCGATAACGGGTGGGCCTTCAGAGGCCACGGCTATCAGGGTGACGCCGGCGCCCGGAGCGATCCCACGACGAAGATCGAAGGGGGGAATTGGCTCGCTGGCCTCTACGTAGTCGGTGGCTCGAATGGTCAAACGCTTGGCTTGATGGGAGAGCTGTTGCTTGGCGATGCCGCTGACTCCGGTCAAGACAACTTCGCCGTCGCTCAGCACCTCGACCGGCCCATAGGCAACGGCCATTGGCCCGCCTGTGGCTTCGACAACCATGCCCAACGCGTGCAGGCGATTGCTCGATAGGAGTTCGTTGACAGCGCGGATCACGGTTTGCGAAGCCGGGTTGGGTTCGAGGTTGACGAGCATCTCGTCAACGACGGCATCGTGGGACGGGTCGCTGGGTATGACAATTGCAATGTCAGGCCAGCGAGCCACGATGCCGAGACCGCGGTGAATTTGTCCGCCTCGAAGATCGATATCGGTCATTATCGAGGTCCTCCCTGTTGGCGGTTGGCCTCATCTTCGATGGCTTCTGCGACCTCGAGCGCTGTCGATGGCCGATCCGCCGGGTCGGGTTTGACGGTCGACTCGATGATGCGGCGCTCGCCATTGCGCAGCGCGTCACCCATGACCGGTTGTTCGGTGAGCAGGAATCGAAGGGCGTCGACGAGCGATCCGCTCGGAATGTCCGGGAAGATTGAGAAGCCGGTCAGCGTCTTGTGGAGCGTGGCGCCCAACGCCCAGATGTCGGTGGCCCGCGAGGCGGGCTGACCTTGAACTACTTCGGGTGCCAAGTAGTCGATTGCCCCCATTTGGGCGGCCCCGGTGACGGTCTGGCCGGGGCTGAGTAGTTGTGAAATGCCGACATCGCTCAGCCGTGACCGATCGTCGCTCAGCACAATGTTGCCGGGACGGATGGAGCGATGGGGAATCCCGACCTCGTGGAGGGCGTGTGCCCCTCGGGCGGCGCCGGCCACTGCGCGGAGCACGTCCACCCTCGATGAGGGGCGAGCGGGGCGGGTCAGCGTCCCGCCGGTCTCGAAACGACCGGCAAGGTAGACGACTGAGCCTTGTTGGCCGATGTCGAAAATCTCGTGAAGGTATGGCGAGCGAACCGACGCATAAGTTCGGAGATGCTCAGCCAGTCGTTCGAACTCGGCATCACTGGCAGCATGAATAATCGTCTTTATCGCAACCTGTGGGTCGGCGACACCAAGACGTGCCGGTGTCTCAGCCAGCCAATATTGGCCTTGGCTTCCCTCGCCTAGCTGGTGAATGATCTTGTAATCCGCGATCTCCTGCATCGATTGATGCCGGCTCCTTCGTCAAGTGGTCAACGACCTAGTCTAGGTCTCCACGGCGCCGCACGGTACTTCGCCCGGTCGAGCGGCGTGTCGTCGAATCACGACGGTACCGGCCGAAGTGTCTATGCCCAAACTGGGTGAATCACATCGAATTGATACAAATAGTAGCGCGACGTGTCGACCAATAGCAGCGATAGCGATTCGGCCACGGCGGCATCAAGACCTGCTAGGTTGCCATATGACCACTCAGAGATACGCCACCAGGGCGGCCTGAAGAGAAGCTGCGAGTCAGCGGCAAGAGGAGTAGTGATCACATGGGCGTGTTCGATTTCATTCGCGAAGCTGGAGCCAAAGTAGGCATTGGGGACAGCAAGGAAGAAAAGCAGGCCAAAGCGGCAGCGGCGTCAGCCGAGCGTGCCGCCGAGATGTCGAAGCGGGTAAAGGCCAGGAAGGCCGCTGCCGCCAAGCAGGCCCAGATGCGTCGCCTTGACGACTCCAAAAAGGCCATGGGCCTTGAACGCTACGTGCGGGAACTTGGCTTCGACGTCAAGAACCTCGATATTCGCTACGACGACGGTGTTGCTACTATTTCCGGCACCGTGGCCGACCAGGAAACCCGAGAGCGGGTCATTCTGGCCGTCGGAAACGTTGCCGACGTCGGCACCGTGGAAGAGGAAATCGAAGTTGAGGCTCCGGCCGAGGAATCCGACATGCACGTCGTGGTGTCCGGTGACACGCTCAGTGCGATCGCCAAGGAACATTATGGCGACGCAAACAAGTACATGGCGATCTTCGAAGCCAACCGACCGATGCTCAGCGACCCCGACAAGATTTACATCGGACAGGTCCTGCGCATTCCGGCTTCAGCCTGACAACCTCGTTCCCGGTCGGCACAGCCGATGGGGACACGTAATTGAGTCGACGCCGGACAAGTTGCCGGCGTCGACTCGCGTAGCACCGTGAATAGTCGAGACGATCAGGATCTGTTGATCCGACACGCGCCCATCTTGCGGTACGACCAGCGCGAGCTGTTCTTCCCTTCACCGGTTGACGCCTACGTGCAGTCATGCTCGCTGTGGTCGAGCGAGAAACAAATAGTCGAACCCGGCGAGGTGAGGTTGACCGACCTCACCGGTGAGCTGGCAGTCGGCTCCTACCTTCAATTCATCTCCGACACTGAGCGTCGGGCCGTTGTGCGCACCGATGCCCGACAGCTGGCTCGCCGATTGCTCGGACCACGTCTCGGTCGGGTAGGGCTATTTGGGCGAATGGTGGACGCCCTGTTCTTAGCCAGCGTCTGGTTCAGACCCACCACACCTGGGCTTACCACTCCGGCCGCCGCCATCAAATCGGCCGAACTCGAGACCGGCCCCCGACCGGTCGTTTACGCTCGAGTAGCCGAGGTCGCCAACTGGACGGTTCTCCACTACACGTACTTCTACGCAATGAACGACTGGCGGTCTGGCTACCGCGGGTTGAACGACCACGAGGCCGACTGGGAACAGATCTGGATCATGTGCGATCCAGCCGATAGACGGCCGGTGTGGGTCGTGGTGTCCAACCATGATCTGGAGGGCGCCAATCTTCGGCGGCATTGGGATGACGACGAACTGCAGCGTCGAGGCGACCGACCCGCTCTGTTCGTGGGCGCGGGCTCCCACGCTCTGTTCTTTCTCCCAGGAGACTATGTCACTCGTATTGACGTGCCCGGGCTTCGCTGGTTGCTTCGGCTGCAGCGTTGGGTGAGACGGGCGCTGCAAATTCCCGACCAGGCGGCCGAACGTGGTCTTGGCCCAGCCGTCGGTGTTCCCTTCGTCGACTCCGCCCCCGGCGACGGTCTTGAACACAGCGACTGGGACCTTCGCCTGCTGGATGAAAGCGTGCCGTGGGTTGGTCAATACCGGGGCCTTTGGGGTCTTGACACAGGGGACCGAACCAACGGGGAACGAGGGCCGGCGGGCCCGAAGTTCACCCGAACCGGTGATGTCCGGGCCGCTTGGGCGGATCCCGTCGGCTTCGCCGGGCTGCATGGAACCAACCCGCCCTCGCAAGCCCAAGCCGCCGCGTCCGAGGAGCGGATTCGCCTGGCCCTCACCGAAGTGAACGGGGAGATCCAACGATCGTCCCGGTTACTCCCGGTCTTCGGCCAGGTGGACGACCCGGTCCGTCGATATGAGGCCTCGGAGCGTCTCAGCGATCTGCTTCGGCGACGGGTCGAGCTAACCGATCTTCAGGCCCGCCTCCGACGCGGGCAGCAAAAGGCGGTTGGGATTCGCGATCACCTGGTGCAGGCCGCAGTGCCCCTCGCCCCACCGCAGGAGGCAGGTTGGCTGCTGGCCGGGTGGGCGGCGGTAAGCGTGCCACTTCTGATCTTGGCCATTGCCTCGATGCTGGTGTTCGACCCGCTTCGAGTGACGACGGTGGTGGCAATTGTGGCTGCCGCCTTTTCGCTCTTGGAGCAGCTTGTGCGTCGCCACTTCGCCCCGGCGCTGCGGCTCACAGCGGTCTACGCGGTGGTTGTCGCCGCCTTCCTCGCTCTTCGAGCGGTGGCTTCGGGCGTGCTGAGCGTCAGCGTCTATGTTGTCGGGGCGCTACTTGCGGCCGCTGCCGCAGTGCTCTTTGTCGCCAATCTCGGTGAGCTCACGGCCGTCCGTCGGCGGGCGGACACCGCCGAGGCAGTGGTGGCAGAAACTGCAGGCGAAACGGCTGACTGACAGCGTGGCTAGTTGACTACCGGATGTTGCCTCGCCGCTGGTGGGACTCACTAGCCGAATGTTGCTTGGAGCCTCTCACCTGCTTCGATCAGAACCTCGTCTCGCTTGGTAAAGCAGAAGCGGACGAGTGACGCCCCCTCGCTCTGATCTTTGTAAAACACCTGGGCCGGTACCGCGACTACACCGGCCCTTTCGGGGAGCGACAGGCAAAAGGCAATGCCATCGGACTGGCTGACCGGCTTGATGTCGACCATGGTGAAATAGGTGCCTTGAGGTTGGTATACCTCGAATCCGGCGCGTTCCAGGTAGCCGCCCAGGAGATCGCGTTTGTGCCGTAGTTGCGACGTGAGCTGCTCAAAGTAGTCGTCCCCCAAGGCCAGGCCGGCGGCGACGGCCGGTTGGAAGGGCGCACCGCTCACGAAGGTCAGAAACTGCTTGGCAGTCCGGATTGCCGACAAGAGATCGGGTCGAGCGATCGCCCACCCGATTTTCCAGCCGGTCACAGAAAATGTCTTGCCTGCGGACGAGACCGTGACTGTTCGATCGGCCATTCCGTCCAGCGTCGCTACCGGGTGATGGGCGCCGTCGAAAACCATGTGCTCGTAGACCTCATCGGTGATGAGTATGAGATCGTGGCGTATACAGCAGTCGGCGATGAACGCCAGTTCTTCGGCGGTGAAGACTTTTCCGGTCGGATTGTGCGGAGTGTTCAACAGCACGGCCCGCGTCTTCGGCGAGATCGACGCTGAGAATCGGTCGCGGTCGAATGTGAAGTGACCTTCTTCGGAAGGGGTGAGTGTGACGGTTCGCAGGCGGGCCCCCGCCATCGCTACCGCAGCGCCGTAGCTGTCGTAGGTGGGGTCGAAGGCCAGGATCTCGTCGCCGGTTTCACAAAGAGCGATCAAGGTGGCGGTGAGAGCCTCGGTTGCCCCGGTGGTGACCAACACGGTGTCCGGATCGGTCGCCATGCCATAGAACCGCTGCTGATGGTCGGCGATGGCCTGGCGCAGCTCCGACGTGCCGGGTCCCGGCGGGTACTGGTTTTGTCCGCCCCGCAGCGCAGTAATTGCAGCTTCGATGATTTCCGCTGGACCGTCGGTGTCGGGAAATCCCTGCCCGAGGTTGATGGCGTTGGTCTTGGCGGCCAACGCCGACATCTCAGCGAAGATGGTTGTTCCGAAGCCCTGCAATCGGGTGTTCAGGTGCGGTTGTCGATTCGAGGTGAGTGTTGGAAGCTCGGCCATCGGGTCTCCGGTTCGTTGCCCATTGGTGTTCTAGACGCTCGGATCCACCGGTGTGTGGTCCCGCTCAGGACTGTGGCCTCAAGCGGAATGTCCCGAAGATCGGTCAGGAGTAGCGCCAAACGCCGTTATCGTAGAAAAACCAGATCTGTGGTCCGGTGTTCCCTCGGGCAACTTACCAGAACGCGGATCCGACCGGCGAGACTACGCTCGCCGTCGGCGCTGGCTGTGCCGACATGACGTGGTCGAGACGGAAACGCACAGAAGTAGTTCGTTGACGTAGCGCTCCAACCCACCACGAGCATCGTCGCATCAGGGGGACTGCTGGAAGAGAGACTGTCGTGAGACGTCCGGCTAGAAGTAGCCGAATCACGGTACCGATCTTCTTCGAAGTAGTGGGAGTAGGGGATTCACGTGACTGACACTGTTGAACCGGTTGAGCAGACAACGCTTGATCAGGTTGTTATTCGTTTTGCCGGCGATTCCGGAGACGGAATGCAGCTGACCGGCGATCGTTTCACATCGGCAAGTGCTCTTGCCGGAAACGATCTGGCTACCTTGCCGGAGTTCCCGGCCGAGATCCGAGCGCCTCAAGGAACGCTTGCCGGCGTCTCCGCCTTCCAGGTCCATATCTCAGATCATGAGATCTACACGCCCGGCGACGCCCCGGACGTACTGGTCGCCATGAACCCGGCCGCACTCAAATCGGAGCTAAGTCGCCTGCGCGACGGCGGCACCCTCATTCTTAACGATGACGCCTTCGACGAGCGCAATCTTGAAAAAGCGGGTTTCGAGGCGGACCCACGAGAGACCGGCGAACTCAGCGGCTACGTCGTTCACCGCGTGAACATGACAAAGCTGACCCTCGGGGCGACCGAAGATCTTGATGTGAAGAAGCGGGACGCCGAACGGTCCAAGAACTTCTTCGCCTTGGGTCTGGTCAGCTGGATGTACTCCAGGCCAACCCAGCCGACGTTCGAGTGGATCGACACCAAGTTCGGCAAGTTGCCGGCCGTTGCCGCCGCCAACACGGCTGCATTCAAGGCCGGACATGCCTTCGGTGAGACCGCTGAGATGTTCGGCTCGCCGTTCAAGGTGGATGCCGCCAAGCAGGTACCGGGCGAATACACGAACATCACCGGCAATGTGGCGACCGCCTGGGGCATGGTGGCCGCCGGTGAGCTGTCCAAGTTGCCCGTGTTTCTCGGAACCTACCCGATTACTCCGGCATCGGACATTTTGCACGAACTCAGTCGGCACAAGAACTTCGGTGTCCGCACGTTCCAGGCGGAAGACGAGATTGCCGGTGTTGGCGCCGCTCTCGGTGCTGCCTTTGGCGGAAGCCTGGCCTTCACCACAACATCGGGACCAGGGGTTGCGCTCAAGGGTGAAACCATCGGCCTAGCGGTCAGCATTGAAATTCCGCTTGTCATCGTTGACGTCCAGCGTGGCGGCCCATCAACCGGGCTGCCCACCAAGACCGAAGCATCGGATCTGATGATGGCCATGTACGGCCGCCACGGCGAGGCACCGCTTCCCATCGTGGCTGCATCAACCCCGGCCGACTGTTTCTACGCCGCTATCGAGGCCTCACGCCTTGCAATCAAGTACCGGACGCCTGTCATCTTGTTGACCGACGGCTATCTGGCCAACGGCGCTGAACCGTGGCTGTTGCCTGACGTGTCGAGTCTGCCCGACATCAGTGTCGAGTTCGCCACCGAGCCCAATGCTGAAGACCCAACCGGCCAACCCATCTTCTTGCCCTACCAGCGTGACCCTGAGACGTTGGCCCGACCGTGGGCTGTTCCTGGCACGCCCGGCCTTGAGCATCGAGTCGGTGGCCTGGAAAAGCAGGACGTGACCGGCAACGTCAACTACGATCCGGCCAACCATGGGCGGATGACCGAACTGCGTGAAGCGAAGATCGCAGGCATCGCCTCCGATATCCCGCCGGTTGCTGTCGAGGGCCCGGGCGACGCTCCGGTTCTGATCCTCGGATGGGGTTCCACCAGAGGGGCTATAACGGCGGCCGCCGAGCGTTTGCGCTCGGCTGGTATGAACGTCGATCACGCCAACCTCACCCACCTCAATCCGTTCCCACCGAACCTCGGTGAGGTGCTGAGTGGGCGAGAGCATGTGTTTGTACCGGAACTTAACCGGGGTCAACTGGTTCGGCTTGTAAGGGCTGAGTACCTGATTGATGCCACGCCGATAAACAAGGTGATGGGCGTGCCGTTCACGGCCGCTGAACTCGCCGAAATCATCCAAGAAGCTGTGAACGGGTAGGAAGTGAAACGATGACTGACGTACAACTCGACCCAACCAAGCGTCCATTCTGGACTTCCGATCAGGAAGTCCGCTGGTGTCCGGGCTGCGGAGACTACGGCATCTTGGCCGCCATGCAATTCCTGCACACCGAACTCGATGTCAAACGCGAAGACACCGTGTTTGTGTCAGGAATCGGCTGCGCTGCTCGATTCCCCTACTACATGTCGACCTACGGCATGCACACCATCCATGGACGGTCCCCGGCCATCGCCACCGGGCTGGCCATGAGCCGCCCCGACCTGAACGTGTGGGTAGTGGGGGGCGACGGCGACATGCTGTCAATCGGCGGTAATCATCTGATTCACGCCCTGCGGCGCAACGTCAACATGACGGTGCTGCTGTTCAACAACCAGATCTACGGTTTGACCAAAGGTCAATATTCTCCGACCAGTGAGGTTGGCAAAGTCACCAAGTCCACGCCGATGGGTTCGGTGGATCGCCCGTTCAATCCGATTGCGCTTGCCGCTGGTGCGGGTGCCACCTTCGTGGCTCGAACTCACGACCTCGACCGCAAACATATGATTGAGGTCTTCCGTCGAGCGCACGAGCACAAAGGCGCCTCCTTCATCGAGATCTACCAGAACTGCAATGTCTTTAACGACGGGGCATACGATCCGATTCTCAAGCGCGACAGCCGAGCCGACATGATGATCAATCTGACTCACGGCGAACAGATCCGGTTCGGGGCCGACGGCAACCGAGGTCTTCAGATCGTGGACGGTGTGGCCGAGATTGTCGACGCCGGCGAAGTAGGGGAGTCGTCACTGTTGGTGCACGACGAAACCACCGCCAACCCGGCGTTGGCCTTTGCCCTTGGAATGCTGTCACAGGACAACTACAGCCCTACACCGTTTGGTGTCTTCCGGGCAGTTAGCGCACCGGAGTACGGTGAGGCGGTGAACCGCCAGCTGGCTGAAGCGGCGGAGAAGAGCGGGCCGGGCGATCTTGGCGACCTGCTGCGTTCATTGGCCACCTGGAGCGTCGACTAGGCCCACGAGTATCTGGCCGCCAACGCTCATGCTGGCCCAGACCGGCAACCGCGGGCCAGTGAATCCAGCCGCTAGCCTGCCGGAGTGAGCAAAATCTTTCTGATCCTTTTCAGCTTCGTGCTGGCGGTATCGGCCTGTGGGGTCGACCGCGAGTCGGAGAACGCGCTCGATGCCGAGGAGGAGACCGCTTCGACGGCCCCGGCGTCTGATGAGGACGAGGGTACCGAGACCGATGGCGGCGAGGATGAAAGCGCTCTGCCAACCTCCACGGTTCCGCCGCTGCAGGCTTCCGAACCACCGGTCACCGCTCCGGCCACCGACATCGCAATCGATGTTGACTTTGGTGACGAGCAGTGGCAGTTGACCCACGGTGAGCTGAACGAAGTGGCTCTGTCGGTCTGGAACAACGAAGACTTCGTCCGCCGAGGCTTCGGCGGCGCGGTTCCGCCCGGTTTCTACAGCACAGTCGCCACTGAACAGATCGTGGGCAAAGTGCTCGACCGCCAACTGGCCGAGCTGGGTGCTGAAGCCTCGGATGTCGAAGTGGACGCAGCACGAGGTTCACTCATGGAACTCATCGTTTCCTGGTACGGAGACAGCGACGACCCTGAAGGCGACGCTCAAGCCATGTTCGACGATGTGCCGTACCTTGAGTTCGTCGCCGGCCTGCAGGCTGACCAGCAGGCGTTGGTCGAGGCAATCGCCGGAGACGGCAGCGCCGTGGTCGAGGTGCCCTGTGTCCGCCATATCTTGTTGGACGAGGAGTCGGGCGCCCAAGATGTTCTAGCCGAGCTTGAGGGTGGCGCCGACTTTGCCAACCTGGCCATCGAGCGCTCGACCGGACCTTCCGCCCCGTCGGGAGGCGATCTCGGTTGCGCCGCATCCAGCAACTACGTGCCTGAATTCGCTGAGGCAGTTGACAACGCTGAGATCGGTCAAGCCATCGGTCCGGTGCAGACGCAATTCGGCTGGCATGTCATCGTCGTTGAGAGCTACGACGAGCAGCCGGTCGACCCGGCGACCGAGCTGAACGAACGGATCACCGAGGAACTCACCGGTGCCACGGTTGAGGTCGACCCGGTTATCGGATCCTGGGACACCACGGCACTTCAGATCACCGAGGTTGCCTCCGCCTCCGAGTGAGCGGGACGCCTCCACGACTTATCGTTTGCGGACTGGGGCCGGGCGACCCCCAGTATCGCAGTGCTCAAACTGACGAGTTGCTCACATCGGGTCTACCGGTCTTTCTGCGGACAGCCAGGCATCCCGGGCTTGGCTCGATGGTCGATTACCGCAGTTTCGACCACCTATACGAGAACGCCGAGACGTTCGACGAGGTGTATCGGCTGATAGCCGAGGCGTTGCTGGATGAAACGTCCAGGGAGGGCCAGGTCATCTATGCGGTGCCCGGCTCTCCGTTGGTTCTGGAACGCTCGGTAAGGCGGCTTCAGGAAGAGGCCGAGTTGCGCTCCGATGAGTTAATCCTCGACCTTCTACCGGCCATGTCATTTCTTGATGTCGTGTGGAGCAGATTGCGGGTCGACCCGATTGAGGATGGCGTCCGCTTGATCGACGGACACCGATTCGCCACTCAGGCTGCCGGGCAGCGTGGACCGCTCCTGGTCGCTCACACCCATGCACAATGGGTGCTCTCCGACATGAAACTCTCGGTTGACCGATCGCCGTCGGAGCCCGTGGTGGTGCTCCAGCGACTTGGCACGGGCGAAGAATCGGTTGTCGAGGTCCCCTGGGAGGAATTAGATCGGATCGACGCCGACCATCTGACAACCGTGTTCATACCGGAGCTTTCTCAGCCGGTCGGTGCTGAGCTGGCGTTGTCGATCGAGATGATGGACCGGCTTCGCGAACAGTGCCCCTGGGACCGAGATCAAGACCACGGGACACTTCGGAAGTATCTTCGGGAAGAGACATACGAGGTGCTCGACGCTCTCGACGCCGTCGTGGACGCCGATCCGGACGACGTGGGCCGCCCGTATGAGGAACTCGAAAGCGAGCTGGGTGATCTGTGGTTTCAGATTCTGTTCCACTCCCGACTGGCCGCTGAGCAAGGTCAGTTCACCGTGGCCGACGTGGCCCGAACGCTTACCGAGAAGATGGTCGAGCGCCACCCTCACGTGTTCGACCCCGCCGTGAGCTTTGACGGCGACCTTCTTCCGCCGCAGCCCAGCGGACGCGATGACGATGACACCGGGGACAGTTCGGAAATGGCTAAGACGTGGGAGGCGAAGAAGGCCGAGCAGTCAGATCGGCTTTCGGTGTTCGACGGCATCCCATCGGACCTTCCCTCACTTGCCTTTGCTGACAAGGCGCTTGGGAGGGCCATCCGGTCCTTTGGTCGGCCACGTCCGGGCGAGGCCGCAGCTGTGGTCGATTCGGTGTTGGCGGCAACCAGCGACCAGGGCGATGGCCCCGCGGCAATGGGAAAGGTTCTCTTGGCCTTGGCGTTGCGGGGACGTGAGTTGGGTCTCGACCTTGAACACGAACTTCGTCGAGCGGTTCTGCAGCTACTCGACGAGGTGCGGGCCCTCGAAACAACTGCGGCAAGCGCTGGCGACGAGAGCCGATCCGAGTCTTGGGTCGTCGGTTGAAACGACAAACCCGATCGATCTGAGATCGATGGCTACAGAATTCGAGCCAGCAGCAGAATCAGTAGCAGGCCAACGACCAGGGTTAGCGCATAGGCCGCGGCGAAAGCGCGTACTTTAGGCGAGATCTGGTCGAGGAAACCCGGCCCTGACCGGGCGACGCCGTCAGCCCGGCTACTTGTGCCGGTACTGATTGTTCGACGCGGTGTTGTACTCAGGCCATTGGCTCGTCCCCATGTTTGGCCGGTGGGTCCGGTGGCCGGAGCCGTTTGCTCGCTGAGGGTGGCACCACTGAACGGAGAAGACGATGCGGTTTGCGGGCGAACTTCGACGCCTCGATCCGCCACCGGGGCCTGCCCCAGAGCGCCGCCCATCGGCACCGCCGAGGGCCCTCGAAGTCCGGTTGACGCCGACCCGCCGGAGCCAAGGACCGAACCTGAGGTCTCCCGATCCGTCGGGGAGTCTCTGCGACGCCGGTAGTGGAGGTCCTGAAAGAGCTGATGGGCCTCTTCGGCCGACTGAGGGCGCTGCTCCGGCGACTTGTGGAGCAGTTTGTCGATCAGGTCTGTTAGTTCTTCGCTCAGACCCCGGTTCTTCAAAGACGGATGGTCTTCGCTCATCACCCGATTGATAATCGGGTGGATGGAATCATCCTTCTTGTCAACAAACGGCACGGACTGAAGGATGGAGGCCAGAAGGCACACACCGAGACCATAAAGGTCGCTGGCGGCGCTGGCCTTCGTGCCACCGAGAACCTCAGGTGCGGCGTAGGCGACACTGGCCGTGATCGCCGCCGACGTGGTGTTGGCGCCATCTTGAAGGCGGGCAATTCCGAAGTCACCCAAGACGGCATCGCCGCTGGATCGCATGAGAATGTTCTCGGGTTTGAGATCACGATGTAGAACGCCTGCGGCGTGGGCCACCGTTAGGGCGCCGGCGATCTGTTCCCCCAGGCGGCAGAGATCGATTTCACTTAGGCCCTGTCGCCGGAGTTGCTCCCATAGCGTTCCGCCGTCGATGTATTCGAGAGCGAGGTAGGGGCGTCCGTCGGCAAGGGTTCCCGCCGTATAGACGTCGATGATGTTCGGATGGCCGGAGAGTCGACCGAGAGCCTTGCACTCCCGCTCGAACCGAAGCTTGATGATGTTGTCCTGAATCGGGGCGTGGCCGACTTTGACAGCAACCTTGCGGTCGACGTTGGTTTGGCGTGCCAGCCAAACATCGCCGAAGCCGCCGCCACCGATACGTTCGATGGGCTCAAATCCGTCAAGCTCGAAGGACGTTGCCATAGATTAGGACACCGACCTTCTAGCCCGATTGGCGCCGTGTTTGAGATGTGTCATCGGGAGGACCGTTCATGTGATGGACTCCGGCATGCCGCTCACGGCGAAGGGCTCGTGGCCGGTGTTCGGTGTCGCCTCAAGGCTCAGGTTCGACTGGCGTCAGTGGTGTCAGGCTCCCGCTGGAGCACTTGAGAAATCATGTCGTTACCAAAGCGATGATAGTGGTACGTACCGGCATCGACGTCGATGGATATCGAACTTCTGTCTACTGACGCCGCTTCTGGAGAAGTTCTTGCCGCCGATCTGACAACGCAGCATGCTAACATTTCACTTCGGGCGGTAGGAGGAACGCAAAGCGTGACTGTTATTCATCATGTCTCGGCTCGCGAGATCTTAGATTCTCGCGGCAACCCAACAGTTGAGGTTGACGTTCTCTTAGACTCCGGTGCCTCCGGTAGAGCGCTCGTCCCGTCGGGGGCATCAACTGGTGCCTTCGAGGCGGTTGAACTTCGCGATGGCGACGACCGCTACATGGGTAAAGGCGTCCTGACCGCGGTTGGAAACGTCAATGGCTTGATCCACTCGGCGCTCGTCGGAAGCCCCGCTCACGATCAGCGCCAAATCGACCAGATTCTCAACGAGCTCGATGGCTCGCCCAACAAGTCGAAGTTGGGTGCGAACGCCATCCTTGGCGTCAGCTTGGCGGTCGCTCATGCTGCCGCCGACGATCTCGGCCTGTCGTTGTTCCGCTACATCGGTGGTGCCAACGCACACGTGCTGCCCGCCCCGATGATGAACGTCCTCAATGGCGGCGCCCACGCCGACAACAGCGTGGACTTCCAGGAATTTATGATCATGCCGGTCGGAGCATCGTCGTTTAGCGAAGGCCTGCGCTGGGGAGTGGAGATCTACCACACCCTAAAAGCGGTGCTCTCTGAGCGAGGCCTGTCAACCGCTGTCGGCGACGAGGGCGGTTTCGCTCCCGATTTGGCGTCAAATGAGGAAGCGCTCCAGCTGTTGGTCGAAGCGATCGAACGCGCCGGCCGAACCCCGGGTGACGAGATCGCCTTGACGATGGACGTAGCATCGACGGAGTTCTTCGCCGACGGGGCTTACCGACTGGAGAGCGAGGGTCGGGTGCTTGAGCCCGAGGCGATGGTCGATGAGCTGGTGGGCCTGGTCGACCGCTACCCGGTTGTTTCGATTGAAGACGGCATGGATGAAGAAGATTGGGCCGGTTGGAAGACACTGACCGATGCAGTCGGGGACCGATGCCAATTAGTCGGCGATGATCTGTTCGTCACCAGCACCGAGCGGCTCGGTCGAGGTATCGACGAATCGATCGCAAACTCGATTCTGGTCAAGGTCAACCAGATCGGTTCGTTGACCGAAACCCTCGAAGCGGTCCGGTTGGCTGACGTAAACGGCTACACCTCGGTTATGTCGCATCGCTCGGGCGAGACCGAGGACACCACGATCAGCGACCTCGCCGTCGCCACCAACTGCGGTCAGATTAAGACCGGTGCTCCAGCGCGGAGTGATCGCGTGGCGAAGTACAACCAACTGCTTCGAATCGAAGACGAGCTGGGGGATACTGCTCGTTACGCACCAACAATTCCGGGACTCGTGCCCAGCGTTGGTGCGTCATGAGCCGCCAAGCGGGGCAGCGCTCGAGTGTGACCCCGATGGCGCTGATGGTTCTTGTTCTATTGGCCGTGCTTGGTGGTCTGGCCGCCGTTCCGGCTCGCACCTGGATGACGCAACAAGAGCAGGTAGAGCAGGCTGATCGACAGCTTCGCGGCCTTCAAGCCGATATCGGTGATCTGGAGCGACAGCTGGAGCGGCTGGAAACGACAAGCGAGATCGAGCGGCGGGCACGACAAGACTTTGACCTCGTCTATCCGGGCGAGGAAAGCTACCGAATTCTGCCCGATGGTGGTCAACCAACAGTCGACGGCTAGACCGTCGCGACCGAACGGTGGGGCTGTCGGCCATCACCGACACGGCGTGTCGATACGCCTAACATTTAATCCCAGTCGCAGAGTGTTATTCCGCGACTTTCGCCGGTGTAGACCGTCTGAATCAGTGACGAGTCCGCATATGACTAGGGTCTGAGATGCCCGGACATCAGGAGTTGATGTGAATACTGCAGGGAGAAGCACGCTATCCGACGACGAGGGAGGCGGATACGGCGAGAAACTCATACCAGAGTGGAGAGTCGGAGCTGACGACCAAACGTTGTTGGCCGGCTTGGCCGTCGTGGCCGCGTTGCTGTTGGCCTTCGGGTGGTCCATTTGGCGAGGTGGCGATGGCGACATTGTCCCCGCCGTGATCGCCGCTGATGAAGAGAGCGAACCCAGCGAGGAAGTCGCCGCTCCGGTCAGCACCACCGTGACCACGGCAGCGCCGACCACCACCGAAGCACCAACCACCACCGAAGCACCAAGCACCACTGTCGCTCCGGCTCCCGTAATCGGTGACGTTCAAGCCTCAGTCGACCCGTTCCCCGGTGCTATCACGGGAACGAACGACGGTGCTGTTGCCGTTCTTACCGGCTTCGTCGCCAACCAGGGTGAGAGCGACGAGGCTGAGACTGCGGCCGCCGCAGTTGAAGGAATTGAGTCGGTCGACAATCGCCTTGAGATTCTTGAGCCTGCCGTGCTGTCGGCACTCCAAGATCAAGGTGTCGCAGGAGCAAGCGCCACTGGCGTCGGTACCGAGATTACGGTCTCCGGCACCATTGACTCTGAAGACAATCGCCAACCGACCCTGGACGCAGCTGCTGCGGTGCCAGGCGTAACCAACGTGATTGACAATGAGCTGATGGTAAGCGTCACTGCTGACCTGAACGCTCTGCCACAGGTTCAGTTCGCCACCTCTTCGTCTGACATCCTTCAGGAGTCGAACGCCGATCTTGATGCGGCTGCGGAACTTCTGATTGCCGCCGGCGATGACGTACGCATCGAAGTGCAGGGTTACACCGACATCCGAGGCGACGAGGCTCTCAACTTGCAGCTGAGCAAGGATCGAGCCAACGCTGTGCGTGAGTATCTGGTTGCAGCCGGAGTAAACACCGACGTACTGACGTCGGAAGGCTACGGCGAGACCGAGCAGTTCGGAGCAGGTGACTCCGACGAAGCGTTGCGAGCCAATCGCCTCGTCCGATTTGAAGAGATCGGCTAAGCAATCAAAATCTTTGCAAAACGTGCCTGTCCCTAGTGGCCAAGACCAAAGTTAGAGTCCATAATTAACTGGTCTTGAGTAAGAGCACAACAAAGTTCGCCCGTCCGACTTCCCTCCCGGACGGTGTGAAAGACGGCCAGCCGTAAGGCTGGCCGTCGCCCTTTTTGGCTAAGGCTGAGGAAGGGCTTGAAATTTTGACATCGAACTCGGCAGCAGCGGCTGCAGTGTGCAAGAATCGGAGCTGGCGCCGTCCGTACGCACAAGTTTGGGCTGCGGCGCGGCGGCACTGAAACCCGGATCGCGGTCTGCGATCCGGAGGTACTGACTCTATGAAGGGAGACTCAGTGGAGATCACCGTTGACGTCAACGGATCCAGCCATAGCCATGACGTGGAGCCGCGTACGCTGCTCGTTCACTACATTCGCGACCAGGTTGGGTTGACCGGCACAAATATCGGCTGTGACACGTCCTCCTGTGGAGCATGCACTCTCCACGTGAACGGTGAGGCCGTCAAGTCTTGCACCATGTTGGCCGTCCAGGCCGATGGGCAGGAGGTCAAGACCATCGAAGGCTTGGCCAATGGTGACGAACTGCATCCGATGCAGGAAGCGTTCATGAACTGCCATGCGCTCCAATGTGGATACTGCACACCGGGTATGGTCATGGCCTCTGTGTCACTGCTCGACGAGAATGCCAATCCGAGCGAAGCCGAGGTCCGTGAAGGCCTGGAAGGCAACCTTTGTCGTTGCACCGGCTACCACAACATCGTGAAGGCTGTTCTGTCGGCCAGCGGAGGTTCCCAGTGATTCCAGTCGCATTTGAGTACGTTCGTGCCGCATCGGCCGACGAAGCGCTGGCCGCCTTGGGCGAGCACGGTGATGAGGCCAAACTGCTGGCCGGTGGTCACTCCCTTTTGCCGATGATGAAACTGCGCTTGGCCTACCCGGCTGTCGTAGTCGACATCGGTCGACTGAGCGACCTTTCGTATGTAAACGACGGTGGCGATCACCTGGCTATCGGTGCGCTTACTCGTCACCGAGACATCGAGATCGACCCGCTCGTGGCCGAGCATGCACCGTTGCTGGCCGAGGCCACCGCTCATGTCGGCGACCCACAGGTTCGCCATCGCGGCACAATCGGCGGATCGCTAGCTCACGCGGATGCTGCCGCTGACCACCCTTCGGCCTTGCTGGCTCTCGGTGGATCCGTGGTTGCACGCAGCGCTTCAGGTGGGGAACGTGTGATCGCCGCTGATGATCTTTTCGCCGGGTTCCTGGAATCGAACCTGGAGCCGACAGAGATGATCACCGAGGTCCGCATTCCTAAGCACACCGGTGGGGGCTGGAACTTCCAGAAGTTCAACCGTCGAGCCCAGGATTGGGCCATCGTCGGCGTTTCGGCTCAACAGGTCAACGGTTCGGCCCGAGTCGCTCTGGTCAACATGCACCCGACACCGGTTCGTGCTGCTGCTGTTGAATCGGCCCTAGCCGGAGGCGCATCGGCCGCCGAGGCCGCCGAGGTGGCAGCAGAGGGTATGGAACCTTCCGGCGATCTCAACGCGTCGGTTGACTACCGCCAACACTTGGCCCGCGTCCTAACCCGACGAGCATTGGAAGGCGCCGGCTTTTCGTAAGCCGTAGCGTCAAACAGGAGATCCGTCAGCTGTGAAAGAGATCCTTCCCGACCTGCGCCGCTGGCGTAGTCAAGGCCTCAAGGTGGCGTTGGCCCGCGTCGTCGATGTCGACGGCTCAGGCCCTCGGCTCCCCGGCGCGGCCATGGCCGTCAACGAGAACGGTGAGGTTGCAGGCTCCGTTTCAGGGGGTTGCGTCGAGGGCGCGGTGGTGACTGAATCACTGCAGTGCCTGGAGGACGGATCACGGCGAATTGTCACGTTCGGCTACTCCGATGACGAGGCGTTCGCCGTCGGACTCACCTGTGGCGGAACGATTCACCTGTACCTGGAGCCACTCGATTGGTAGCACTTACGACGCGGTTAACGCCGTCGAGAGGTGGGTCACTCCTATGACGGGTGAACCGACCGAGCTGTTCGACCTTCTGAGTCGTGCCATCGAGAGCGAGACCCCTGCGGTCTTGGCGACGGTTGTGGGCCTCGACCCCGCTGATGAGACAGATCCCGCTGACCTCCCGGAGCCGGGAGCGAAGATTCTAATTGGAGTGGACGACGAGCCTTTGGGCTCGTTGGGCAACGACGACTTGGATCGGGTTGTCATCCGAGACGCCACCGGCGAACTTTCAGCCGGCACAACCGGGCTTCGACATTACGGGCCACGGGGTGAGGCGAGGGCAGATGACGTTGCAGTCTTTGTCGAGACGTTCGCCCCGCCTCCCCAGATGTTGATCTTCGGAGCGGTCGACTTCACAGCAGCCCTCAGCAGGGTGGCTAAGGTTCTTGGCTACCGGGTCACGGTCTGCGATGCCCGACCCGTCTTCGCCACCAACCAGCGCTTCCCCTATGCCGACGAGGTTGTGGTCGACTGGCCGAATCGACTCTTGACCAAGGTGGGTCCGAAGCTCAGTGGTCGCGATGCGATCTGCATTCTCACTCACGACCCGAAGTTCGACATCCCTGCAGCGCTCGAAGCGCTACAGACCGATGTCGGCTACATCGGGGCGATGGGGTCGCGCCGCACGACTGAGGATCGCAACGAACGACTGCGCAACGAGGGCGTCAGCGACGCTGACCTCAGTCGAATCAGGGCACCTATTGGTCTCGATCTCGGGGGTCGCACCCCGGAAGAGACCGCTATTTCTATCTGCGCCGAAATTATTTCAATGCGATCAGGCCGAAAGGCTGCCGCACTGAAGGACGTTTCGGGAGCCATCCACTGAGGTCCTACACCTCACCAGTACGCAAACCACATCGTCAAACACCGACCAGCAACAACAGAAGCACGAGGAGCACGCACAAATGGCAGTAGAAGGTTCGATTCTAGGAAACGCGGTTCTACGCCGTGAAGATCCGGCCCTGCTCACTGGAGACGAACTGTACGTGGACGACATCGTCGTCGACGGCATTGGACATGCTTTCTTCGTCCGGTCTCCCTTTGCTCACGCCACGATCACAGCAATTGACACCTCGTCGGCCGAGGGCATGCCCGGCGTGGCCGGTGTATGGCACGCAGGCAACCTGACTCTCCCGTCGTTCCAGGGTTTCGCCATGATGCCCGAGATCTTCAACCGCCCCTGCTTGGCCGAGGGCAAAGTCCGCTGCGTCGGTGACGTAGTAGCGGTCGTCGTGGCCGACACCAGGGAACAAGCCGCTGACGCCGCTGAGGAAGTCGTGGTCGACTACGATCCGCTTCCCGTTGTGACCGACCCGGAGGCCGCATTGGCCGAGGGCGCCCCGATTCTGTTCGAAGAAGCCGGTGGAAATCTGTGTTTCCCCACGGCGATTGAGTATGAGGGCGATCCCAACGAGGGAGCGGACCACGTTGCCGAGGTGCGACTGGTCTCACAGCGGCTGGCCGGCGTTCCGATGGAGCCCAACGGATGCGTCGCCATTCCTGACGGCGACCACATGACCTTGTGGATGTCGAATCAGGCCCCAATCGCTTTGCGAGACGGCGTGGTCGGCATCTGCGGTATCGACGCCGAGAATCTCAGGGTGGCGGCACCCCCGGCTGTTGGCGGCGGTTTCGGCCCGAAGGCCAGCGGCTACGTGGAGTACTTCATTACGACCAAGATCGCTCAACAACTCGGCCGTGCCGTCCGCTGGACCGAAGAACGTACCGAGAACATGCTCAACATGGTTCACGGTCGGGCCATGGTGCTGGATGCAAAGATGGGCTTCACCTCCGATGGCAAGATTGTCGGCATGGATTGCAATGTCGTTGCCGACGCTGGCGCCTATCCGTGCATCGGAGCGATCCTCACGTTGTTCACCCAGCAAATGATTCAGGGTGTATACACCATCCCGAACATGAAGTTCGACGCCAAAACGGCGGTCACCAACACGGCCGCCATCGGTGCCTATCGCGGTGCCGGCCGTCCGGAGGCAACGCAGCTTCTCGAGCGGATCTTGGACGTGGCCGCCGACGAGCTCGGCATCGATCCGGCCGAGATCCGACGCAAGAACTTCATTCAGCCCGATGAGTTCCCGTTCACCACCCACGGTGGTGTGAACTACGACAGCGGAGAGTATGAGAAGTCGCTCGATACGCTTTTGGAAGCCGCCGATTATCAGTCGCTACTTTCCGAGCAGGCCGCACGGCGAGCCTCCGGCGACACCAAGCAGCTCGGTATCGGTGTCAGCACCTACGTGGAGATCACGGCTCCAGCCGGTCTGCACGTTGAGTACGGCGCCGTTTCGGTGGCCGATGACGGGCACATCACCGCCCGGGTTGGTACCAGCGCACACGGCCAGGGACATATCACCTCGTTCTCGATGATCGTTGCTGAGCACTTCGGCGTCGAAATGGATGACATCACTGTTCTGCAGTCCGACACCGACGAGATTCCACGAGGCGCCGGCACTATGGGTTCACGGTCTTTGCAGACCGCGGGTTCCGCTGTATTCGTCGCCTCTGAAACCGTTGTGGCAAAAGCCAAGCAATTGGCGGCCCACATGCTTGAAGCCAACGAAGCCGACATTGTGACCGGCGCTGGTGGCCTACAGGTGGCCGGCGATCCCGGTTCGGCGATCTCCTGGGGTGACCTGGCCAAGGCAGCCAACGATGACTCGAAGCGTCCGGGCGGAATGGACGCTGGACTGGCTCACGAACTTGACTTCGATGGCACCGATGCAACGTTCCCGTTCGGAGCTCACATCAGCCTGGTCGAGGTTGACACCGAGACCGGTGAGGTGAAGATGCTTCGCCACATCGCCGTTGATGACTGCGGCCAGATCCTCAACCCGATGATCGTAACTGGTCAACAGCACGGCGGTATCGCCCAGGGAGCGGCGCAGGCCCTGTTCGAGATCTGTCACTACGACGACGACGGAAACCTGCTCACCAGCAACTTGATGGACTACGGCATCCCGTCGGCGGCCGAGCTGTGCTCGTTCGAAACGTCCAACACCGAGACGCCAAGCCCTCGAAATCCTCTCGGAGCAAAGGGCATTGGCGAATCAGGAACCATCGGGTCAACCCCGGCGATTCAAAACGCCGTTATCGACGCCGTTTCGCACCTTGGTATCAAGCACATCGACATGCCGCTCACGTCTCAGACCGTATGGCAGGCAATTAACGAGGCCGGATAAGGCGGTGGCCAGGCTACTCCGTCAAACGGAGTAGCCTGGCCTGACCGTCAACCTTCGAGGAAGCCGCCGCCGTGTCTCGAGAACCTGTTTACGTACCGCCCCATCACGATTCGTCGGAGCGTTACGTCTCCGACCCTTGTCCATTGCCGGGGAACTCGGTCGAAGTTGTAGTCGACGTTGGGACAGAACCCATCGGCCGATCGTGGCTGCGTACCGTTCGCGACGGCGAACAAGAGTGGGTTGAGGGCAAGGAAGACGGCGGTCGGCTCCGGTTCGAGTTGCCCTGCCACAACAACGCAGTCAACTACCGGTTCCACTTAGAGACGCCGAGTGGACCACGATGGCTCAATGGCCTTGGTCTTATCGACTACGACCCTGGTGACGTGCACGATTTCCGTCTGGTCACCACCGGTCGGCCACCGTCATGGGTTGGCGACGGTGTGTGGTACCAGATCTTCCCGGATCGGTTCGCCACGACGGGCAAGTACCGGTTTGGCGATCAAGACGGTCGAACCGAGGCAGATGGCCATGATGTGTCGTGGGTCAACTGGTCGGAGTGGAGCGATCCGGTGGCCGACGGTCCAGCAGCGATGCCACAACTGTATGGCGGCGACCTGGACGGCGTCATACAACACATGGACCACATCGCCGGGCTGGGTGTCAAAGGCATCTATCTGAACCCGGTCTTCCCGGCTCGGTCAAACCACCGCTACGACGCCTCGACCTTTGACCGCGTCGACCCGTTGCTTGGCGGCGACGAAGCCCTCGTCCGTCTGTCTAAGGCGGCGCACGATCGTGGTTTGAAGATCATGACGGATCTGACGTTGAACCACACCGGAGACGGTCACGAATGGTTTAAGGCGGCACAGGCCGATCCTGACAGCGATGAGGCAGACTTCTACTACTTCACCGAACACCCTGATCAGTATGAGTCGTGGCTTGGCGTTTCCAGTCTGCCGAAGCTGGATCACGGCTCAGAGGAGCTGCGCCGCCGGTACTACAAGGGCCCCGAGTCGGTGTTGGGCCGTTACCTTCGCGGACCGTTCAACATGGACGGGTGGCGGATCGATGTCGCCAACATGACCGGGCGCCTTGGCAGCATCGATATGAACCACGACGTGGCCCGGCAGACCAGGTTGACGATGGACGACATCGACCCCGACCTGTGGTTGCTCGGCGAGCACTTCTTCGATGCCAGCTTGGACGCCCCTGGCGATGGGTGGCACGGCGTCATGAACTACGCCGGTATCACTCGTCCGGTCGTGTCATGGCTGGGCGATTTCACCGCCCTCAGCGCGTTTAACGCCGGACCCGGCCAACCGAACCGGAACGGAATTCAGATGGCGCGGGCGATGGACGTTGTTCGTGCGTCAATGCCGTGGTCGGTGACCACGGCATCCATGGGGCTGCTGGCATCACACGACACAGCTCGGTGGAGGTCGATGGCGGTCAGCGACGATCTGGCTCTCGTCGGATTCGGATTGCTGCTCTGTCTGCCGGGAACGCCGACGTTTCTGTACGGCGATGAGATCGGCCTGACCGGTGAGACGTCGGAGAAAGCTCGGTGTACGATGCCGTGGGACGAGTCGAGGTGGGACAAACGTTTCGTTGATTGCTACCGCAACATGATCGGACTGCGCAACAGCGAAAAGGCACTGCAGCGTGGCGGATTCCGGTGGGTGTCGATCGCAGCGGACAATGTCTGCTTTATGAGGGAAACCTCTGACGATCGACTGTTGGTGCGAGCGTCGCGGGCGGCGACCAGCGCGACAACCATTGGCCTGACTGGAACTGATCGACTCGAGCCGGTGTTGAACGCCGATGGAGTCGACGTTCGGGAGGGCGCTGCTCTACTGCCAGGCGACGGTCCCACTTTGTCGATTTGGCGCCTTTCTTGAAGCTCTGATCTGTTACTCGATCGCCTCTTGTTGGTGCCGCTACGGTTGAGGCCATGACGCCCGACATCGCTAGGGGAGAAGGTTGGCCCGCTGCATGACGGTGGCCGGAGCGCTCCTCGCCGCCGGTCAGGGTCGACGGTTTCTTGAATCACTGGCCGATGAAGCTGACCCGTTTCCCGCACCAACTTCGGCTTCACACAAGCTGCTGGTCGAGTTCCGTGGTCGGCCGCTCGGGGCATGGGCGGTTGAGGCGCTAGTGGAGGCGGATCTTGATCAGACCTACGTTGTCACGGGCTCGGTGGACCTTAAGCCGGTTTTCGATTGGTTGGAGCGCAACAGACCTCAACTGAACCTGTCGGCCGTGACCGTTGTCCACAACGACCGGTGGGAGGACGGGCAGGCCACGTCGGTAGGAGTAGCCCTGGACCGGGCGGCCGCCGATGGCCACGAGGCAGTGGTGATCGGACTAGCCGATCAACCTCTCGTTCCGGCGTCAGCGTGGACGACGGTGGCCGGCTCCGATGGCCTCTTGGTGGTGGCAACGTTCGATGACGTGCCACGACCGCCGGTCAAATTGCACCACACCATCTGGTCCAAAGTGTCAAGAGAGGGCGATGCCGGTGCCCGATCCGTCATTCGACAGCATCCGGAGCTCGTTTCTCAGGTACGGTGCTTGGGTAACCCTGTAGATATCGACACAGTGAAGGATTTGCGGGCATGGAGCTGACAAACGACTTTGTAATCGAACGGAACATCGAGGAGACCTGGAAGATCCTCAACGATCTTGAGTTCATCGCCCCGTGTATGCCGGGCGCCCAGCTAACCGAGATCGAAGGCGACGAATACCGTGGCTTGGTGAAGATCAAGGTCGGTCCGATTTCCGCCAACTACAAGGGCAAAGCATCGTTCGTCGAACAAGACGCCACGAACCACGTCGCCAGGCTCAAAGCAGAGGGTCGCGACCCTCGCCAAGGCAATGCCAACGCCATGGTGACGGCCACCATGGAAGAGCTCGCTGCTGAGCAGACCAAGGTGACAATTCACACCGATCTTGGTCTCACCGGCAAGATTGCCAGTTTCGGTCGAGGCGCCATCGAAGATGTTTCCAAGAAGATTCTCGGGCAGTTCACCGACAACCTTCGTGACAAACTGGCAGCCGAGGGCGAACCTGCGTCAGCGACAGCCGCTCAGGCGTCGTCGACTGAAGCCCCGGTGGATGCGGCAACCGCAGCACCAACGGCAGCGGCCGCCCCACAGGCTGACTCAAGTCCGGCGCCGGCGGCAGCGGCATCAACCCCGGCAGCTGCCGAGTCAACCGGCGTGCGCAAGATCGAAAGCCCAGAAGCTGAAGCTGTTGACCTGTTGGATGTGGCCGGTGGAGCCGCCGCCAAACGGTTCATTCCTGCCGCTGGTGGAGCCGCCCTGTTGGCTGCCATCATTTGGTGGATCGTCAACCGCTGATCGTCTCTGCTCGGCTACCCGAGGTGAGTGACGTTGACCAAGCCTGAGCGTGTCTCGGTTTCCCGCGACTCTGAGACGGACGAACGCGTGGCCGAGCTGCTCGGGCGGCGACCGCAGGGAGCCTACGAGATTGTTGTTTCTCGACTAGATGGTTCCCCGGTCGTGCTGGCCAACCATCCGTTGTTGGACGACGGTCGGCCGATGCCAACCCGCTTTTGGCTGATCGATCCGAAGTTGAACAAGGCAATCGGACGCCTCGAAGCCTTGGGCGGCGTGAAGACGGCGGAACGCATCGTCGACCCTGCTGAGCTTCGCCAGACTCACGACGCCTACGCACAGGAACGCACGACGCTGATTCCTGAAGACCACTTGGGACCTGCGCCGTCCGGCGGCGTTGGTGGGACCAGGCAGGGTGTCAAGTGCCTCCACGCACACTACGCCAATTTTCTAGCCGGACGATCCGACCCGGTGGGCTTGTGGGTGCATCAACGTCTTGAGGAGTCGGGGGAGCAGTTCACCGATGCCTGAGGCCGAGCGGCCATGGTTCGTCGAGATCGGCTCGGGGTCGATGAAGTGGCGGATCCCGTCGGATGACGTCGGCGGCGGTGAATCCGCTATGGAGCGCCACAGCTGCGAGATTGGACTGTCGGCGGGGTTGGGCGCTGACGGCGGATTGTCTGCCGACTCGATAGCCAGGTTGGACACTGCGCTGTCGGACCTGGGCACGTCCACGGCAGGTCGCGGGCTCGGCTTACCGGTTGTGGTCGCCAGTGAAGCGCTCCGGCGCGCCGCCAGCGATCAGAGTACGGTCACAGATCTTGTCTCGCGACATCTTGGCGCACAACTGGAAATCCTGTCGGGAGCCGAAGAAGGGGCGTTGGCGTTAACGGCCGTCCGATCACAGCGTGAACCGTCAGATGCACCTCTCACGGTTGTCGATGTAGGGGCGGCGTCGACGGAGCTGGTGGCAGGTGGCGGTAGTTCGACCGATACTGTCGCAGAAGATCACGTTTCTTCGTTTTCCATGCCGCTGGGAGGTCGTAGTTTGGCCGCCCAGTACCTCGAGTCTGACCCGCCAGACCCCCGAGAGTTGTCAGCTGCACTATCGGTGGTCGAACTACATCTCGACGACGTCCGGCGAGAACACAGCGACCTGGCCCACGCTTTGACCTCCGGCACCGTTGTGGGGTTGGGGGCGTGTGTCCAAATTGCTGCCGTGGAGATCGGCGTGGATATTGCCGATGGCCCCGAGCCGGTAGCCGGGTACGTGCTGACCCATGAGGCGGCCGAAGAGATTTTTCGGGTACTGGCAACCGAGTCCAAAGCGGATCGGCTGCACAACCCGGGCCTGCTGGCCCATCACGTGGACGGTGTAGTCGGCGCTCTTTGCATAGTCGTTGAACTCTTTCGTCAGTTCGCCATCGAAAGCCTTGAGATCTCGACCGTCGACGTGGTTGACGGACTGGCCGTCGGCCACTTCCCAGGCGACGCTAAGATCGGGCTGTGACTCGCAGTCTCCTGGGCAGAAGAATCCTGCTCCGGCCACTAAAGCCGGAGGACTTCTGGAGGTGGCAGGAAGTTCGGCGACGAAACGCCGATTGGCTGATCAAGTGGGAGCCGTCGCGCCCAGCGGGTTCTCCCGATCCGGTTGAGGACCGCAGCGCCTTCGCCCTGAGGTGCCATGCCCGCGACCGGGAATGGCAAATGGGGACCGGTTACGGGTTCGGGATCTTCATCGGCGGGGTCTTCAGCGGTGAGGTGAACGTCAACGCGGTACAACGAGGCCCGTTCCAGAGCGCCTACCTCGGCTACTGGATCGATGAGCAGCAGGCCGGCAACAGCTATGTACCTGAGGCAGTGGTTGCAGTACTCAAATTCGCTTTCGAGGAACTGAAATTGCACCGGGTGCAGATCTCGATCGTGCCTCGCAATAGTGCATCACTGCGCGTAGTCGAAAAACTAACGCTTCGAAACGAAGGGGTGGCACAGCGCTACCTCGAGATAAACGGGATCTGGGAAGATCATGTCCGCTTTGCTATCACCGCTGAGGAGTGGACAGAAAGAAGCCAGGAACTGACCACGTCCTGGCTGTAAGGTCGCAGCACTCGCTCGCTTGGCGGACTAGCGAGACGAAATCTTCGACTTGAGCTTGGCCAGTTTCTCGGCAAAGACAGGTTGACGAGTGGACCAGACCTGAGGGCCCAGCTCGGTGTGAACCGCGGCGCGTTGTGTGGTTGCCGTTCGGATGTCCTGCATCGTTCGCTTGGTGGTGATCACGAGGTCTCTGGGCGCCCGACCTGCACCTTCGGCCATCGTCTGGGCGGCATCGAGCAGCTCATCGTCAGCGTACACCTGATGGGCCAGTCCGACCCGAGCCGCCTCCGTCCCGTCCATGATCTGGCTGAAGAGTATGGCGGCGGCTGCTGCTTGTGGCCCACAAATGTTCTGGAACATCCAGGTGTGTCCTCCACCTGGATGGAGACCTAAGTTTAAGAAACGGTCGTCGAAGCGGGCCGACACCCCGGCCAGACGAACGTCGCATATTAAGGCCAGGTTCATACCGGCGCCTACTGCGGCGCCGTTCACAGCGGCGATGGTGGGGAGAGGCGAGCGGCCGACCCGAAGGAAGCCCTCATAGATGGCCAGCAGACCTTCCTCTGCGGAGTCGCCGAGATGCGACAGGTCGGCGCCGGCGCAAAAGGCGGGAGCCGCTCCGGTAATCACTATTGAATGGACATCTTGATTGGCTTCGAGAGAGTCGAACGCTTCACTCAGCTCGTCACACATCTCCAACGTCACGGCGTTGCGCCGATCGGGGTCGTTCAGTGTGACTGTCGCCACTCGTTCTCGAATCTCCACATCTACCAGGCTCATGGCGACAGTCTGGCACCTGGGTTGGAGCGAGAGCCATACCGTTCTCCAAAACGACATGTGGTCGACGATGCATGCCCTTTTCGTTCTACCATTGAGATATGAATGCGAGTGAGTCGTCGCTGTCGGCGACTCTTGTGCTGGCGTCGGGTTCGCCGCGACGTATGGAGCTCCTTCGTAATCTGGGCATCGTGCCATTTCGGTTTCCGACCGATATTGACGAGACGCCGCAGCCGGGAGAGTCGTCCGCCGCGCTCGTGGAGCGTTTGGCTCGCGGCAAGGCGGAGGCGGGTTGGCTTGCTCGCAATCAGCTGGAGATCGACCCTGACGAACTCGTGGTTGTCCTCGCTGCCGACACCGTTGTCGACATCCACGGTGAGACGCTGGGTAAACCGGACTCTGCTGCCGATGCCAAGAAGATGTTGTTGAAACTGTCCGGCGCCGATCACAAGGTGTTTACCGGCACGGCGGTGAAAGTTGGAGACGACTTATTCTCCACGGTGACGCAAACAACGGTGCGGTTCCGCTCTCTCGAGCCTGAGGACATCAGCTGGTATGTGGCTACCGAGGAGCCGATGGACAAGGCCGGGGCCTATGGCATCCAGGGCAAGGGATCGATTTTCGTTGAAGGAATTATTGGGAGTTACGACAACGTCGTCGGCCTACCGGTTGTCAGCGTTGATCGACTTCTTCGACAAGCCGGACTGTCGATTCCGCAGTTGGCGTCGGCGATAGGTGACCAACTGGTACCTCCTGTTGGCTTGGTCGATCTCAGCCCGACACCGGATGTGCCGGTATCCCTGGATTTGATTGCTCCGGTCGCTAACGACGGCGAAGCCACCTCCGAAGTTGCCGCGCCATGAGATTCGGGCGCGTCCCGTCCGTCGAGGAGATTCGCTCGGCCCCTGGTAGCACGGCCTTTGTAAAGCAGGTGTTGTGGTGGGGTATCGCTCTCACGGTCAGCGTTCTCGCCTTTTACTTCCTCCAGGATCAATTGCGCGACATCTTGTCGTCCGGCCCGAGGCTTCGGACCATTCGACCTGCATGGTTTGCGGTAATGCTGGCGCTGGAGGTCGCCAGCTTCGTTTGTCTGTGGTGGCTGACCCGACTGGTTCTTCCCGGCGTGTCGTGGTTTGTGGCTGCCACAAGCCAATTGGTCTCAAACGCTGTGAGCCGTGTCATCCCCGGCGGTGCAGCCACTGGAGGTGCGGTGTACTACCGCATGCTCACAGCGTCCGGCGTTGATACTGCCAAAGCCGGGGGAGCGCTGGCCGTCAGTTCCATCATCACCACCGCGGCGCTGGTGGCCATTCCTGCGGTAGCCAGTCTTCTGGCCCTTGTCGGGGCTCCGATTCCCGAGAGTCTGTTGCCGGCCGCTATCGCCGGCGGCGTGATGTTTGTGTCGTTGGCAGCGCTTGGCGCAATCGGCATGGCCTTCGATAAGCCGCTGCGTTACTGCGAGGAGGCGGTGGCCCGCTTTGTCGAGTTCACCGGCCGGGCGGTTCGTCGACCGTGGAGCATCGAGCGAGGCAAAGCGCTGGTCGAACGGGATCGCCTCCTGGAGGTTGTTGGCGGCGGCTGGCCTCAGGTGGTTGGTGCTGCGGCGGGGAAATGGGCGTTCGACTATCTGGCGCTCATTGCAGCCCTCTACAGCGTCGGTGCCGACCCTCGCCTCAGCATTGTGTTGTTGGCATACGCCGGCGCTCAAGTGTTGGGGATGGTACCGATTACCCCGGGCGGCGTCGGTTTCGTAGAGGTCGGTTTGTACTACTTGCTGATCATTTCCGGGATAAGCGCCCAGGATGCCAGCCTGGCAACCATCGCTTACCGCCTCGTGTCGTGGTGGGTTCCCATTCTCAGTGGCTTTGTCGCTTGGCTAGCGTTTGTCCAACGTAATCCTGAGTCTGGATCTCAGCCGTCGTCGCAGACTCGCCAGGCCGTCCACTAGGTCGACCCTCGGCATAGCGACGCCTCAGCTGTCTGCTCGAACTGCTTACTGTCACAGCGGATCGACATAGTGAATGGCGTGGAGTCGTATACCGCACCGGACGTTGAATCCGGGCTTCTCGCTGACCCTGGGGTGCTGACGTCATCTCTTAACTCGGTCGAGTTCGCTTATCTGGCCCGATCCGTCGGCGCAGCCGCTGAGGAACTTGGGTTGACGGTGCCAACGTTTCGCAGCCCGCCAACTGCCGGTGGTGCGGGGCGTTCAATACGCCGGAGTCCCGGTCAACGAGCCACGGTCGCTGTTCGCTACCGCTCACGTCCAATGGTGTCGGTCGCCGCTGACATGGTGGAAGGTGTGCTGCAGGCCTGCCGTGTTTCCTCGGCTGCCGAGCGGCGGGCGTCAGACGGTCAGCGAACAACAGACTTCACGGTCCGTGACCGTTTATGGGTGGCGGCCATGTCGGCATTGGCTGAGCTTGCGCCCCAACAAGGTGTTTCCGACACGCCGCAGCGGAGAGCGGAAGACCAGCGGGCTGCTTGATCTTGTTCGGGCCTTTGCAGACTCGGGATTGGTACCGACAGGAGAAGTGGGCGCGGGCTGCCGCTTGAATTGATGTGACGGCGCCATTTGCCTTGGGGCATCAGCCATACTGGTGTTCAGAGATTTCGGAGTAGCGATGGCGACTGAAGCTTCAACCACTGCAGCCACAACCGATAGGCCCGCCCCTCTAGGCGATCTGGACCCGATGGCGCTTGCGGTGCGCGGGGTGATTGTCGCTCTCATTCTGATCGGTTCGTTGTTTGTCTGGCGGTTCGCTCGCTCAGCTGTGGTGGCTCCTTTCGACTCACTGGTCACCGAACAGGCCTGTCGTAGTCAGGCTGAAGAGTTGGAACGCCCGCTGATCGACTTCGAACGATCCAACCGGTTCGGTCTACGGGACCGAACCTACGGTTCATGTCTCTTGGGACCGCTAGAAGGTGAACAAGGAACTCTTCAACTTGGACTTGAAGACGTGGAGTTCGGACCGCTGTACCGGTTGGCCAAAGCGGCCGGGATTATCACTCAGCTGTTCATCGTCAGCATCTTTCTCCGATTCATCGTTGATCCGGCCATGGACCTTTACCGGAGCATCGTGAAACTGATGGGGCGTCGGTAGGGATCTGGTCGTTTCGCCCCGGGCCACCGGCCCTGTGGCAGCTCAGTTGACGCGCGACGTGGCCGATTGGTTTCTATGCCACGTCGAGCCGTTGTTATCGAGATCAACGAGATTCCGCTGCGGGTAATCGGCGACGTCGCCGCTCGAGGTCGAGCACCGTTTCTCAAGTCGATGATCGACGACCGACTCTTCGTCGAGACCCGGATCTCCGAGTCTCTCGACCGCGAGCTGTATCCGTCACAGACGTGGGCATCGGTGGGCACCGGTGTGCCGTTCGCCGAGCATGGCGTTTGGTGGTACAACGACCCGAAACCGGTTGAGTACCCGTTCTACTGGCAGCTGGCCGCCGCCGAGCGGTCGGTCGGACTGGTGAACGTTCTACATTCGTCGCCGGTCGCCGGTCAGTGCCGTTTGGGGGACTTTCGATTTGTGGTCCCCGACTGTTTCGCAACTGACTCTGCAGCCATTCCGGAGCGCTACGAGTCGTTCCAGCGGCTAAATCTTGAGTTGACGGAGCGAAACTCCCGTCAGAGCCGCTTGGCCCTGGACCCTTCGCAGCTGAAGCTGGTGGCCGATGGTCTGCGTCATCTACCGCTGCGTGTCAGTACAGCGGCGACCTTGGCTCGACTGGTCGGGGGAGTGGCAGCAGGCAGAGTGCCAAAAGAGCGCGTGCGTTCGGCCCAGTTCCTACTGTTGTCGGACTTGTTTCTTCGGTTGCTGAATGATGAGGCCCCTGATCTGGCTGTCTTCTTTACCAATCACGTCGCAGCAGCCATGCATCGCTATTGGTATGCCCTGTTCCCAGACGACTTCACGACCAGTCACTACAACGAGGACTGGGTCGAGAGGCACAGCAACGAGATCGTCTTCGCTGTTGAACTGTTGGACCGCTTCCTGGCTGACGTCGCCCGCTGGTGTCGAGTCAACGATCGGGTTTTGATCCTTGTGTCGTCGATGGGGCAGGGGCCGAGCAGCCGGTTGGACTCCAGCCGCTCGCTGGAGGCAGTCGTTCGATCTCCACGAGTCTTTCTCGACGCTGTCGGGGTGTCGGACAGCTGCGAAGTCCTGGCTGCTATGACTCCCAATTTGACGTTGCGGTTTCCGTCAGAGGCGGCCGCCGCCGGTGCTGCGATTGCACTCGAAGAGCTGTCCGCAGGTCGACCTGACGCCGGAGTCGATCAGTCCGGGCCGGTGATCACGTTCACTTATGATCTTGAGGTTCTGGACGAGCACACGGTTGCCTTGGGAGGGTCGGTGGGTCGAGCAGAAACCGTTGGCGTTGAAATTCTCAGCGTCGATGATCACTCCAGCGGTCGCCACACGCCGGTTGGAACGCTCGGCGTTTTCAACTCTGATCGTTTTACCGCTGACGGTCTCAGCCAGGTTGATGTATTCGAAATTGCTCCGGCCATGCTGACTCTTCTCGGGGTCGAGGTCGCAGCCAAGCACTTGACGCCTGGCGTGGTGTTCTAGGAGGCGTTTCGTCCGCGGCGATGTCCTAGGTTTCGCCGTTGGCGGTGTCATAGATCCCGTAGATGGTGAGGCGGTCACCGAGTCCTAGACTGGTGCCCGGCGCTCTACTGTGTGCGCCTCAATCGGCCCGGGTGGCGGAATGGCAGACGCAGAGGGCTTAAACCCCTCGGGAGGTAACACTCCGTGCGGGTTCGAGTCCCGCCCCGGGCACCGAAATATCGCCGTGAAGTGCGCGCTTGCCACGACGCTGCCGATTGGGGGAGCCTGTCCCGTAGTCGCCGGAGTGGATCGAACCTGGCTATGGTCTGCGGCGTGTCGCAGTTTCTCTACTCCATTGACGGATCGACGGCTCATCCGACGGAACTGACGATGGGTCCGTGGGGAGCGTCAGCCCAACACGGGGGACCGCCATCGGCTCTGCTGGCGTTCGTGGTTGAACAGCACCTTGAGGCCGACGAGGTTGTCAACCGCATTCATGTTGATCTTTTGGCCGGTGTTCCCCTTGGCCCTCTTCGGATGGAGAGCAGTCGACAGGCGAAGAGTCGCCGGGTTGCCCACGTCGAAGCCTGCTTGTTGGACGGAGAACGAGTTGTTGCTCAGGCCAGAGGTCTGCTGGTTCGAACCTCTGCTGCCCCACCTCCCGACGTTGCGCCACTGAGTGACGATCTGCCGGGCCATGACTCTGTGGCCCCGGCGACGCCTCCGTCCTGGTGGAGTCCGGAAGGCAGCACGCCATTTCATAGTCACGCCGTCACCCATCGCTTTGTGTCCGGCGCCTTCGATGCACCTGGTCCGGCCATTGACTGGATTCATTTGGATGTCGATGTCGTTGAGGGGCACCACACCAGCGGAGTCCAGCGAGTGGCGGCTATAAGTGACCTGGGCTCCGGTATCTCCGCCGTCTACGGTCCACAGGCCCGCTTCGGGATGATCAACACCGATTTGACCATCGGATTTGTCGACTCGCCGACAGGGGAGTGGTTCTGTCTCGATGCGCAAACCACGGTCGGCGCCAATGGGTCTGGTCTGGCGCAGACCCGAGTGGTAGACGAGGGCGGCAAGTTGGTCGCTGTGGCCAGCCAATCGCTTCTCGGTCGCCACCTCACGTAGGGCGAGGGCTCATTGCTATCGGTGCGGTGCCGACTTCTACAACGTGGACGAGGTTGAACGCACCAGACCATTCTCGCTTCGAGCTAAGATCGCCAACCGGTGGAGGCATCGTCATATCACCAATCCGTCAACGTGGCGATTGCGGGTGCAATTCGACGATTTAGTGGTTGCTCAATATTGGGATCTGGCTGAAAACGTTGACGAATTGAACGAGCGCTACAACGAGTACGGGTGACCGCGGCGGTGTTGAGACTCAAACGCGACACGAAGTGCCGATAGATTCAGGTACGACCATGAACTGCCGTCACACCACCTTCGTCAGCGATGCCACGCCGACACAGCCGAGTCCCGTGCGTTCCCCCGACCGGGCGAGGCGTCGCCGATCCAGGGGTCGTTGGTTGATCGCTGCAGCTATTGCCGTTGGCCTCCTGGCTTCGGGCTGCACGGGCGGTGGCGATGAGGACCAGTCCGATCCAGTCGATCAGCCCGAGCTGGACGAGGCTGAATTAAACGCCGACGGCGTTGTAGTGATCGACGACTGTGCGGCGGACACCAATGACGACGACAGGCTTTGTGTCGGTGTCGTTTCCGGCATGGCTACCGCAGCTGACATCGGCATACAGGATTCGGCCCGAGATGCCGTCGCCCAATGGGGCGAGGACAACGAGGCCACCGTTGTCGGCCTCACAGCTGACAGTGAAGACGATCTCCGAGCTAATATCGATCTGCTGGTAGAGCGCGGTTACGACGTTGTGGTCGTGCCGGGAAAGAACAGCGTTTCTGTGTTGGCTGATGCGGTCGCCGAGTACACGGAAACCTACTTTGTGGGCGTCGACCAGTTGGGACTTGACGAAGCTGACAACCTAGGTTCGTTGAGTTTCTCAAATCATGAAATAGGTTTTCTGGCTGGAGCACTCGCCGGATTGCTCACCGAGTCGGGCGATGTGGCTCAAGTTCTGGGCAGCGCGCTCGTTCCACCAATCTCGGACCTTCGCGATGGTTTCGCCAACGGCGTGCGTTACACAAACTCACGGACCGATGTCGATGCCTTCTTTCACCCTGGCGACCCCGAGGCAGCCTTCATCGATCCTGCTTGGGGGGCGGCAACTGCGGCCCAGGCCCTCGAGGCCGGCGCCGACGTGATCTTCGCAACGGGCGGAGAGACAGGCCACGGTGCACTTGTCGAAACGGCATCGTCTGACGGCACGGCCTTTTGTATCGGCGTCGACTTCGACAAGTGGGACGTCGTGGCTGACGCCCAGCCCTGTCTGGTGAACAGCGTGGTAAAGCTGGTCGAAGACGGGCTGGAAGAAATGCTGGACGCTGCGGCCGATGGTGAGCCGGTGTCGGGAGAGTTCGAAGGACAAGTTAGCTACTCCGACTATCACGACCGAGCCGAGGACGTCCCGAGTGAGATCCGCGACGCGGCCGAAGGTATCGCCGAACAGCTGAGAGCCGGCGAGATTTCCGCCACTAGCAGTCGCTAGCCGGTCAAGCTAATCGACCAAGCTGATCAGGCCATCACCTTGCGAGGTTCTTCCGACGATCGCTGCTTGATGGTCCGACTCGGTCAGCTGATCGATGCAGTGGGATGACTTGCCCGGGTCCACCCCGAAGAGCAGCCCCCCGGATGTTTGAGCGTCAGCGAGGAGCAGAACGTCTGATTCACTGACTGAGCCAACGTCGAGCTGTGGACGCACTGATTCGAGGTTCCTAGTCGAGCCCCCGGGCACATACCCGGCTTCAGCCAGCTCCGAAACTCCGGCCAAAACCGGCACCTTCGACACCTGTAGGGTCACGTCGACCGTTGATTCCTTGGCGGCGCGTGCGAGATGCCCAAGCAGGCCGAACCCGGTCACGTCGGTTGCCCCGGTCGCTCCGGCATCAAGCGCCACTCGGGCCGCGATATCGTTCAGCTTTGTCATCGAGGCGACCGCTGATTCAGCCAGAGTTTCGAACTTCGGTTCAGCAGGCATTCCTCGCTTCATCGCGGTAGCCACGATCCCGATACCAAGTGGTTTGGTAAGAATGAGATCTTGCCCCGGTTTGAGTCCTGCGTTAGTGAGAAGTCGGTTCGGGTCGGCCTCGCCGACAACTGCGAGACCGAACTTCGGCTCGGGGTCATCAACCGTGTGGCCTCCGGCGATCACGAAGCCGGCCTTAGCGGCGATTTCGCCCGCTCCGGCTAGAACGTCGGCCAACAGTTCGAGGGGTAGCTCTTCGCGGTTCCAGCCGACCAGGTTGAGGGCGACAAGGGGTCGTCCACCCATGGCGTAGACGTCGGAGACGGCGTTGGCCGCCGCGATGCGCCCCCACTGGGTAGCGTCGTCGACGATTGGCGTAATGAAGTCGGCGGTGAGCACGAGGGCTCGTCCGTCGTCGATCTGCCAGATGGCGGCATCGTCGCCTGTCGTGGCGTCAACCAGCAACCGGTCGTCATGGTTTGGGTTCAGGTCGCGCAGCACGTGCGCAAGCTCAGACGGGCTGAGCTTGCACGCTCAACCGGCGCCGTGGCTGAACTCGGTTAGCCGTTTGCGTGGTGCTGCCATGGAGGACATTTCCTAGCTGCTCCTTGCCGTTCTGACCTTCGTAGAAGACTTGCCTCGGTAGTTGACGATACCCAAGTACCTAACCAACTGAGTTGAAGAGGGTGTTACGCGAGGGTTCGGGCGACCGTAGTCGATAGCGATCAACTCTATGCTCTATGCGTGGTCCCTCGTGTGCTTGCCCAGCGCCTCGCCGCTGTTCCGTGGCTTGGCCCCCGGTTGCTCATTCGCCTGCATCGGCAGGGCTACGGTCTCGAGGAGCTGTCGTGGTCCCAGTTTGCTGACCGCGTGGTACAGCAGCGGCCGGATGCCGTCACCGTCGATGTCTTCGATACTTGCATAGTGCGCGACCTGGCCGGTGACGAGTCGATTGAACATGTCATCGAGTATCGGGTGGGTCGACAGCCCGACTCCCAGAGCGCCGACTCCCAGTGGATCGAAGAGGCCGCTGCTCTTGAGGTAGAAATGTGTCGGCCTGTCGCCGGTGCTCGGGCGGCGTTGGCCAAGATTCGGTCTGTGGTCGGCGGTGTCACGTTCATCTCTGACACCGAGCGCTCATCAGAACTCTTGCAACAGATTCTTACTGGCTTCGACTTGTTTGAAGATGGGGATCGGATGGTGGCGTCGTGCGAAGAGGGGGCAACCAAGTCCGACGGCCCGCTCTATGACCTCATCTGGCAGAACCGGCCCGAAGTCGTTTGGCATGCCGGGAACAACGACTGGTCCGACGGCGTGATGGCTGCAGCCAAGGGCTATCACCCGTTCATCATCTCCGATGGAAACCTCTCACGTTATGAAGAGGCGATGAGCCATCGCGCCAGAAGCGTCGGGCCGGCGTTGGCCTCGGCGTCGCGAGCCGCCCGGCTCGAGTTGGAGGAGGAACGGCGGGTCGGCTTGGTGAGCGACCGGGAGTACCAGCTGCAACTCATGGGGACACAGGTTGCCGGTCCAGCCATGGCGGCGTTCGCGTTGTGGATCGGCGAGCAATGCCGACAGCACGACATTGGTCATGTGGGGTATCTGGCTCGAGACGGCGAGTTGCCGATGTTGATGTCCCAAGCCATGAGCGAAGACCACCTGGGTCCAGTGTCGAGCTCGTACCTGCACTGCAACCGACTTATTGTCACCTTGGCCTCGGCGTCGACTGTCGGCGTTGAACAATGGCTTCGGGACGGTACTGCTTCCGACGATGCCTTTCTCGAAGTGAACCGTCACATCGTGCCGCTCTCACTTCTGCTTTCTCGTATCGGATTCGATCTTCAGGACGTGGCGGATGTGTTGGGAGTGAGCCATCCGCTGGCCCGCCTGTCACCTGACAAGCCGCTTGGCTCCGAGAATGTTGCTCACTGGCATGAGCTTCTGTTTGATCAGACGGCCGCCAAGCTCATTCAGTCACGATCGGTTGGTAGGCGGGACCTTCTGTTGGATCACGTGCGCAGTCACGGCATCGGTCAGGAGCGGTTGGCCTTGGTCGACGTCGGCTGGCGGGGACGTCTTGCGTGGCTGTTGTCGTCGGTCCTCCGCGACTATCTGGGCCACGAGCCGCTACACCTCCACTTTGGAGGCGACAAGGTCTTCCCTGGACTCGAAGACGGTGTTCAGATCCGTCGGTTTGCCTTCGACGGTGTTTCGCCCCCGGACCCCTTGGACAGCCCGGTGTCCACCGTTGAGACCATTACTGCGTCCGGCAAGGCTCGAGTGGTCGACTACTCACGTGGTCCAGGTGGCGAGGTTCAGCTTGTTTACGAGCAGGGACCGGCCGACCTCGGACTTGAGTTTCGAAGCGAAATGTGGCGGGGAGCGACGAGAATGGCGGCATCAGTGCCATCTCGCAAAACTCTGTCGGAGTGGGGTGTCTCCAACGCTGCGTTGGACAGTGAGGTGCGAGCGACGCTGGGTGCCTGGTGGAACCAGCCGACGCGCCTTGAGGCCGAAGCTCTGGCATCACTCGGGTTTGAACACGACGAAGCAGGCACGACGGTGCGGCCAGTTGTTGCCCCGTACCGTCTCACCGATATTGTCGGTTCTCGCCAGCCCCGCCAATGGAGCCAGGGCTCTGAGGCAGTTTCGTCGCCTGCGAGCCGGGCTGGAATGCGGCTGGTGCGCTTAACGAGACGGCTTCGGGATCGAAAAGGCTCCGAGGCCGGTCGCTCTGCGTAGTCACGCTCTGGGGTCGCTCGTGATCGGTTGTGGAGGGGGCTCCTTGGTCGATCTCCCGTGCAGGGTCTACAGTACGTACCATGTCGCAGGGGGCTGAGATAGTTGCAGTGGACCCCGGATCGTCGGTTTCAGCCGCCGTTCCGGCTGATGACGTGCCGACGTGGAGTCGAGCCGTTGAGTACGGGCGTCGCCTGATTCCGGTTGTTATTGGGGCCTTGGCGATTGTGACCGTCATGTTGTTGGTGGACCGGACTCGGTTTCTATCGACGTTTGACACCGACTTCTCGGACAGCGGGTTGTTTCAGGTCACACAGTGTCAGGAGTTGGGCGGTGACAGCGGCCAGTGGCGCTGCAACGGCTCACTAACCGAGGATGGCCGTCTCACTGAGGTTCCGTCTCGCTTGGTCGCTACTCGGGGCTCGCTGTCGTCCTCTCGCCCCTACGTAGGTGAGCGCCTGGACGTATTCTTCGAGACGGGCGACAACTCGACGGTGTATCCGCAGTCGGCCCGTCTCGGCGAGTTGACCAGGCTGTACGTGCAGCTTGTGCCGATGTTCTTACTGCTGTTGGGTGCCTTGTTGTGGCTCACCGGATGGGTTGCAAAGATGTTCGGTCCCCGGCCGGGCTCGACCGATGAAATGATCGTGGTCGAGAAGGGTCGGCAACTTCAGCCCTCTTGGGCCGCTAGCGAAGTCGGCTTTGGTCCGTTACGCCTACCGGCGGTTGGCGCCTTGCAGCGTCGGGGTGGAGCGTGGCTGGTGACCGGGTTCGTGGCGGCTGTTGCAGTTGCGGTCCTGACTCGAATCGTGCTTGGCTCGCTGGGTCTCCCTTAAGCCTTCCCACCAGATGAAGTCCCCATTGTCTTCGCCCGACGTCATTGTGATTGGCGGGGGAGTGGGCGGATGCGTTGTAGCGCTGCGTCTGGCTGAACACGGGCGACGCGTGCTCGTAGTCGAAGCTGGGCCCGCTTCGCCGTTGCCTGACGGGTTGCGCCGCTTGGATGTCGAGCAGTCAGGGGGGAGTCGACGTCGCTGGAGCGGCGTCACCGTCTCTCCCGGTGGTGCCGATCGGCCGTACCTTCAAGGGCGTGGTCTCGGTGGCTCCGGCGGACTGAACGGAGCGGTTTTGGCCATGCCGACGAGCTCTGAACTGAACCGGTGGAGCGCCGCTACAGGCTCCGATCAGTGGGCTCCGGATTCGTTCGTGGCCGGGGCGGAACGGGCAGTTGAGGCGCTGGGCTCGACGTTGCTGTGTGATGACACGGCCGGCCTGGATCTCGACGACATGTTCGCGCCGCTGGCCCCGGTCAGTGCCGGTTCGACCTTGACCGGTGAATCGGCCGGACTCTTTGTGCCTGCCCTGGCCGCACAACGCTCCGATGATGGTGTGATCAGCCGGGTTCTGGTGGCGGACCGGCTTGCAGAGTTACCGACTCGAATCGAGGTCCGCTCCGAGTCGGTCGTCGTGCGCCTACTAGGTGACGACGGCCGGGTGACCGGCGTGCAGCTGGCCGGTGGGGACGTTGTCACTGCCGATGAGGTCGTGGTCTGCGCTGGTTCGGTTCAAACTCCGCTCTTGTTGCAACGATCTGAAATGCTGGGGAAGGCAATAACGGGCCTTGACCATGCGTCGGTGGCATTGCCCTTCAGTGTCCCGCTCCGGTCCGATGCCAACGGTGGAGACCATCAATCCTTGGTGCGTCGCGTCGGTAGGTGGGCGCCGATGGCGACCGTGGATAGCGGCCAGGCCGGTGAGGTTGTACTGCATGTCATCGGTCCGCTAACTGGTGACCGCACTGAGAGGTCGTCGCCTTGGCTGGCACTTTTGTCGCCTGGTTTGGCCGCCCGACGCGCAGTTCATAGTGAAGGCTCGTCGGTGGTACTCGGCGGACTCCAATGGGATCGTGACTGCATCGACGTCATGACGTCGGCTGTTCGTGCTGCAACCGAGCAGATCTCGGACTGTTTGATTTCAGGTGGCGCGGATGTTGAACTCACCCCTGATCTACGGCGAGACCTCAGCCACCAGCCAAAGGACGCGGACGCTGTTCTGCGCTGGATGAACCAGTTTGCCGGTCCGACCTACCATCTGTCCTCGACGTTGGCGTCGACCTCAATACTGGGCTCGTCTAGAGCGATTGGGAGGCTAGACGGGTGGTCCAACTTGGCGGTTGCCGATGCATCGGTCTTGCCCGGGCTGCCCGCGGTTGGCCCCCAGCTGGCGGTTATGGCCGTCGCTGAGCTGGTCAGCGAAGCGTTGCTCATGTAGAGAAGATGTTGTTAAGACGAAAGTCGTCTGGAACAAATGGGGCCGCGGTAGCGTTCTACTAAGCAGGTATCTGTTTTTAGGCGTGTGACGTCGGCCGGTCGTTAGGTCTGGTTCGGAGTGTCCACGCCAGGGAGATTCGGGAAATGGCATTCGCACAAACATCCAGCACACCGGTTATTGAAGCTGATGAGGGGACACGTTCAACGTTCCTGGTCAGGGTGTATCAGCACCTGGCGCTCGCTGTTGCGGCGTTCATCGGGTTTGAGGCGCTTCTGTTCACGCTCGGCATCGCCGAGGCGTTCTACGACTTCGTTGCCGGCTCGGGCGGCTTTGCCTGGCTGCTGATCCTCGGTGGCTTTGCCATCGTCAGTTCGATCGCCACGCGATCGGCGCATTCACTTGGTGACACCAGAATGCAGTACGGCGCCCTGTTTGCCATGGCGTTGGCGGAGGCGCTGATCTTCGCCCCGTTCCTGTACATGTTCTTCAACGGCAGCGGTGGCGGAACCTCAACCGTGTTGACTGCGGCTGTCGTAACCATCATTGGCTTTACCGCACTGTCGGTCGTGGCCATGGTGACCCGCAGGGATCTCTCGCCGTTGCGACCACTCATCATGTGGGGAAGTTTCGCCGCCATCGGGCTTATCATCGCCGCCGTGATTTTCGGCTTTCAGCTCGGCCCGATCTTCTCAATTGCGATGGTGGCGCTGGCTGGTGCCTCGATCTTGTATCAGACCCAAAACATCGTGCGTCAGTACCCGGCTTGGGCCTATGTGGGCGCAGCCGTCAGCCTGTTCGGCTCACTGATGATGATGTTCTGGTACATCCTCCGCCTGATGCGGGACTAAACACCCCCGATCTGACCGCTGTCGGATCATAAAAGTAGTATTTGGACCGTTCCCGGCATGGGTCGGCTGGCCTAGCGAGTGTCTCGATCTAGGACCGGCGGCCCATGCCGGGGTCCGTTTTGCACTGGCCTTGTGGCTATCTTTACTCATCCTTGTCTTGTCGGGTGTCGACCTCATCCGTACTCTCCATCAGTGAAGGCAGCACGCGTCGCGCCGACCGACTCGAAATGAAGTCGGCTGTGTCGCCGTGCTGTGCTCCGGACATCGACCATGTTGATCCGGAGAGATTGGTTACGACGGTGGGTGTGTCAGGTTGCGCTCACCGAGGTGCGGTGGCAAGGAGCCATACATGGCAGGAAAAGTACTTCGACGAGATCGGCGGAGACCGTCCAAGAGTGGGGCGTTGCCCGCACTGATCGTTTGCGGGTTTGTTATTGCCATCGGGGCCATGGTTGCTTCTTCGATTGGTGTTGCTGACAGCAAGACCAGCCGTTCCGACAGGGCCATCGCCGACGAGACTGTCACTGCGTCAGATGCCGGGCGCGGCAACAAGGGCAAGGGCAAAGCGCTTGGCCTTCAGCGGGATCGAGACACGAAACGCGGTGTGCTTGTCGTCAAGAACAACGGTCGGGGCTCGTTCACCAACTCGTCGTCGTCGACGTCGTCGTCGACACCTTCATCCTCGACGACCACATCGGAGCCTGGTTCGTCGTCGACCTCGACCATGTCTGTCGGTTCGTCAACGACTTCAAAATCGGGCTCATCGTCTACGACCGCCCCGGTTGTCAGCTCCACCTCAACGCCGTCAACGAAACCTCCGACAACGTCGGTAACCACAACGGCGGTCACATCGACCACTGTTACTTCAACCACTATCGCTCCGACCACGACGGCCAAACCGGTCACAACCTCAACTACGGCTGCGCCCAGGGCGGGCGAGTGGTTTGAAGGCTTTGACTCGCTGAATACCAGCCGTTGGGCGCCGGAGCACTCAACGTACGGAGACGGCAACGGTGAACGCCAGTGTTACCAGCCGGACAACGTGTCGGTCCAGGGTGGCAAGTTGGTTCTCCGTGCGGTGGAGCAAACAGTCACTTGTCCGGGCGGATCGACCAGGACAATCAGTTCCGGCATGGTTCGAAGTAGGGGACTGTCATTCTCGCCGGGACAAGCAATCGAGTTCCGGGTCAAACTGACCGTAGCCGACCCATCGAACCAGGCCGGACTGTGGCCTGCGGTGTGGGCATCGAGCTGGGCGGGCGGTGGGTGGCCCACCGGCGGCGAGCTCGACTTCCTTGAGGTGATGACTGCCGAGGATCCGAATAGGGCTGTGTTCTCGATGCACTACGCAGACGAGTCAGGGCGTCACCGGTTACAGAACCGACCGTCCTACCTCGGTGGCCGGTTCAGCGATGAGTGGCATACGATCCGCTTCGACTACGGATACGGGGGCAAGCTGACCTGGTACCTGGATGGTCGTGAGACCTTCTCTGTGGACTATGCCGCCACCAGGCAGGGCTACCCTGCGCCGTTCGATCAGACCATTCGCGAGATCAAGGTAAACATGGCCGTTGGGGGATCTCCTGGAGCTCTGGGGTCGGGCGTGCTGTCGAAGGACGCCACCTTTGAAGTCGACTACATCCGGGTCTTCAACCTCTAGTTGAGCGGCAGCGGCTCCCGTCACCACAGCGGTGGCGGGGGCTCGCCAACCATGTAGTCACATGGCCAATCCTTTTTGTATCTATAGCGAAGCGAGCCCTGGCCGACTAAAACGTTAGATAGACGTTTCGGCCCGGCGTATCGGTTCGACTAATCGCCACCACCTGATTGCCTTGTTAACTGGCGTTTCTTCGCGACTTTTGCTAGCTGTCGTCCGTCTCTCTGAGTGGTAAACAGATGCAGGAGTACAGATGCGAAACATTCGAAGGTGGTGGCTTTGGCCGCTGCTCGGCATGCTTCTCTGCGCAGCGATAATGGGCTTGATAATGGCCGGCGTTGCCAGAGACCGCGCAGCGGATGCTGCCGCGGCGGCACTAGAAGGCGCAGGGCTTGATTCGGCGGTCAGCTACGTTGGCCTTCAGGGCCGAGGCCTGGACGGCCTTGGCGGTGATGGCCTGAACGTTGTTCTCGAAGGTCCGGCGGCCAATCAGGAAGCGGCTGTTCAAGCCGTTCGATCCCGAGACCAGATCGACGACGTGGAGTACCGGATCACTGAAGGTGACGCCGAGCCGGCACCCGAACCGGAGCCGGAACCCGAGCCAGAACCTGAGGTAGCGCTAGCGCCCATGGGTCTGGCAGCGGCTGCAGCCGGTGGCGCCATCGTCTTGGACGGAGCAGTGCCGGACGAAGCTACCCGAGGGGCCATCGTTAGTTCGGCAGAAGCCGAATACGGGGCTACTAACGTCACCGACAACCTCACAATCGACGGTGACACCGTCGGCGAGGGTGGCGAGCTGGTAATAACCGGTGAAGCCGAGTCTGACGCTCAGAAGACCGAGTGGATCAGTCAGGCGTCAGTCGTCGCAACGGCAGGCGGCCTTGACCTAGTTGATCGAGTAACGGTTGCCTCAATCGAGCAGTCACTGAATGACCTGTTCCAATTGGAGCCAATCGAATTCGATGTCAACCGAGCGACGATTCGACCGGAATCAACTGCGACGCTTGACGCCGCAGCCGAGATGATCAACGCCAACCCTGCGGTTGGGGATCTCCTCGTCGTCGGGCACACCGACAGCGACGGAGACGAAGGTTCCAACCAGGCCCTGAGCGACGCTCGAGCCCAAGCAGTTGTTGCCTATCTGGTAGAAACCGGCAACGTTGACGCTGACCGACTTGACTCGGAAGGCAGGGGCGAGAGCGAGTTGCTCATCGATCCCGAGACCTCACCCGAGGATAAGCAGCGGAACCGGCGCATCGCCTGGGAGCTTCGATCATGACATCAACAGTTCTAACAGTAAGTACGAAATCGAAATCACGAGCCGACGACGGCGACATCACAAAGGGAGCAAAATAGAGATGGGTTGGTTATTCGGAACGATTGCATTGGCACTGCTGCTGTGCTTCCTCCTAGGATTGCTGCTCGGACTGCTTTGGTGGTGGTGGCGTCGTCGAGGCGAGGTCGCCGAGCGAGAGCGGATTCGACTTGAAAGCGAAGCGGAGACTGATCGGCTGCGCCGTCGAGTCACCGAGCTGAAGACGGCTGAGACACGAGCAGACGAGATCCAGCTTGAGTTGGACGGAGTTCGAGAGCGGGCCGATCGAGTCCCGAGCCTGGAGTCTGAGCTAAAGGGCTTTAAGTCCAAGGCTGATCTGGTGCCGGGTCTGGAGCAACAGGTAGTCGCTCTTCGTGGCAAAGCCGATCGCTCGACAGAGCTTGAAGCTGAGGTCAGCGGTCTAAAGGCAGAAGCCGGCAAGGTCGGCGGTCTTCAAGCTGATCTGTCAAAGTTCAAAACGGAGGCCGGCAAGGTCGGTGGTCTTGAGACTCGAGTCGCTTCCTTGACAAAGGACTTGGACTCGGCGAAAGCTGATGCCGCCAAGGTGTCTGGCCTTGAAGCTGAACTGACCAAGTTCAAAGCTGAGGCTGGCAAGGTGTCCGGTCTCGAAGCTGAGTTGGCCAAGGCGAAAGCCGACGCTGGCAAGGTTGGCGGTCTTGAAGCTGAGCTGACGAAGTTCAAAGCTGAGGCTGGCAAGGTTGGCGGTCTGCAGTCACAGATTCAGGGTTTCAAGGCGCAGGCTGACAAGTCAGCCTCACTCGAAACTGAGTTGGCGAAGGCGAAAGCTGATGCTGGCAAGGTTGGCGGTCTTGAAGCTGAGTTGACGAAGTTCAAGGCTGAGGCTGGCAAGGTGTCCGGTCTTGAAGCTGAGTTGGCGAAGGCGAAAGCTGATGCTGGCAAGGTGGCTGGTCTCGAAGCTGAGTTGGCGAAGGCCAAGGCTGATGCTGGCAAGGTGTCCGGTCTTGAAGCTGAGTTGGCGAAGTTCAAGGCTGAGGCTGGCAAGGTAAGTGGTTTGCAGGCTGAGTTGGCGAAGGCGAAAGCTGATGCCGGCAAGGTGGCTGGTCTCGAATCCCGAGTCTCGTCATTGTCGAAGGATCTCGACCTCTCTAAGGCCGAGGCCGGCAAGGTGTCCGGTCTGCAGTCGCAGATGCAGGGCTTCAAGGCGCAGGCTGATAAGTCGGCTTCACTTGAGGCTGAGCTGAGCAAGGCAAGGGCTGAGGCTGGCAAGGTCAGTGGTTTGCAGGCTGAGTTGGCGAAGGCGAAAGCTGATGCTGGCAAGGTTGGTGGCCTCGAAGCTGAGTTGGCCAAGTTCAAGGCTGAGGCTGGCAAGGTAAGTGGTTTGCAGGCTGAGTTGGCGAAGGCGAAAGCTGATGCTGGCAAAGTTGGTGGCCTCGAAGCTGAGTTGGCCAAGGCGAGGGCTGAGGCTGGCAAGGTAAGTGGTTTGCAGGCTGAGTTGGCGAAGGCGAAAGCTGACGCTGGCAAGGTTGGCGGTCTTGAAGCCGAG
>CALJMD010000215.1 GCA_937981915.1 uncultured Acidimicrobiales bacterium
CCATGGCAATGCGTCAGGACTGCAAGCACTTCCAGAGTCGCACCTACCCCAGTGGCGACACGATGCGTAAGTGCGCACTCGACTTGGCGCCGGAGGCGCCGTGGAACTGCCCCGACGACTGCGGCAGCTACGAGCGACGGATGGCAGACGTAAATTGGCGGCACGGTTCGCTGATCACTCCACCGACACCGGCCCCACCGGAGAGCGTGGGTGAGGACCCGGCAATCGGTGCTCTGTTGGACGAAGCGGAGAACATTATCAACGCAGTTGGGCCTGAAGTTCGAGCCGAAGTGGACGCTGCACAGGAGGCAGCGCGGAAACGACGTGACAGTCGGCCTAAGTGGTGGCCTTTCGGCAAGCGCTAGCCGCTATCGTTTAGGCGGTGAATGAGCGCTTTTCTCCTGATGTTTTGGATAGCGCCGCTGGTCTCTCAGCCCGGTCCGGGCGTGCCGATGCAGCGGCTGCGGCAGTAACCACCGGACTGCCGACGACTGAGACCGAGGAATGGCGCTATAGCCCCATCTCGGACTCGGACTTCGTCGAACTATTGAATGGGTTGTCACCGGTTCTTGCGGCCCCCTCGGCGGACGCCGTCGAACGGGCTGAGCAGTATCGACAGACTGTGCTGGAGCGGTTTGAATCGATCGCCGCGTCGGTACTGATCCTTGATGGCTACGTGGTTGACGTTGACGTCGATCCCGGGTGGGCGGCCAAAGGGCTGAAGCTCGAAGTTGACCAGGATCGCTGGTTGGCTGCGGAACCATCGGAGCCGACGAAGTTTGATCAACTGCACCAGGCATTCAGTCCGGGTGCCATCGTCATTCAGTCATCGGGCCAGGTGGCCATAACTGATCCGGTCGTGGTCGTCACCCATCACGAGTCGCCGTCCACGCTGTCGTGCCCCCATCTAGTGGTCGAGGCGTCCGAAGCCGGTGAACTTACTGTTGTGGAGCACCAGACGTCGGCCGCTGGCGCCGGACTGCAGCTCCCGATTACCGAACTGGTTGCCGGTAAGGCCAGCCGCCTTCGTTATACGGTCGTCCAAGAGAACAGCGAAGACCATGTACAAATCGGCCGACAGCTATCCAGTGTCGACGGTCAAGCCAGCCTGACGTCGGGCGTTGCCGCCTTCGGCGGGCGTTACCTGCGGCTCCGCACCGATTCGCGGTTGATCGGCAGAGGGGCTAACGCTTCGCTCATCGCCGCCTACTACGGCGATGGCGACCAAATCCATGATTTCCGAACCTTCCAGCATCACGAGGCTCGAGACACCCGAAGCGACTTGCTGTTCAAGGGAACCCAGGATGACCGGTCGGGTTCGATTTACACCGGTCTCATCCATATCCATCCCGACGGTGCAGGCACAAACGCTTTCCAGACGAATCGAAACGTCAAGCTCAGCGACGAAGCCTGGGCCTGGTCGGTCCCCAATTTGGAGATCGAGAACAACGAGGTGCACTGCAGTCACGCTTCGACCGTCAGTCCGGTCGACGACGATCAGCGCTTCTATCTCCACGCCCGTGGCGTGCCGCCGACGGCGGCAGACCGATTGATCGTTGCCGGCTTCTACGACGAAGTCCTTACTCGACTGCCATCCGAAGCGGCTCGACAACGAGTGCAAGAGCTGATCAACACCAAGCTTGACCGCCGTATCGGTAATCAAGCCGACGAAGCATAGAGGATCGCTTCGATGACCAAGATCAAGTTATGCCCGGTAGACGAGATGGGCGCTGATACGGCCAAACGCTTTGACGTCGACGGTCACCGAATCGCCCTAGTGCGGCTCGGTGACGACTTCTACGCCATCGGTGATCGTTGTTCGCACGCCGATTTCTCCTTGGCGGAAGGCGAAATCGAACCGGAAGACAAGACGATCGAATGCTGGAAGCACGGGTCGATGTTTTCACTCACCACGGGTGAACCTGATTGCTTGCCCGCCACGAAACCGGTCCCCGTCTACACCATCGATGTCATCGACGGACACGTCTACGCCACACCTGGCTCGCCCGACGGTGAGTAAATCGAAACTGGCTGGGCCGTCGTGCGCAGCCTCCCGACTACGACGAAGAAGAGAACACCAGTGAGCGAACAATCCCTCAAAATCTCAGGTTTGGCCGCCTCAGTTGCCGGTAACCAAATTCTCTCCGGCGTCGACCTCGAGGTGCGCCCCGGAGAAGTTCATGCCGTCATGGGCCCCAACGGTGCGGGTAAGTCAACATTGTCGCATGTGATCATGGGCAAGCCCGGCTACGAGGCCACCGCAGGCTCGGTCACCGTCGACGGGGTCGACATCCTCTCACTGCCCACCTGGCAGCGAGCCCAAACTGGCCTGTTCTTGGCTATGCAGTACCCAACCGAGGTACCGGGCGTCTCGCTCGACGACATGTTGTCCAACTCGTTCAACGCCTCAGGACGATCCACCGACGGCTTGTCCGATGCCCTTGCTTCTGAAGCCGATCGCCTTGCCTTCGGCCGCGAGTTTCTCGAACGCCCACTGAATGTCGACATGAGCGGTGGCGAGCGAAAGCGCAACGAAACCCTACAGCTGACGGTGCTGAAGCCGAAGTACGCCATCCTCGATGAGTTGGACTCCGGTCTGGACATCGACGCTCTGCGTGTCGTTTCCCGCCGGGTCGAAGCTGCCACCAACGAAGACCAACTAGGTGTGCTTGTTATCACGCACTACAACCGGCTGTTGTCCGAGCTGAAGCCGGACCGGGTCCATGTACTGGCCGGTGGACGTATCGCCGCTTCCGGTGGACCTGAGCTGGCCCTTGAGTTGGAAGCCTCGGGATACGCCGACTACGCCGAGCCCGGCGCAGCGTAAACGAACCGGGCTGAGGGCGACGCTACTGCGAGAGCAGCCCGGCGTCGCCTAAGAACCGGTCTTCGTTGAGGCTGGTTATGACGCGGCGTCCGGCGTTGTAGCGGACACGGTGAACCGACGCATGACTGGCTGGGAAAAACATGTCCTCGGCCAGCCCGAGAATCTCGGCCATGTAGGCGTTGATGACACCACCGTGGCAGGCAACGACAACCCGCTCACCGGGGTGGCTGGCCACTGCCGCTTCTACGGCGAACCCAACCCGTCGCCGGAAATCGATCGATGACTCGCTGGCTGGAAAGCTGTCCCATTTGCGGGTTTGGACAAACCGCTCCTGCGTACCGCGAATGATCTTCTCACCCAACACTTCGCGTGGCCGATCACCTGGGTCCAACTGGCCGTAGAAGTGAAACTCGGCCAAATCGGGCACGACCTCAACCTCAATTCGATGGCGCTCCGCAATCCGCTGTCCAGTGACGTTGGCCCGGTCAAGATTGGAAGAGTAGACGGCGGAGATCGGCTCGGTAGCCAGATAGTCGGCGACTGCGTCCGCCTGCTTCAGTCCAAGCTCCGATAGCGGTGGGTTGATCCACTCGCCGTTTGATGCACTTTGATCGGGCCAAACCTGCTGGCCGTGGCGAACCAGAATCAGTTCGCCTGCATCGCCGTCGCGGGTGAGGAAGGCCTGCTCAATCGGTGATTTGGGCCGCTCGTCCTCGCCGGCCGTGTTGTCGCCGGTTACGTTGTTCTCGGTTATGTTGTTGTCGGCCATTAGGCGGATTCGGCCATCTCATCGATGGCTTGGGTCAGCGTGTTCCACCCCAGCGTGGCGCATTTGATCCGGACCGGAAACTTCACAACACCACGGAGGGCTTCCAGATCGCCGAGCGGTAGCTCAGCGGCCACCGAACCGTCGCCGTCTTGACCGGAAAGGCCCTCCTCGGTCTCGGACCCGTCCCCGCCGATTTCACTCTCGTGGATAGACATCATCCCCTTGAACTGCAGCACGAGCGCCTGCACCTCGTCGAGGGTCTTGCCTTTGACGGCGGCGGACATCATCGACGCCGACGACTGCGAGATGGAACACCCCTGGCCGCCAACCTTGATGTCGGCGACCACATCGCCGTCAACGCTGAGATACAAGACGATTTCGTCGCCGCACAGCGGATTGAATCCTTCGGTTCGGTGAGCGGGGGGTGCCTCCAGCTCTCCTTTGTTGCGAGGATTTCGGTAATGGTCGAGAATGATCTCGCGATAGAGGTCCTCAAGGCTCGACATGTGATGAACTGCCTTTCCTAAACGGTGTCGCCCGAATTTGACGGGGTCTACAGGGCGAAAAAGTCTCGGGCCGCTACGAGGGCGTCAGCCAGCGCATCGGCGTCCGATTCGTCATTGTAGATATAGAAACTTGCTCTGGCCGTGGCCGCCACACCAAAGAACTTCATGAGCGGTTTGGCGCAGTGATGCCCGGGTCGGACGCACACAGCATGCTCGTCGAGAACCTGGCTGACGTCGTGGGCGTGGACGCCCTCCAGTTCGATGGAGAGCACCCCGCCGCGCTGGGCCGGTTCGCTCGGTCCGTGGATGCGTAGTGAATCGCCGAGTTCGGCGCTCAATTTCCGCATGGCGTAGGCGGTGAGCGACACCTCATGAGCCCGAATCGCTTCCATGCCTAGCTCATCGAGGTAGTCGATAGCGGCGCTAAGTCCGATGGCTTCGGTGATGGGCGGGGTGCCGGCTTCGAATCGGGCCGGGGGAGCGTCAGGAGTGAAACCGTCGACGGTTACGTTCAGGATCATGCCGCCGCCACCCAGGAACGGGGGCATTGCCTCCAGCAGCTCCATCGGAGCCCAGAGGACGCCGATGCCGCTTGGGCCGAGCATCTTGTGGCCACTGAAACACACGAAGTCAGCGCCCAACGCCACGACGTCGGTCGGTAGGTGGGGAACGTACTGGCAGGCATCGAGCACGGTGACCGCTCCGGCTGCCTTGGCCGCAGCGACCAGAGTGTCGGTCGGGGTGATCGCCCCGGTCACGTTGGACATGGCGGTCACGGCCAGAACCTTTGCTCCGTCAAGGAGGCGGTCCAAGTCGGACAGGTCGAGCTGGCCGTCGGCAGTCGCCGGAATCCAGCGAATCTCCGCCCCGGTCTCGGCTGCCACCATCTGCCACGGCACGATGTTGGCGTGGTGGTCCAGTATCGAAAGAACGATGGCGTCGCCTGAGCGTAGATTGGCCCGCCCCCAGCTGTGGGCGACCAGGTTTATGGCTTCGGTGGCGTTCTTGGTGAAGACCACTTCGTTGGGGTTGGTGGCTCCGATAAACCGGGCAACGTTGCGTCGGGCATGCTCGTAGCGGTTGGTTGACTCCTCCGCCAGGCGGTAGACACCACGGTGCACGTTGGCGTAGGTGGTGTTGTAGAAGTCCGACATTGCGTCGATGACCTGCACCGGGCGCTGAGATGACGCAGCCGAGTCGAGGAACACCAAACGCCTGCCGTTTTGGACCTGATCAAGAACGGGAAAATCCTTCTTGATGGCAGCGACGTCAAGAGCTTGACTCATTTAAAGCTCTCGTATCCGTCCTGCTCAAGCCGTGCCGCCAGTTCCATACCGCCTGAGGCGACGATACGGCCGTCCACCAGGATGTGAACATGGTCGGGCTGTAGGTGATCAAGAAGCCGCTGGTAGTGGGTGATGGCGAGCGTGCCAAGACCTTGGCGTTCTTCACGGATCAGATGGACCCCTTCGGCCACTGTCTTCAACGCGTCGATGTCCAGGCCCGAGTCGGTCTCGTCGAGCACCGCCATTTCAGGCTCCAGAACGGCCATCTGTAGAATTTCGTTCCGCTTCTTTTCGCCACCGGAGAAACCTTCGTTGACGTAGCGCTCCATGAACGAAGCGTCCATCGACAGTCGCTCCATCCACTCCATCAGGGAGAGCCTCAGCTCAAGGACGCTCATTTCGATGCCCTTGCGTGCGCTGAGTGCCTGACGAAGGAAGTTCAATACCGACACACCAGAAATTTCCTGCGGGTACTGGAAGGCCAGAAACAGTCCGGCCTTGCCCCGAACGTCGGTGTCCCAGTCGGTAATGTCATCTCCCTTGAAGATGATCTTTCCGCTGGTTATCTCATATTCAGGCGATCCGAGCAGGGCGTTGGCCAGCGTCGATTTACCCGATCCGTTCGGGCCCATGAGAGCGTGAACTTCGCCGGCCTGGATGGTCAGCGAGACACCGCGCAGAATCTCGGTGCCCGGTTCCATGCCGGTGTCCGTTTCGGTCTCCGGGGTTGAAACGTGCAGATCCTCAATCTGAAACAGGGGGGCGTCGGTCATGGCTTCAGTTTATGAGCGGCACCTTCACAGGCGGTGGAAATTACACAATCTACGTAGTGTTAATTCCGTCGCCCGGCCGTCGTCACCAGCCCCGATCGACCCACTCTTGCAGGTGGGGGCGTTCGTTGCCGATCGTCGTGTCATCACCGTGGCCGGGCAGCACCATCGTGTCGGCGGGCAACGTGAAGAGCCTTCGATCAATCGACTCGATAATGGTGGTGAAGTCGCTGTCTTCGAATTTCGTTGCTCCCGGGCCACCGGGGAACAAGGTGTCGCCGCTGAAGAGCAACGGCTTATCGACCAACTTGAAACAGATCGATCCAGGCGTATGACCGGGAGTGGTGATGGTGTGGAGTCGGCTACGTCCGACTTCGATCATGGTGTCGTCCTCCAACAGATAGTCGTAGGAGGGCAACATCGCTGCGTCGGCCGCGGTAACCCCGACCATGTATCCGGCGTCGCGAACCTGAGGCACCGCTTGAATGTGATCCCAGTGACCGTGCGTCTCCAAAACGGTGCGTACCCCGAGGGTCTTGCAGAGATCCAACAGCAACTCATGTTCGTTGGCTGCGTCCAACATGACGGCGTCGCCGGTATGGCGGCAACGAACAACGAACACGTTGTTGTCATAGGGGCCCACCACAACTTTGTGAACCTCGACGTCGGTGTCGTTCCAGTGCAGTGTGGAAGAGATATCGACCATGAAACCACCCTACGGGGGCTGATCCCTCGGTACCAGCCCCACCCGTCGATTGAACCAAGCTTGTGAGGAGCCTTTGCCCTGTACCGGTCTCGTTGGTGGCCATAACGTAGAGCTTGTGTTCGAAACCATGCGCAAAGAGTTGAATTCCGAACTCAGGATCGGCGTCAGTATTCTTGAGCCGATTTTGGCGTGGCTGGGATTGGCGGGCTCGGCGTTGCTGGGGGCGATATGGACCGGTCAGGCCGTGCTGGCCGGCAACCAGATGGCTGTACTCGGGCGTTTCGCTGTATCGGTGGCATTTGGGTTCTACTATCTTGCTCTGGTGAAGCGCAGCCAACGTCGCTAATCAGCCCTGGGACCGCTCCGACCGGCCACCGGTCAGCTTGTCCAAAGTGCCTGGTGCTCGCATCCTGAGGGCGATTCTGGTGTACTAGGTGCGGTGAATGCAGAGCTGCGCGAGCAGGCGTTGGAACGTGGAGCGAAACCATCATCAATGGTGGTGTACCGGGGGCTCCGAGGCTTTCTGCGTCGGGTGGTAAATCCGTATCTGCGACTGCAGTCGGAGAATACCGAGATACTCAACTTGCCGGGACCGACCATTCTGGCTCCCGTGCACCGCTCCCATCTGGACAGTATTCTCATCGCCACCCTCAGTACGCGCAGAATTCGCGCTTTGGGCAAAGAGTCGCTCTTCACCACGCCGGTGGTCAGCTACTTCTGCGCCGCCCTGGGGGCGATCCCCGTCCGGCGAGGTGAGGCCGATCGAGATGCTCTCAAAGCGGCAATGACGCTACTAAAAGCCGGAGAATCGATGATCGTGTTCCCGGAGGGTGGTCGCCAGTACGGCAACCAGGTTGGCGAGCTGTTCGACGGCGCTGCATGGTTGGCGGCACGATCCGGAGCGAAGGTGGTGCCCATCGGTGTGGCCGGCACGGAGAACGCGTTGCCCCAGGGGGCAAAGTGGCTGTCGCGCACCAACGCTGCCATCGTCGTCGGTGATCCACTTGATCCTCCGGTAGGAACCGATGGCAAGCGAGCTGACCGAGTTCAGCTACAGGCCTTCACCGAAACGCTGGGCGTTCACTTGCAGAAGGCTCAAGATCGAGCGGTGGAGCTCTCCACCGGCAAATGAGAGCAGGCAGAAAGTCGTTGTGACGAGGTCTGAGTGTGACTGACGTGGAACAAAGTAGACAATCAGGGACGCCGTTGTGGGCTCCGGCCCCGACGCGGGTGGCGGCCACCGAAATCGAACGGTTCCGTCGGGACGTGCGGCCTGAGGCCAGCGATACAGCGGAGCTGTGGCAGTGGTCGGTCGATGAGCCTGGGCCGTTCTGGAAATCGGTGTGGGACTGGTCGGGCATCGTAGGTGAACCAGGTGAACGGCTCGAAGAGCCTGCTGAGGTGTTCCGGCACCACCGATTCTTGCCCGACGCCACGTTGAATTTCGCCGAGAATCTACTGGCCGATCGAGGTGGTTCCTCAACCGCCATCATTGCTATTGACGAGAATGGCAGCGAACGGCAGTTCAGCCGTCAAGAGCTTAGGGAACAGACGGCGGCGATGGCGGCGGCCTTCGTGGAGCGAGGCGTAGGTCCAGGTGACCGGGTGGCGGCGTGGATGCCGCACCGGGTGGAAACGATCGTTGCCTTTCTGGCGGCATCAGCCATCGGGGCAGTCTTTACCTCGACGTCGTCTGACTTTGGCACCGACGGGGTCGTGGACCGATTTGGTCAGACCGAGCCCAAGGTTCTGGTCGCCGCCGACGGCTACCGCTATGGAGGGCGCGAGTTCGCCACGCTTTCCCGACTTGACGACATCGTCAGCCAGTTGGACTCGGTCGAGACCGTTGTCGTCGTCGGCGTGCTCGACGAGCGCCCCGATACCCACCCTGACTACGTTCACTGGACCGACCTTATGGTCGAACATCAGGGCGCGGCCGAGCAGTATGTGCAACTTCCGGGTGATCACCCGATCTATGTCCTGTATTCGTCGGGGACGACGGGCAAACCGAAGTGCATCGTGCACCGGGCCGGTGGCGTGCTGTTGAAGCACATGACCGAGCAGCGGCTCCATTCCGACATACGGCCTGACGATGCCGTGTTCTACTTCACCACTTGCGGTTGGATGATGTGGAACTGGTTAGTGTCCGTCTTGGGAACCGGCGCCACAATCGTGTTGTACGACGGCAACCCGGCCTACCCCTCAATGTCGACGCTGTTCGAGCTGGTTGAGAAACACGCCATCTCGCTTTTTGGTGTTTCCGCCAAGTTCATTGATTCAGTCATGAAGTCCGGGTACCGCCCGCTTGACCATCACGACCTGGCCTCCATCCGAACCATCTGTTCGACCGGTTCACCGCTCAGTCAGGAGGGCTTCGCCTGGGTGTACGACGCCATCAGCCCGGAGGTGCACCTGGCATCTATTTCTGGTGGCACCGATCTCTGTGGCTGTCTGGTAACCAGCGACCCGACTCGACCGGTGTTTGCCGGAGAGATTCAGGCCAAAGGCCTGGGGATGGACATTGTCGTTCTCGATGACAACGGTGAGCCGTGCCCTCCCGGCGAAAAGGGTGAGCTTGTCTGTGCAAAGCCGTTCCCCTCGATGCCGCTCGAATTCTGGAACGACGATGACGACGCTCGCTACCAGGCCGCCTACTTCGAGCGGTTTGATGGTGTGTGGGCCCACGGAGACTATGCGGCCTGGACCGACAATGACGGGATGATCATTTACGGCCGATCCGATGCCACCCTCAATGCCTCTGGAGTTCGGATCGGCACAGCGGAGATCTATCGCGTGGTGGAGCGACACGAGTCCGTGGCCGAAGCCATCGCCATCGCACAGGAATGGGATAACGACACCAGGATCGTGCTGTTCGTCAAAATGACCGAGCCGGGAACGCTCAACGGAGAGATAGTTGACGAGCTGCGCCGAGAGCTGCGGGCCAAGGCCTCACCTCGACACGTCCCGGCCGTAGTGCTTGAGGTACCTGACATCCCGCGAACCCGATCGGGCAAGATCGTGGAGCTTGCTGTCACCGAGGTGGTGCACGGACGACCGGTCAAGAACGCCGAAGCACTGGCCAATGCCGAAGCATTGGCGCATTTCACCGGGCACAGAGAACTGGAGTGCTGAATGGCACCTCGGCCTATGGCCGACGGTCGTGCTCGCTAGTCTTGAGCCGTCGAAAGAGAGTTCATGGATCAGACCAGAATCGAGAATGCTGTACGAGAAATCCTGGCCGCGGTTGGTGAAGACCCAACCCGAGACGGGCTAATCGACACTCCCGCCCGTGTCGCCCGGGCCTACACCGAGTTGCTGGGTGGCTACCTGGAGGACCCGGCAGACCACCTGAACCGGCAGTTTGAGGTTGACCACGATGAGATGGTCATCGTGCGCGATATTTCGTTCAGCTCGCTGTGTGAGCACCATATGCTGCCGTTCATCGGACGAGCTCATGTGGCCTACATTCCGGGGCGCGACGGCAAAGTGTGCGGCTTGTCAAAACTGGCTCGAGTGGTCGACGGCTTCGCCAATCGACTGCAAGTTCAGGAGCGATTGACCGTTCAGGTCGCCGACGCCATGGTTGAGCGTCTCAACGCCACCGGTGTGCTGGTAACCATGGAAGCCGAGCATCTGTGCATGGCGATGCGGGGCGTGCAAAAACCTGGTGCGGTTACGACTACCTCAGCCTTGCGCGGCTTGATCAAGAAGAATCCGGCCACACGTGCCGAAGCTCTTCGTCTCATTCGGGGCTGA
>CALJMD010000216.1 GCA_937981915.1 uncultured Acidimicrobiales bacterium
CTCGGGGGTCAGATAGTTGGATCGCACAATCGCGGTGTTTCGACCGGATCCGCCGCTACCGATGTAGGCCTTGTCGACCACGGCCACATTGGTGATTCCGTGGTTGACAGCCAAGTAGTAGGCGGTTGCTAGGCCGTGGACACCGCCACCGATGATGACAGCGTCGTAGGTGGGACGTAAGGGAACTTCCCGCCACGCTCGAGGCCAGGTCTCTTGAGCCAAGCCTTTCCGTAGGAGGCCCCACGCCGAGTACCGCTCGGGGCCCTTGCCATTTCCATTCCGCCGGGAGAGTAGCGATCGGTCAGCCATAAACGCAAACCCTACTACGGGACTTCATCTGACTTAAGTATTAGTCGACTATATATTGGTACCATTAAGGTCTTACTGGTCGAAGCGGCAACAAACCGCGAGAGTGTCTACGGAGCTCCATTGAACGTCAATCGTCTCCGCTACTTCTGCGCCGTAGCCGAAGAGCTTCACTTCGGGCGGGCCGCTACCCGTCTTCATATGGCCCAACCGCCCCTGAGCCAACAGATACGGCTACTGGAAGAGCAACTGGGCCTACCGCTGTTCGAGCGGACAACACGTAAGGTTTCGCTGACGGCCGCTGGTCGAGAACTCTACGTCGAGGCGCTTCGTGTCTTGGCCGAATACGACCGATTCGAACAGCGAGTCAAGGAGGTGAAGTCCGGAACAAGGGGAACGCTGCGCATTGGTTTCGTCGACTCGGCCAGCTACGACACAATGCCACGCCTGCTCAAGGCTTACCGATCGAGATGGCCGACTGTTGAGTACGAACTACGAAGCATGTCCTCCGACGAACAGATAGCCGCCCTCAATCAGAATCGAATCGATCTGGGGCTAAGCCGAACGGCAGGTAGCCACGCTGGCGCTCACGACTCCATTGAAGCCCTGGTCCTACAACGGGAGCGTCTCGCCGTGGCCGTGCCCGCCGATAACCCACTCGCAGACGAGGAGACGGCCGCCCTGGCACAGCTGGACGGCGCAACGTTCATCGGATTCGACCGCGAAGTATCACCGAGTCTCCACCGGGAGCTGGCCGGCCTGCTTAAAGGGCGGGGCATCGACTACGAACCAGTAATCGAAGCGACCGAATACGCCACGATCCTCGGTCTGGTCGCCTCCGGACAGGGGATCGCCCTCATTCCCAACAGCGTTCGTACGCTCCGGCCCCCCAACCTCACGTTTCTCTCCATCGACGACGACGATGCCACTATCCCCTTGTTGTTGATGACTAGACGTGACGAGGCGTCTCCACTGGTCGCGCAGGTTCGTGATCTGGCCAACGAACTCTTCGGTGTCCAGCAGACAGCATCAGCACCACCAACAAGCTAGGGAAGGCAGCCGTGCGGCTCAGGCCCGTAATCAGAGCAGCCGCTAGCGGCGCGGCTCTCGGCGCAAACCGAGGACTCGTTCGCCGAGGATGTTGCGCATGATATTCGAGGTGCCGCCCATGATGGTGTACGCCGGAGCGTAGGCCAGACCCAACCCGACATCGTCGGCCAGACCGGCCCGCGGCCCCAAGATTCGGGACGCGAACTGAGCGACGCGCCACTGATGTTCGGTGCAGAAACACTTGGTGGCAGCGCTGAAACCAGCTGGCGCCTGCCGAAGCACTTCGCGATACACCAGTAGCCGCCCAACTCTGTAGCCAATCTCAAGATCGGCTATCTCTTGGCGAACCAACGGATCCGAGTGATCGGCCTCGGCCACTGCCATGTCGTACAGCGCCTTGTTGGAGACGAGCCGATCAATACCGCCCCGTTCGTGTTCGAGCTGACGCATCGTCTGTTTGAACGCGTCGCCTTCAACGCCGACGAGGTTGGCCAGTGGCACTCTGACATCGGTGAAGTACACCTCGCAGAAGTGCCGGTTCGTGGTCATGTCGGTGATCGGTCGAACCTCGACACCGTCGGAATCCATCGGGACGATGATCTCAGAGATTCCCCGGTGCGGTGGACCCTCGGTCGTCGTCCGACAGATCAGGTAGCAGTAGTCAGCCACCTCACCAAAACTGGTCCAGATCTTTTGTCCGTTGATGACCCAGTGATCGCCGTCGCGGTCAGCCGATGTCTTTAGCGACGCCAGGTCCGAACCCGAGTCCGGTTCGCTCATTCCGATACACCATGTGGTCTGACCGGACAGCATGCCGGGAAGAAACTCCGATCGTTGATCCTCGTTCCCGTAGGCGATCAACGCGGGACCCATCTGCCGGTCGGCAAACCACATTGCCGCGATCGGCGCACCGGCCGCAATCATTTCTTCGGCCACGATGACCCGTTCGATTGCCGGTCGCTCCCCTCCCCCGAACTCTTCCGGCCAACCCATCCCGATCCAGCCTTCGGCCGCCATCATCGCAGCGAATTCCTTCGAGAATCCATTGATCCAGCTGTCGTTCCAACGCCCGAACTTCTCGACACCGACGGTCGCCAGCTCTCGGGCACGCCGACGTAGTTCTTCCAGCTCAGGATCAAGTTCAAACGACAACATGTCGCCCCCTTCTGGGTACGGGTGGTCGGGATCGGTGGCTCACCACGGCAAGCCTCCAAGGTCGACGTTCCCACCGGACAGAACGGCCACAACGTGGCGGCCGCCAAATAGTTCCCTGTTAGCGGCGATTGCCGCCAGCGGAACGGCTCCCGACGGCTCGATCACCTGTTTCGCTCTGGTGTAGAGCAGCGACATGGCATCAACAATCTGCTGGTCGTCTACCACCAAAATGTCGTCAACATTGCGTTGGATCAAGGGGAAGGTCAGGTCGCCCAACGAGGTCAGCAGACCATCGGCAATTGTGTCCGGTGCCGTTTGCGGTATCAGCTGCCCGCTATCGAAGCTTCGTTTGGCATCGTCGGCTCCAGCCGGTTCAGCGCCGTAGATGGAACACTCCGGCCACAGATACTTGATTGCGGCGGCTACCCCTGACAGTAAGCCTCCACCACCGACCGGCGCAATGACGGCATCAGGACGGTCGCCGTCCAACTGCTCGACAATCTCCAAGCCGACGCTCGATTGCCCCCGGATCACGTCAACGTCATCGTAGGGGTGAACGACATGCGCGCCGGTCGACGCTTGCAGCTCGTCAACGGTGGAGTGCCGAGCTTCCAACGTCGGTGCGCATTCGGTCACCTCGGCGCCGTAACCGACCACTGCCGCCTTTTTGACCGCCGGGGCATTCGACGGCATGACAACATGGGCGGCCACGCCTCGGGAGCGGGCGGCGAGGGCGAGGGCGGCACCGTGGTTGCCCGAAGAGTGGGTGAGGACACCGTTCGCCGCCTGCTCGTCGGACAAGCTGAAGACAGCATTGTGTGCCCCACGGGCCTTGAAGGCGCCGGCCTTCTGAAGATGCTCACTCTTGAACGACACCCGAGAGCCGACGATCGAATCAATAGCCTCCGACGTCATCACCGGGGTTACGTGCACATAGTCGGCGATCCGTCGCTGCGCCTCCCGCAGTTCGTCGATCTCAGGGACCCAGGTCGTCGGCCCCGCGTCCATCAAGTCATCCACCTCGACCAACGACTACGGGTACCCACCTCAAGACCTCTGCGACCTCCGGAAGGTCGGACGATTGGCGGGCCGCTCGATGTGCCACCCCTACCGTCTCGAAGGCTCGGACGACAAAGCCGGAGTCAACGACTCGCTCGGCGATCAGGCGATGGGAGAATGCCAGCAGATCCCCTTCGAAGGCGGGAGCCAAGTGGTTGCACGTGTGCCACGCCACGACGGTGCCCATGGCCGGGTCGAGGCGCGTTAGTGAGGCCTGAGCGAGAGCCTGTACATGACCGCCGTACACAAGCCGCTCACCGTAGGCGGACGCTTCGGCATCTCGATGGACAATCGCCCGGTTGTGGGTCAAGCGGGCCAGACCCGTGGCTTGATCTACGACATCGCGGGTGATATCGATTCGTTCTTCGTCGATGGCCCACTCTCGAACACTTGCGAGCCCCGATCCATCCCACGATCCTGGAACAAGGTCTACATAGTCGTCGATGTCGATGCCCTCGGGGGCGCGACCGGTGTCACCACTGTGGCCGGGCAGGTCGCTCCCGCGCATCGGGAGTAGTGCGCAGCGTTGACAGTCAAGAACGACATCATCGTCAGCCGTCGTCTGTATCCCCAACAAGACTTTGCCTCGGTTGGGTCGATCTTCTCGAGGCTTGGCGTCGGCCATCGCTTCGATTCGAACCCTGGTGTGCAGCGTCTCTCCAACATGTACTGGACGGGCTATTCGCATATTCCGGTAGAAGAGATTGGCTATGGCCCGCCTTGTGGCGACCGTCGATTGGCCAACGGCCAGGTTGACGACAAGCCCGGGCGACGCCAGAGGCATCGGTCGACCGGTGGTCTGGGTCGACAAACGGTGGTCCAGGCAAAGCGGAAAGACTTCACCGACGATCGACTGATACCAGGCGGCTAGGCCGCTATCGATGGTGACCGGCGGTTGGGGTGAAAGATCCATACCCGGTTCCAGATCGTCGTAGAACGGGCCGTCGTCGGGTACCAGAAAGGTCGTGTCGCTCATCACTCGCGACGATAGCGTGCGCTTGCCGATCGGAAGCGAATCAGGTCGTCAGCCCGTGGCAGTGCGCCACGCCTCAAGAATCGCAGCCGCCGTCGTCTCAATGTCCTCAGTGGTAGTTGAAGCATCGCACACGCTTAAGCGCATGGCTCTGCGCCCCTGCCACGTCGTTGAACCCGCCCAACACACGCCACCGCTTTGAATGTTGCGTACGACTTCGTCGGTTAGGGCGTCGGAACCAAACCTGGCAAGAACCTGATTCAAGCCCGGAGCTACTGGAATCTCGACGCCACCGCTTTCGAGCAAGGTGGCCAGATCGGCTACGTGGCGGCAACAGCGATCTATAAGGTCGGCAACGCCAGCTGTCCCCAGCACCGCTAGCTCGGCGAACACCGGAATCGCCCGAACCGCTTGGGACATTTGAAGGCCGAGATGCATCGGCTCTCTAAGCTCGTCGCTCCAGTCCACGAGGTCGACTGGATCCTGTCCGGGGAGGTAGGCGGCCGATGCTGACATCGCTTTGCGTAGATCAAGCCCGTTACGAGCAATGACGATCCCGGAGTCATAGGGCGTATTCAGCCATTTATGGGCATCGGTGGCCCAAGAGTGAGCCATCTCGATACCAGCCGCATGGTGCTGCTGGGTTGTCGACGCTGCGGCCCACAAACCGAATGCCCCGTCGACGTGAATCCAATAGTCACCGGGCGCAAACCTGGCGTCGGCCCACGTTGCCAGTTCAGCAAGGGGGTCGCAGTGGCCGGTGTTCACGTTGCCCATCTGAGCGACGATGAGGGCTGGCGATCCGACGTTGCCGATCGCCTCAACCTTTAGTCGACCAAGTTCGTCGGTCTCAACCAGGTGGACCTCGCTTGCGCCCCAGCCTGCGACCCGCAGTGCCTTCACGACCGAAGAGTGAGCCTCCGTTGATGCAATGACCGAAACCGGCGGAGAGCCTCGAAGGCCTGACTCGGCCACGGACCAACCTTGGTGCGCCAGCAGAACGTCTCGTGCGGCGACGATGGCGATGAGGTTGGCAACCGAAGCACCACCGCAAAACACCGCCGTCGACTCGGTCGGGAGCCCGAGAAGTTCGACTACCCATCTAGCTGCTTTGGCATCAATGGCGGCCGCCAGCGGCGACATCGCAGGCAGGGCCCCGTTTTGATCCCATGCCAGGGCCAAGAGTGATGCTGCCAAAGCTGACGGTTCGGTACCCCCGGTTACAAATCCGAAGTATCGCCCACCGGTCGATCGAACCGCGGCTGCCTGTCCCATGGCGGCCAGGTCACTCAGAACCTCACCAGCAGGGCGGGGGGCCTCAAGTCCCCAGCTGTCCAGGACGGAAAGTGCGTCCACTGCGGCGCTGTCGGGGAAGACGCGCCCCTGCCGCTCGCTGCGTAGATACTGCTCCGCCATGGCGGCGGCGGTCATGAACAGGTCGGCCTTGGCACTCGCCTGTCCCCGATCGTCATTGATCATGTCGACTTCATCGGGTCGTTACGGCCGATCCGGTGGCTCCGAAGACGGGGTGGAGCGGCTCGCTGGTAACCACGACGAGTTCTTGGGTTGGACGGGTGACCGCAACGTACACGGCGGGCAGTCCTCCGTCTTCTCGTTCGATTCGTGACGGTTCGAGCAAGACCACCACGTCGAATTCGAGGCCTTTGCACTGCTCCGACGTCAGGATTTCAAGGTTTTCACGGCACGGGCCCGACCCGACCCGAGACTCGACCTCAGCGGCCAGCGAGGATGGGGTAAGCACTGCGACCCGTTCCCCACTGTCGCTGAAGCCCGGTTCGGTCAGCAGGTCGGCGACAGCGGCCACTGAGTCGTCGGCGCACCGTATCAGGATCGGTCGGTCCGAGGTCCGAATCGCCTCTGCCGGCTGCACCGACGGCGCGACTTCCAACAGCAGAGCGGTCGAAAGCGCCTGCAACTCACTGGGCGAGCGATAGTTGATGGTCAACTCCCGGTACTGGTGGTCCTGAAACGCCGACGGCAGAAGCTCGGCCCACGACGCGACCGGTCCGGCGCTGCGTTGAGCCAAGTCGCCGACAATCGTGATGGACCCGTCGAACGCTCGCCTAGCAACCATTCGCCATTCCATAGCGGATAGTTCCTGTGCTTCGTCAACGATGACATGCCCAAACTGCCAGCTTCGTTCGTGCTCCACCAATTCGATCACGGTCGCGCCTTCTTCGTCAACGACGTCGACCCCTTCAAGCTTGAGATCTTCGGCCGGAGCACCATCGTATTCTGGAGCGGCGCGGCCATCCTGCCAGCGCTGCTGGTCCTGCTCTTCAAGAGCAGCAGCTTCGTCAAGGCCGATGGGTTCGTCGCTCTGGGCGGTTGCCGGGTTGGCAGCGTTGGCACCCGGCCCGGTCCCGCTGTCATCGGCGGGTTCGATATAGGGATCGTCGAACGACAGCCCGAAGGCAACGTCGCCCGGGTCGTCGACCCGCTCGGACGGTTGATCGAAGAGGTCTTCTTCCCGGTACAGCTCGGCGAATTCGTCTTCCGCCACACGAAGTTCGAGTGCGGAAACCGGGCCGGCAACGTCATCTTCCGCCGTCGGCCCGAGACGAGACAACAGCTCATCTAGTAGGGCACTGTCGGAGTCGGCCCACTCCCTTCGTTCAAGGTCAGTTTCAGTAGCCCGAGGCCGGCCCACTACGTGGCGCCACTCGGCCGGGGCTCCCGCATTTCTCAATACCGCTGCGAGCAGATTTGGTGAACCCAGCAGGTCGTTGAGTGCCTGTTCTGGTGTCAACGGAGGAAAGTGTCGCAGGCAAAACTCTTTGACATCGGTGTTGCGTTCAAAGGAGCTGCGGGCGTCATCAAGATTATGGAACGAACGGTCATACACCTGACTGGCCGCGGCGTCGACCACCATGCGTCTCAGTTGTCGAGCCCCATCGTTGTGCAGCGCGTTGCGTTGCGCCTCTTTGAACATGCGAAGCAGGTCATCATTTGGGATCCGCACCCGCTGGGATCCGTACCAGGCGACGAGGTCGTGGTCTGGCGTCCGCTGGCGGGCGGCGACGGCGGCCGCCATTACCGACACCATTGCTCTGTCTCCCTTGACAGAGGCGACCGAAGCAGACTCGCTATGGCCAAGGCGTACACCGCGCAGCAAACGTGGCACGGTCACCGATACCACACCGCTCTCCCCCAGTGACGGGAGTACACCGGAGATGTAGCTCAAAAACCTCTTCGACGGACCAACGATGAGGACGCCTGACTCCTCGAGCTCTTCACGTTGATCGTAGAGAAGGTAGGCGGCACGGTGGAGGGCGACGACCGTCTTCCCGGTCCCCGGGCCTCCCTGAACAAGAAGAGGACGATTGGATGGCGCTCGCACGACTGCGTCTTGTTCCGCCTGAATCGTGCTGACAACTGAGCGCATTCGATCACTGGTCGGAGCTGTCAACGATGCCAGGAGAGCGGCTTCGCCTCGAAGCTCGCCCCGCTGGCTGCGGTCCCTCAGTTCCTCAATCGAACCAGCGTCGAACCATTCGTCGGAGTAGTCCACCAACGTCGATTCGCTGCCGGGCGACGGATCGTCGTACAGCAAATGTCTGCGGCCGGTCAGCCCCATCGGCTCGATCGGGGTTGCTCGATAGAACGGGATCGACGCTCTGGCCCGCCAGTCAACGAGAAGTGGATCATCGCCATCCAACACCGTTCGGCGGCCGACGTACAGTTCGCCGTCTTCGACCGATCGCATCTTCCCGAAAGCCAAGGCGTCGCCTTGAGACTCGAGGTCGGTTACCCGTCGAGCGGCGTACATGGCGCGCTCTGACATTTGACGAACCAGTACTGCCTGGACGGCAGCGTCGGCTTCGGCGTCCTCGTCGACAAGGTCTCGAATACCGTCATCTACCGCTTCGGCCGCTTCAGCTGCCAACCCCTCGGCTACCTGACGTACCTGGTCGAGATAGGCGGAATGGACAGCCCAGATTCGGGCTAGAGCGAGTCGCTCACGGTCCAGTTCACTCAACGTACACTCCAAGCGAGCGCACCGCGTCGATGAACTCGTCGATCATCTCATACACAACCTGGGACGCTGGCTTGATCTTGTCCATGTCTCCAACAATTTGGCCCACAAAGTAGTTGGCCAACTGTTCGGCCCCGGACCCTGACTTGTGAGCCGCTCGATCGATTCGATCAATCGCCTCCGCCACCAGTATCGGCTGCATTGGCATACCTAGTGGGTCAGGCGAGTCCTGTCGTTCCCACTCATCGGTCCACGAGGACCGCAGTTGTCGGGCCGGTTTGCCGGTTCGTGACCGGGAGCGAATGGTGTCAGACGAGGACGCAGCGAGAAACTTCGACTTGACCACCGGGTGGGTCTCGGCCTCCTCGGTCGTCAACCATACCGAGCCACACCAGACGCCTTGGGCTCCCAGTGCCATCGCTGCGGCCATTTGACGCCCGCGGCCGATTCCCCCGGCGCCAAGAACGGGAATGTCTCCAGCCGCATCGACGATCTCGGGGATCAACACCATGGACCCGACCTCTCCGGTGTGGCCGCCAGCTTCGTAGCCTTGGGCAATCAGCAGGTCGACACCGGCGTTGATGTGTCGAGCTGCGTGCTGCGGTTTGCCGGCCAGAGCCCCAATACGGCGCCCTCGCTCTTTCACCTGGTCGACCATGAACTGTGGTGGCGGGCCGAGTGCATTCACCAGTAAGGCTGGCTCGTGGGCCAGCGCTATCTCAAGTTGGGGGCCGGCCTGATCTGCTGAGAATGGCGCTGGCTGCTCGGCGGAAGATCCAAACATGGACGTCCGGTCTGAGCTTTCCTGACCTTCCAGATCGGCACGCGCTGGAACGTCGTAGCGTTCAAGAAGTTCGTCTACGAACTCACGATGGGCGTTCGGAATTGCTTCGACGACGTCGGCCACGGTTAAGCCACCGTCATCGGATCCCGTGTAGCGAAGTGGAACGATGACGTCCACTCCGTACGGTGCGCGACCATCGAGCTCGTCTTCGATCCACTTGAGGTCAATTTCGAGTTGTTCCGGTGAGTGGGCCACCGCTCCGAGGACACCGAGACCTCCCGCTTTGGAAACCGCCACCACGACGTCGCGGCAGTGGGTGAAGGCAAAGACCGGTACATCGATGCCAAACATGTCCGTTACGTGGTTTCGCATGTCTCCAGTGTGGCGTGACCGGCCCGCAGTAAGCCAGCTTTGCCCTGTTCTCCTCGAGAAGTTCTTCTTCGGAAGGACCTGGTGTGATCCCTTGTTGAAGCGCTGCCAGCTACGTCCAAGCCGGGTCGGCTTCGAGAACGGCCGACGGCAACTGGACGACGCGTGCCCGCAGCCACTCACCGAGCGCCTTGGCCTGTGGATCCTGTCGAGTCGAGGCGGCCACTCCCTCCTGGAGCAACCCGCGGACAACAAAGTTCAATGACCACAGGTTGGGCAATCGGTATCGATCTATCTGGAGTCCGTCCGTTTCGGGCAGGAGGCGCCGGACTTCCTCGACCGTCAGCTCACTGTCCAGCCATTTCCATCCGGCCTCAGAACGAGCGAATATGCCAAGGTTGGCGTCTCCACCCTTGTCACCGGATCGAGTACCGAAGACTGTGCCCAGTGGTGCCTCCAACGTGGTCTGCGCGCCTCCAGCGGAGGAGGCACCCAACGTCGGCTCCCGGCTTTGTCGACGGGCATCCTCGCCGGAATCGGCCGACGAGATGGCCGTAACAAGCTCGACGGCATCGACTACCTGGCGTCTCGCAGCGTCAGCATCTGGGCCCGAAACAAACTGGAGGTACTGGGGCACAAGATCCCTCGGCACCAGTGCCGGACTGAACACAGCGAACGGCTTGGCCGCCGACGGCCCACCGCCGAGACCGTACATTCCTGGTATTGAGCTGAGTGCGGTCTGCACCATGGCGTCACTAAAGGCCCGACCTACCTTGCGTTCATCGCTGTCCTTAACCGCTACCCGCCATATAGCTGTCGCCGCCTCCTGGCTGGTCGGGTCAACATGGCTGGTGTCGACCACGACGTCTTCCACGAAGTCGAAGTCCTGCGGCTCAACGGGACACAGGTCCCAGAACGTTCGACGGGCCAGCTCCGCTTTGTGTTCGACGTCGAGCCCGGTCAAAGCGACCGAGAACGAGTTCCTGAAACCACCGGCGCGGTTCAGGGAAACCTTGAGGGTGTCGGGTGGCGCCGAGCCGGTTGCCCCCGACACTGCGACCCGATCTGGAGCCAGCTGTGCAAGTTGGATCGAGTCGAAGTGAGCGGTTACGTCCGGACCGAGATAGTCGGGCGCGCCGATCTCGTAGAGCAGCTGGCTCGTTACGGTTCCGACGGTTACCGCGCCACCGGTGTCATCGTGTTTCCCAATGACGCTCGAACCGTCCGCAGCGATTTCAGCCCAAGGGAATCCCACGCGAGGCCGGAAGCGGTCGGTCCCGAAGTCGGGAAGCTCCGAGAAGAACGAGTAGTTGCCACCTGTCGCCTGACCGCTGCACTCGATGATGTGGCCAGCAACAACGGCCCCGGCTAGCGAGTCGAAGTCGGTGGGGTGCCACCCGTGGTGCCAGGCAGCCGGTCCGCAGACGATGGCGGCATCGGTCGTCCTTCCAGTAATCACCACATCAGCACCCTCTGAGAGCGCTTCGACGATGCCCCAGCAGCCCAGGTAGGCGTTGGCTGTCTCATAGGCAGCCGCATTCTTTTCCAAGGGAACGGCGTCAGCACCATTGTGGAAGGCTCCGAGATCTCCTGTCTCAAGCAGTCCATCAAGTCGCCCTAACAGATCGTCCCCCGTAATGCAGGCGATCCGTGGCGAAAGGCCGAGGGCGGCCGCTCGTTCCGCCAAAGCCTCGCCGCAGGCGACCGGGTCGAGTCCTCCGGCGTTGCTAACAATCTTGATTCCACGATCAAGGCACTGAGCGAGCACTCCTTCAGCCTGATTTACGAACGTCGGAGCGTAGCCTCCTGAACGACCGCGAGCCTTCATTCGCCCGAGGATCAACATCGTCAGCTCAGCCAGCCAGTCCCCGGTCAGAACATCGATTGGTCCGCCGTCGACCATCTCGGCTGCCCCGTTCGACCGATCGCCGAAAAATCCGGAACAGTTGGCAATTCGAATCGGACGACGCCGTTGCTCGTTCACCTCAGCAGACACGGCTCACACCGTAGTTGGCGGTCGAGCTAGGCTACCAGTCAACGTTGTTGAGTCGATTGAGCGGAAGCGGGCAGGACGTAACGATGGTAAGTGTGACTGAACTTGTTTCTGATCTGGCGGCTGAACATGATGACCTGGACCAAGTCGTCAGCGGTTTGGACGCCGAGCAATGGGAAGAGTCCACTGCCAGTCCAGGCTGGTCAGTCCGCGACCAGATCGGACATCTTGCCTACTTTGACGACACCGCTCGCCTAGCCATCGCTGACCCGGACGACTTCGAACAGAAGAAGGCCGAGCTTCTGGCAAACATGTCTTCCGCCAGCGACGACAGTGTCGACGATATGACGCTGGCTCGGTTCAGGGAGATGGCGCCTGAAGATCTCCTAGCCACCTGGCGGTCCGGCCGACAGGCCCTGCTTGACCAGGCCGTCACACTGGACGACAAGGCCCGCGTACCGTGGTACGGACCGTCGATGGGAGCCAAGTCGTTTCTCACTGCCCGGCTCATGGAGACGTGGGCGCATGGCAGCGACGTCGCCCAGGCCGTAGGCACGGCGATAGCGCCGACCGACCGCCTTAGCCACATCGTTCGCCTCGGCGTCAACACTCGGAACTGGTCGTACATCAATCGCGGGCTAACACCACCCGAAGAACCGGTACTGGTTGATCTTGTAAGTCCTTCCGGCCAGAACTGGCAATTCGGCTCGTCCGATAGCGCCAACCGCATCAACGGTTCGGCCGAAGACTTTTGCCTGGTTGTGACGCAACGGAGGCATCCCGATGACACCGCGCTCGACATTGTCGGCTTCAGCGCCTACGACTGGATGGTGAAAGCTCAAGCCTTCGCCGGAGGGGCGAGCGAAGGCCCATCGCCAACGGCGTAGTCGCTACTCGTCGGTCGGCCGGGCCAGCATCAAGGCGTTTCGCACTGCCCGGCAGCACAACACGTCACGTTGGTTGAACCCGCGATGCTCGAAGGTCACCACTCCTTGTCCGGGACGTGACTTCGAGGCCCGGGACGAGACGACCTCGGTTTCAACCCTCAACGTGTCACCGTGAAACATGGGCGCCGGGAACCCAATCTCAGAGAAACCCAAATTGGCGACGGTCGTACCCAGTGTCGTTTCGTGAACACTAATGCCGACCACCATCGCCAGGGTGAGCATCGAGTTGACGAGAGGTTGACCGAACTCAGTCTCGTTCGCTGCGTAGTCAAAGTCCAGATGAAGCCAGGCCGGGTTCATAGTCATCGATGTGAACATCACATTGTCGGACTCGGTTATCGACCGCCGAATGGCATGGTGGATGACCGTTCCGGGCTCCAAGTCTTCCAACCATCGACCGGTGTGGGGCCGCTTTGCATCACTCACAACAGATTCCTTACAACGTGCTCGGTATAGCGTCTGTTTTCGATCATGTCTGTCTCGCTCGGACCGTTCATTGCCCCGCTCGGGCCAACAACCGTCGGGCCTGCACCGCCAGAGGCTCATCAACCATCTGACCCTCAAAGTCGATAGCGGCCAAGCCGTTGGCCGATGCGTCGTCGTACGCTTCCAACAGGCGCCGGGCACGGTCCAGCTCTTCGGTCGATGGTGTGAAGGCGCTGTTCGATAAGGCCACCTGGCCCGGGTGGATACACAGCTTTCCCTGGTAACCCATGTTGCGGGCTTCGGTAGCTTCCCGCATGAAGCGGTCGTCGTTGCGGAAGTCTGTGACCACTTGATCCCAAAGAGGCTTCTGGGCCACTCGTGCGGCTATGGCGGTGAATGCTCGGGCCGCAGCCACCTCGGCGTTCGATTCGGTCCTCACTCCGCCTAGATCGGCTATCAAATCCTCGGCGCCGAAATAGGCGGCGACGATTCGATCATGGCTCAGCAGGGAGCGGGCGTCGTGGACGCCAA
>CALJMD010000217.1 GCA_937981915.1 uncultured Acidimicrobiales bacterium
AGGAGCCGATCATGGCAGATGAAACATGGCAGGAGTTGCGAGCCAAAGTCGAAGGGCTCGGCTCCAAACTCAAAGTCCACCTTGAGCAGGAAAACGACGTCGCCGACGATGGCACTCGACCGGGTGACACTCGGGCCGCCATGGAGGAAATGACCGACAAGTTGCAAGATGCGTTGGCTAGTTTCTCCAACGCCAGCAAAGATCCGTTCATTCGTGACGACATGCGCGACATCGGCAGCCTGCTCAAAGACGCACTCAACGACACCTATCAGTCGGTCAGCGCCACGGTGGGAGAAGACTTGGGCAAGGTCCTTCGTAAGACCAAGGGCGACATGTCCGACCAAGCCGGTGACGGACCTGTGGGCGATCCGCCCGGCGGCGAACCAACTGCTGAAAGCTAGTTGCCCGGTTTCCAGACCATCAAGACCAGGGCGACAATGAACAGAAGTTGCGTGGCCAACTCTCCCATGGCCAGGCGGCCTAGCAGCCCAGCGTCGGTCGATTGGCCGGACAACCACTGTTCAAAGCTCAAAGACGGTCGAGCCCGGTTACCCAGCTCTTGATCCATGTCCATGTCGGCGTCTGGCCCGCCGAGGCCCTCCTCGGCGGCAAGCGCCGGGCCCCAGCATGACTCGACCACAATCGGGTCGTTCTCGGCTGCGGTCGCCAATTCTTCCAGGCGACGTTGAGCTGGACGGACCAGACCGTGGATGAGGCCGACGATGAGAAACCACACCACAAACGATGCCGACACCCACGGCGCGGCGAACGACCATGCATCGTCGCTGAGCGAGATGAGGACGACGCCGAAGGCCAACAGCGCGTAAATGCCGTAATAGGCGATCTGGGAGACGGCGACAGTGGCCCGCATCAGAGGGCCGGCTTCAGTCGCTGAAGCCCGAACCGCCCTTGCGTGATACAGGCCGTGGGTGATCAGACCCCCGAACCCGATCATGGCCGCGAGCAGGTGCCCGACCAAGATGATGCGGTACAAGACGGATCCGGTTCCCATGGTGGTCGCCTCCAGAAGTAGCTGGGCATGTAGCCTACTAGTCGTGGCAGCTCCAGACTTCGTTCCCACCGAACCAACCCAAAAACTCCGGGTCTACACCTCGCCCCCGCGGCGGGAGGACTCGTGGACCGGTGATCGACCCGGCGACTACGCCGGACCGCCACCCAAAGGCCCGGCGCTAGGAACCACCGGTCCGGACGCCGGATACGCCTACCGACTGGTCCGCCAGTTCGATGACCGCCTTCACTTCGGCGACGTCGAACGAGGTGACGCTGTGGCCGGATGCGTGGCGGTCGCCATGCGGCGAGCAGCCCTGGTGGGTCGAGCTCCCGTCGTGCACGACCTAACTGTCGCATTCACCATGTTCGGGTTCTTCGACCCGACCCCCGATGTTGCGCTGACCCGGGCCCGCAGCCACGCTTTTGCCCAAATCGAAAGCCACCATCACTATTCCGAGCGGCGACAGGTGGTCGACGCCGTTGACGAAGACTCGCTGCGGCAACCCCACGGGACGATCGCATCTCGCTACGAGGCTGACTGGCGCGCACAGTTCATAGACGATTCGGTCATGACCGATTCAAGCGACGGTCACGGTCACTCATGACGGTCCGGCTTCGATTCTCTCCCGCTCCGACCGGCTATCTGCACGTCGGTAGCGCCCGCTCGGCGTTGTTCAACTGGCTGTACGCCAAACGAACGGGCGGTGTCATGGTGCTGCGGATCGAAGACACCGACGTCGACCGGTCACAGCCGGAGATGATCGCCGCCATCCACGACAACCTCCGTTGGCTCGGCATCGACTGGGACGAGGAGTACCGTCAGTCCGAACGCTTCGAACAGTACCGAACGGTCACACAGGACTTTGTTGACGCTGGCAAGGCCTACTACTGCGACTGCACACGCGATGCGGTCGTGGCCAGAGTTGGAGAGAACGTCGGTTACGACGGGCATTGTCGAGACCGCCAGGTGGCGCCGCCATCCGACGGTGACACCGACCGAAGTGTGGTTGTTCGTTTCCGGACCCCCGACACCGGCACTACGGCCTGGGACGACCTGATCCGTGGCCGGGTCGAGTTCGAGAACGCTGTACTTGAGGACTTCGTCATCGTGCGGTCCAACGGTGTCCCCATGTTTCATGTGGCCAACGCCTACGACGACCTCGACATGAACATCACCCATGTTGTTCGAGGTGAGGACCTCGTTAACACCACCCCTCGGGTGTTGCTCCTGCGAGAAGCGATGGGAGCCACCGAACACCCGACCTACGCTCACCTCCCCCTCATCGTCAACGAGCAGCGCAAGAAGCTGTCGAAACGACGCGACGACGTGTCTGTAGGCGACTACGCCGACCGTGGCTACCTTCCCGAAGCCATGAGGAACTACCTCGTCACCCTCGGGTGGGGCTCCAAGGACGACATCGAGATTCGGCCGATCGAAGAGATCATCGAGCGTTTCGACTTGGCCGACATCAATAAGGCTCCGGCATTCTTCGACATCAAAAAGCTTGACCATTTCAACGGTGAGTACATCCGGAAGATGGACAGCCAATCGTTCATCGAAAGCTGCGCTGCACATACCGAGGGTGTCGACAGCGACCTATTCGGGCGACTGGCCCCTTTTGTCCAGGAACGAATCCGGCGCTTCGACGAGGTCCCATCGGTTATCGACTGGGTGGTCGGTGAGCCGCCGGAGGTCGAACCGAAAGACTGGAAAAAGGTGATGACCAAAGACGGCGTCGACAAGGTGCTTGACATGGTGATCGAGCGCCTGTCCGACGTGGCATGGGAGCCGCCCGCTCTGGCCGGTGCCATTCTCGGTGTCGGCGACGAGCTGGGCGTCAAGTCGCAGCTTCCGGTTCGGATAGCCGTGACCGGCCGCCGTTCGGGTATGCCGCTGTTTGAACCCATGGCTGAACTGGACCGCTCCGTGGTTCTCGACCGCCTCAGGATGGCGCGTGAGCGACTCTGAATCGCTGGATGACGCGTCGTCGGACCTGGTAGATCCGACCAGCTCGGTGGATCCCTCACAGGAGCCCACTGAATTGTCGGTCGACGCTGACGCCGAGTCGGGGAGCGAGGTTGGCGATGACGCCCTGGAGCCGGACAATCTCGAAGATCAGAACGTCAAAGATCAGAACGTCGGCGAGGCAGTACCGCCCTCAGCTACCTCGTCCTCGGATCTGGATGACGACGAATTTGAGGGCGGGATTGCCTCTCGAAAGCTGCTGTTCTGGGGTGTCGCGCTGACCATCAGCTACCTGCTGATCACGGTGGCCGACGTCATGTGGGCCGCCAACCGGGTTACAACCGAATCCGCCCCCGCCGCCGTGGTTCTCGGTGCTGCCCAGTACAACGGGGAGCCGTCGGAGGCGCTTCGGCGCCGCCTCGACCGGGCTGCTGAGTTGTACGAGAGCAACCGAGTAGAGCTGGTCGTGGTCACCGGTGGTGGGCAAGAGGCGGACATCACCACTGAAGCCAAGTCTGGCTACGACTATCTACGAGAAACCGCCAGCGTGCCGGATGAAGATCTGCGGCTCGAAGTCCAGGGCAGCTCAACCTATGAATCCTTGGCTGCGGTCGAGCGATTCCTGGAAGCCGAGGGCATTGTCGAGGTCATTCTGGTTACCGACCCCTACCACGCTCGTCGGTCCCAGTTGGTAGCGGCTGAAGTCGGTCTCGATGCGTCGGTGTATCCGACCGAAGGCTCGCTGCCGGTCGATCGGGTGATCAGCGAGTCGGCTGCCGTTGCCGCCGGTCGAGTCGTCGGGTTTCGCCGTTTGAACAACTACCTCGTGGGCTGAACGGAAGATCGTTGGACGGCCACAATTCGGTGGCCGAAACCCGAGCCAGGGCGATAACCTAACTTGGTGCCGTCTTTCGGGGATGGTGTAATTGGCAACACATCTGGTTCTGGTCCAGTCATTGGGGGTTCGAGTCCTCCTCCCCGAGCAAGTGTGCGACTGACGGGGTTCCGTTACGGCGGGCCCTCGTTTCGTTGTTTCCTGTAGTAGTCGTTCGTAGGGGTTTGTCCATTGCGTCCGCCGTGTGGTCGGTCGAGGTTGTAGTAGTCCTCCCATTGTTCGAGGCGTTGGTTGAATACGTCGGCGTCCTCGATGAGTTGGCCGTCGAGATTTGGTGGAACTCTTTGGCGTCAATGCGATGTGCTCGCTCTACTTTGCCGTTAAGTCGGGGTGGAGCGTAGGACGGCAAGCTCGTTGTTTGGCGTAGTGGCGTTGACATTGGTAGAAGCGGTTCGGCCGATGCCGTAGTAGCGGCATGTTGCCGAGTCATTGCCGGTGACCTCATCTCGGTGGCGTAGAATCGTCAATCGGTGCTTGGCCTGTCGGTTGACTTCGTCTTCGTTCACAGGTCTCCCCTAGTCGAAAGGCCCAACAGTCCCGAATCACCGTCAGTCTCAGACTCCTCCCCGAGTGCGACATCTGGAGACCTTTGAATCCCTTAGGTGCATCGGTCTCGGTCTCGTTTGATGATTTGCGATCGAGTGATCAGCCCGTTTCTGAGATGCTCTGGCCGCTGATTTGTCGACGCTGAAGTGTGTCGTCGATTGCAAGTTGCCCGGACTGGTGTCCGGCGCACCCTATTGCACAATTCCTGCTCGCTCTTCGTGGGTTCGAGTTCGCCGTTGAGGCAAGACCTCCCGGCGAGATCGACGACGCTAACCACTGCCCGTGAACGCCGCGTTCATGGCGACGCTATACAAGCCCCATCCAGCGGTGCTGCCAGATGTCACTGTCACAGGTCCGAGTGAGACTGTTGCTATGGCCCGCTTGACAAAGCCCGTCAGGGTGCACCCCATTAAGCTGGGACTGTGGAAGAGCATGACTTGGCCGGGGTGCACGAGGTTGCCGAAATTCTCGGCGGCATCAGCCGGCAGCGAGTCCATCAGCTCGCCAAGGAGTACGACGACTTCCCCGAACCGCTCGCTACCCTTCGAGCAGGCAAGATCTGGTCGAGGGCAGCCATTCTCTTATGGCAAACTCACCGTACTACGACCCTTGACGGTCGTCAAGGGTCGTAGTAGGTTGGCAGTACTCCCACCCCAACAACCTGAACAGCACCTACATGACATCAGTTGATCTCACGACCCTATACCCGGCGTTCACCACCGACCTCGGGGCCCTTCATCAAGGCGACTGTCTAGATCTGCTTCGTACGATGAAAGACGAATCGGTTGACCTTGTCTTTGCTGACCCTCCCTTTAATCTCAGCAAGGACTACGGAGCGACACCGAACGGCAAGAAAATCAACGACAAGATGTCGGACGACGAGTATCTCGCATGGTGCCTGGCCTGGATGACTGAGTGCGAACGCGTTCTTGCGCCTGGCGGAGCTTTCTGGTTGTACAACCTGCCCAAGTGGAACATCGAGCTTGGTCACTACATGAACCAGCTCGGTCTCATGTTTCGGCACTGGGTGGCGATCGATCTCAAAATGATGCTGCCCATCCAGGGCAAGCTATACCCATCTCACTATTCCTTGTTGTATTACACGAAAGGTAAACCGCGTACCTTCGAGCGGCCTCGAGTTCCGATTCCGCTTTGTCGGCATTGCGGGGGTGACATCAAGGACTACGGCGGGCACCGCAAGAAGCTCCATCCTGAGGGCCTGAATGTTGCGGATGTATGGACAGATATTCCCCCCGTGCGTCACAAAAAGACGAAGAAGAGAGGAGCAAACGAATTGTCTGAGAAGCTCCTTGATCGCGTCATCCGAATAAGCAGCGACGAAGGCGACCTTGTTTTCGACCCCTTTGGTGGGTCCGGCACAACCTACGCTGTCGCCGAACGGACTCATCGCCACTGGATTGGGGTAGAGATTGGTGACATTGAACCAATCGTGGCGAGACTGGAGGGTCGGCACCACGAGGTCGAGATGCCCAACAGAGGCGATGCAGGAAAAGGTAAGCCTAGGACTGCGACCGACCGTCCGTCCCTTTTCTGATTCGTGGAACGGAAGTCGACTCTGAGTCGTGTTGGACCGCACAGACACGAAGCAGTCCTCGCTGAACATCCAAGTCCGACCAAAGCGGAAAGTATGGTTTGAGCTCCCGCAAGTTTCCGATTCGGTCAGTCAAAAACCTTGCAAATGGAACCGTTGGAACAATCAAGACTCCGATTGCGACCGAGCCGGCAATGAGTCCAACCCCAAGCTTGTTCATCGCACGGTGGGATGAACTTACATTTCCGGTTTCCCATTCCACCACGGCAAGTCCAGAAGGCGTCTCCTTGCTCGCGTCCATGGGTCCAAAATTGGCTGCATCGTCGGCAGTCGCAACTGGAAACTTAGCCTCGAGCGACCAACCGCGTGTCAGTGCCTCCTGCGCGAAAGCATCCTTTATCGGCTTCACGCCATTGCCCTCGCCACGTTTCTTTCCCGATTCTGGGTAAATCGTGAACTCTTGCGTACCTGGCGGCCAAACAACTGCCTCAATGCATCGGTCAATTTCATCGAGAATTGCTCGGCCATCTGAAGACGCCGAAATGTTCCCCGTGTCGACGAGGTCGTGATGGCTGACAATTTGCACTGGCCGATAATACCTCAGCTAGGATTTGGGGTAGTTGACCCTGCTACCGAGACGTCACGACGGACACCGCAGTTCGACCTGGTGGGCACTGCTCGGGCGGCGGTTCTGGAGGTTCCAGCTGATCGGGTCGGGGTGGCGTTTGATCTGTGCGTTGTGAGTTGGTCTTTCAGCACGACCGTGAGATCGACTAATCGTTTCGGCTTTGAAAGCGTCGGCCCCGATTTTGGTACGAGCGCTTGGTCGCCGAGGACTCGCCGTTGCTTCGCGCGTTCGGAAATCGGCCTATTCGATACGTCCTGAGCTGTCGGTCTTCTGCCTGAGAGTACTCATGGGTGGTACTAAAGGGACAGTTCCCTGCCGTTTCGAAACGCCATCTGGAGCTTTCCCTGCCGCTGAACAACGGCGCTTTTGACGCTCCTGAAGCCACACGCTCGTCCCCGAGCAAGTGGATATCGCAGGCAGGTGGGTGAACCCCGTCTTCCCGGTAGGATCCGCTAGCGCTAGCCCCGTTCGTCTAGCGGCCTAGGACGCTGGCTTCTCATGCCAGTAGCACGGGTTCAAATCCCGTACGGGGTACTGGGCAACCCAGCTTCGCTGGGTTGCTGCGAGTTTTGCCGAAGGCAAAACTCGGGTGGGAGGGCTTCGCTGGGTGGGGCGGTCAGGTTTATTCGCCTTGTGGGGCCTGCTGGGTTGTCGACCGGTGGCGGTCGTTGGGCGTTAGGCGTTGATTGATTGCCAGATTCGTTCTGCGGTGCAGGGTAGGCCGATTGGTTGGGCGCCGAGTTTTCTGAGAGCGTCGTTCACTGCGTTCAGCACTGCGGGGGTAGCCCCCACGGTTCCAGACTCGCCGACGCCCTTGTAGCCGTGAGGGTGAAAGCTGGATCGTCCATCGGTCCCCGCCAGCTTGAACGACGGTAGTTCGTCCGCAGTTGGGATTTGGTACGACGCAAAGTTCCCGGTCAACGGGTTGCCGAGCTTGTCGTAGACCATTTCTTCCCCGAGCACCTGGCCGATCCCTGCGGCAATGCCACCGTGAAGCTGACCATCGACGATGGTCGGACTGAGGCGAGTCCCCACATCGTCAGCGGCGCCGAAAGCTAGCAGTCGCAGGTTCCCGGTGTCAGCGTCCAGTTCGACGACGGCGACGTGAGCCCCGGACGGGTAAGACACGTGCTCCGGCTCATGTAGGTCGCCGCAGGTCAGGTCAACCTGAGTCTCCCGAGCCCGTTCAGCCACATCACTCCAGCGGACGAAGCGGGCCGGTGTGCCGACAACGTGGAAACGACCGCCAACCTGTTCGCCCGTGTGGTCGTGTGCTAGCTCGGCGTTGGGCTCGTTGGTGAGAGCCGCAGTCCCGCTGCCTACCGAAAAGACAATGTCGTCCACCGAAGCTTCAAGTTCGGCCGCGGCCAAGGCGCGGGAGCGTTCGATTAACTCGTCGCAACTGTTGTGTATAGCCGCGCCGGCGGTTTGAATCGACCGCGACCCAATAGCGCCCTGTCCGCTGCCGATGGCATCGGTGACGCCCTCGACAACCTGTACTTTCTCGGCCGGAATGCCGAGCTGACTGGTCACAATCTGGGTCCAGGCCGTGCGGTGGCCGTGACCTTGATCGGTCGTTCCGGTGACAACCCGGACGCCGCCACCAGCGGTGATGGAGACAACGGCTTCCTCACCTCCGGCACTTCCAGTCTTGTGGTTGTAGCAAGCCACACCGATGCCGATCATCGACGATGAGGGCGCGTTCTGGTCATGCTGTGATTGGCGCTGTGATTGAAGTTGTGATTGGTGCTGCCGCCAGGTGTCATAGCCGACGACCGACAGCACGGCCTCGAGGTCGGCCAGGTAGTCGGCCTCGTCGTACACCGAACCGGCCGGGGTGGTCCAAGGCATAGTTGACGCCGGGACCAGATTGCGTCGTCGAACTTCGGCGGGATCCATGCCGATTTCGTGGGCGAAGACGTCGACGGCTGATTCGAGCGCCGCAATGTACGGTGCACGACCGGCACCTCGGTAGGCCGAGACCGGAGCGGTGTTGGTGGCGGTTGAGACCGAGGCGAAGGCGGCGCGCTCGAAGGTGTAGCAGCCGCAGATGTTGTCAACGGTGTAGGCCGCCGGAAGCAGCGCACACGAAGTCGGGTAGGCGCCGGCGTCTTTGACCATGTCGACGTCGACCGCGGTCAGCTTGCCGGAGCGATCGCCACCAAGACGAATGCGGAAGCCTTCGGCCCTGGCGTGATTTGAGGCAATCAGATTATCCGATCGGCTTTCGACCCATCGAACAGGCCGCCCAGCCAGTCTCGCCACCACAGGTAGAACATGTTCCTCGGCACCACGGCTGGGTTTGCCACCGAAGCCTCCGCCGACGCTCGGGCAGGTTATGTGGATTCGGTCAGAGTCGATTGCCAGCAGCGCGGAAAGTTGATCCCGGTAGCCGTGTGGCCGTTGGGTGGTGGCCCAGGCATGCAGGTGATCGGGGCTGTCACCCATGTGATCAGAATCCCACCACGTGATCAGTCCACGTGGCTCGATAGGAGCGGCCGTCTGCCGTGGCACGTCAAGCTCGTGGGTGATGACAACCTCGCAGCCCTCCATAATGCCTTCGCCGGTTGCCGTAGATAAGGGGTCGAGGACCAGACGCTCGAGGCGTTCGACGACGTTGGTGTCAAACAACCGCGTCTGGTCTGTGGCGGCATCCCTGGGGTCGACCACAACCTCGAGCGGTTCCAGTTCGACGTCGACCAGCTCTGCTGCATCGATGGCTTCAGCGGCGCTCGAGGCCAGCACCACAGCGATCGGCTCGCCGGCAAAGCGAACGACGCCATCGGCCAGCAACGGCTGGGTGAACCTGACCGGCAAGGTTGGGGTCCACGGCTGGGTTGGTGCGACGTCGAGATGGTCATTGGTGAACACGGCCTGCACGCCGGGTGCCTGGCGGGCGGTTTCGACTCCGATTGAGATCACCCGGGCGTGAGCGACTGGCGAGCGAACAAATGCCGCGTGGGTAAACGAGTCGTTCAGGCCGAGGTCCGATTCGGTGAGATCGGCGATGAACTGCGCCCGGCCTGTCAGCAGGTCAGGGTCTTCGAGACGGTTAGGCCATGACATGCGGTCACGGTAGCGTCCGGTTCAGCGGTTGTTATCTAGCGGCCAAGCGTTCGAGTTTGAACGGTGAGAGATCGAGAGTGGAGGTGCCGGTGGTGATTTGCTGGGCCACCGCTTCACCTAGGGCGGCTGAGTGTTTGAAGCCGTGGCCGCTACAAGGCGACATCATCGTGATTCGATCTGAATCGAGGGCGTGGTCAATGATGAAGTGATCATCCGGGGTGTTGGTGTAGAGACAGACCGCCGTCTTCACGCAACGGGGGTGGACTCCGTCAAACTTGGGTTTGACCAGTTGCTCATAGAACCGTTCGATCTCGTCGGTTGACACCGAACGGTCGACCGAATGAGGGTCGGTGTCTTCGAGGAACTGCTCGCCCAATATCTTCAATCCCGGAGTGCCCCCCGGCGGGGTGGGGAAGATCCCGACGTACTGTTCGTCGGTGTCGCCGACCCACATGACAAAGGGCATGGCGTCTGTGCTGGTGGTGGCCAGATTGTCGACCTCAAACCAGTACACCACTTGCCGAGTCACCGACAGCAGGCTCGCCTGGGGCTGGGGCAGTAGTTCATGCAGCCACGGTCCAGCGGCCAGAACCACTCGGTCGGCGCTATAGCTGCACTTGTCGGATACGACATCGACACCGTTGACAGTTGGAGATACCTTAAGAACGGTTTCATCGGTCCTGATGTCGGCGCCAGCAGCCGCTGCCTGCTCAAGCTGAATGCGAACCGCCCGCTCGGCCATGACCAGACCAGCGGAAGGCTCGTAGCCGACCCGCTTGTCTTCAAAACCGCGAAGCATCGGACAAAGCCGCGTGACTTCGTGAGGCGCCGGGAGGTGGAAGTCGACCTGGGCCTCAGCCGCCACCCGCTGGGTTGCGGTGACAAAGTCTTCCCAGCGTTGACCCTCGACCGGTTCCTGCTCGGTCACGATCAGGCCGCCCGTTTCGAACAGCAGGTCGGCGCCGGTGGTCGCCTCCAGCTCTCGCCAGAGTTCATGGCTACGTCGGACGAACGGCAGGTACTGAGGGCCCTCGCCAACCGCCAATCGAGTGATCCTGGTCTCCGCCTGGGTTGACCCGAACTGGTGTGGCGGTGAGTGTCGGTCGAGCCCGACAACTGCAAGTCCTTGGAGCCGTGCGTGGTAGGCGACCGCTGCTCCCATCGCCCCCAGACCGACGACGACCAGGTCGACGCTTTCCCTGTGGGTTGTCATTCGCCCTGCACCACACCCTGACTTTGACGGTAGGAAATCGGCGGATACCGGGCCGGATTGTCGGCGCTGTGACACGACGGAAGGCACTCCATCACGTAGTCGGCGTTGGCGTTGTAGAAAAACGGCACCGAGTATCGATCGCCCTCAGACGGGTTACGGGCGAAGTGTCTGGTGCTCAACACGACGTCGTTGGACCACTGGCGCAGAAGTTCGCCCGAGTTAACGATGAACGATCCGGGAAGAACGGGCACCTCAATCCAGCATTGACGCGAGTGGCTGTAGATGACGAGACCCGGACCGTCAGTCAGGAGAAGGGTCATGAACGTAGTGTCCACGTGTGGCGAGATGCCAAAGACAGCGTCATTTGGTGAGGGGTCACCGGGTGAGGTCTCATTAGATGAGGGGTCATCGGGTGAGGTGTCGTCGGCTGTTGGATAGTGCGTCAGACGAAGACGCCAGAACGGGTCGTCGAATGCCGGTTTGAAGAAGTCCTCGGCCAAGGACAGGGCGGTTGCGTAGAGCGGCAGTAGACGGCGAGCCAACCCGGAGATGGCCTCGGCGTAGGACTCTACTGCGTTGCGGAAGCCGGGTAGGGCGCCGTCCGGCAGCCACCGGTTGGCGTCGAAGTCGAGATCGGCGTCGCGCTTGATCAGGAATGCCGCGTTGCTGTTCGGCGTTGACCTGCGCGGCAGTTTGTGGTGGTTGTAGGGAAGGTAGCCGACGCCGCCTACAGGCCAGCCTGGGTCGTCCATCAGAATCGCCTGTTTCGTCGCAGCGTCGAGTTGATGAAAGCGTTTCGTGTAGTCGAGAATCTCAGCTGTCAAGTGATCGGGTAGCTGATGGCCGACCAGTTGGTGGAAACCGACCTGTCGTAGTGCGACGCTCAACGTCTCGGCGGCCTGATGCAGGTCGGTGTCAGCTCCGGAAGCGAACCATGGGCCGACATCGACGACGGGAACGTCGGTCGGGTCTGCCTTCGCTACCGACGACAGGTCCCAGGAGGCGGACTGGGCCTGAAGTTCCGCTTCTTTGCGATTCGGATCGAAGGCCATAATGGCCCGATGATATCGAGGCCCGCTATGCGGCGACGAACCTTAAGTCAGTCGGCCGGTTGCTCAAGGTAGGAGAACCCCAATGCCAAGAGCTCCATCTTGCTGAGGAGCGGAGTGGCGGCGTCGTCAACATTTGATCCTCGAACCGGGTAAGGGGCGATCAGCTCAATGTTGACCGACGAGGAGGCTCGGGCCAGCAAGTCCAGTGGCTGACTGAGGGCTTCACCTGCCACTGCCTTCAACAGAAGGTCTCGACTCGGCTTGATGTAGCCGACATGCGCGGTTGGAAGACTGCTCCAGATGCTGGGTTCGCCGTCGTATTCGCTAATGACCACGGTTGCCCCGATAGCGGTTGCCTCCCGGGCAAATTGTGTGGCTCTTGCCAGTTGATTGCCGGTGATAAGCGGGTCGAACATCGAAGCGTTTAGCTCCAGTGCGAGATGACGAGGCGAGATTCGGTTGCGTTCGAGAAACGGAAAGAGGCGCTGGGCGATCGACCGGTCAGCCAGGGCGATGTCGCTTCCTGGAATTGAAAAGCGGGCGGTTGAGTCGCCACCGGCCAGACGTCGGCCCACGTCTTCCAGTAAGGCCCAGACGTCTTCTTTGGGATTTTGGCAATGCGGTCTACTCCACCTCCACTTTGCTGTTGACCCCACAACGGGCACAACGTCCCAATCCGTTGACTTGGTCGTCAAGTCTCGTCCGAGCTCTTCGATCGACGCCAGCGTGTCAGCCTTGCGGCTGTCTGCTAGCTGTCGCTCGGCCACCTGCACGACGGTGTCTCCGTAGCCTTGGGCGGCTCCGGCGTGGAAGCGAGTTGGTGCCTCCGTTCGCGTCCCAATGTTGACGGTGGCGTCGACAACGGCGTCGGCCCAGTGGTCATCGTTCAGACGTTGTCCCTCGACCAATGTGGCAAAGGTGGATCCCCCAACCCGATAGGCGCGAACCGCAGAGGACTCAAGCTCCTTGAGAGCGTCGCCGATGTCCTCAAGAACGTCGTCGCCGGCGGTCAAGCCGTGCGTGTTGTTGATGTGATCCAACGAGGAGATCCGAATCATCACGACCCCGAAGCGTTCCCGTTCCATGTGGCGCTGATTGACCAGCCGTTGGAACTCGCCTTTCGCTCCCAGGCCCGTCAGTGGATCCTTGAAAGCAGCGCTTCCATGATGAGCTGAGAGGCCGGGACGATGATATAACCGGGGTCCAGGATCGATGAGTTCCGCCGCAATAGTCACGGGCCGGGCATCGGCATGGTTGCCCAAAATCTGTAAGCGCTCTGATCCGATCGGACCAGGTGCGGCTGGTGAACCCTGCCCGGTTGCTAGGTGCTGTCCGCCACTGAATTCCACATCGGCAGCGTCCCGGCCGCGGTGTCGAACTCATCGAGCCAGACGTCGTAAAAGATCGGATCGACGAAGTCCTCGGGATGAAACCCGGGCAGCAGACTGAGTACAAGATTGGTGAGAAGCTCAAACGAGAACAGAATCACCCAGCGGAGTAGACGCATCCAGGACACCGGGTGGAAGAGTCGCCGTTCACCCCAAAGCATCACCGCGGTCCCAGCGAAAACAAAGAAAACCACTAGTGCCAGAGACAACGCCATAGCGGCGACAAAGCGCGGTGACGCCAGCGCCCGTTTCGGGCGTTGGACTGCGGCGCGATAGATGTCGTGGGCGACCGATTTGTGTTCCACTTCTTCGGCCAGGTGCCAGAGGAAGAGGGTGGCTGCCGTGTCGTCGGTGGAGGGGTCGCTGAACAGCTCGCTCCGACGTTGGGCCGCCCACCGGGCCGCCGAGTAGGCCATGGTCTCAGACGCAGCGGCGAAGGCCAGACTGAACTCCAGCGAACGGGACGCCTCCAGATAACGGTAGATCCGCTTCGATGCGGACTCGAGACGAGCCATCGCCGGATAGTGCTCCACGATCAGGCGGTTGAAGACGACGTGCTGGCTGAAATGCTGTGACTCTTGAGTCACATAGGCTTCCGCTTCGTGTTGAAGTTCGCCGGTCAGCAGCGGAAGGGCCCGACGGGCTGAACGGACGAAGTAGGGCTCTATAGCCGGCATCAACATTGACACGCTGTTGGCAGCACAGGAGAACTCTGGTCGATGCGGAGTCCACACCGGTTCGGTTTCCGGTGGGTAGCTGAATCGTACGCGTCGGGCGGTTGTCATAGTCGGGTTACCTATCGGCATCAACGTCGCCGTCATGTGGATATGGTGCCTAGGTGTTCTCGCGGCGCTCCGGCCGGTCGATGGTTGCACGGTCGACGGTTACAACAGTACTCATTACGTTCACCATCCTGGTGTCGGCGTGTGTTCAGGAGGAAGCCGTTCCTATAGATCCGGCTAAGCCGCCCACGACGTCGGTGCCTGATCTGGCCGACCTCCCGGATGTGAGCCACCCGCTGCAGCCGACGGAACAGATGAAAGAACTGGCTCGTCAGCAGTGTCTAGACGATCCTGATTTGGTAGAAGGCTACGTGAGCGCCGTCGATCCGGACACCAACGAGATCTTGGTCGACTACAGCATTGCCTGTGTCGACGTCGGTGCCTAGCAGTCCGCCTTCACGAGCTGCGACCGACTTGAATCCCAATCCAAGCGACCACCACACCGGACAATACGAGCAGCGCAAGGTAGGCGAGGGCTAGCCGTCCCTCTTCTCTTCTGGCCATAACGGCCGCTTCGTTGGCCGCCGTCGACCACGTTGACAGGGCCCCCAATCCGCCGAGGCCCAATACGAGCGACCATTGCTCGTTGAGCCCCGAACCGACCAGGAAGCCCAGTAGACCCGACGCCACCAAGTTGACCACCAGCGTTCCGTAGGGAAAGTCGGCGTTCAAATACGAGCTGACAACGAAACGGAGCAAGGCACCGACAGCGCCAGCCGCCAGGAAGCCTGCCACCACTGACCACTCGATGATCAAAGACTCGCCCGTCCCAGTCGATAGCCGATGCCGGCGGCCAGCAACGCGGCGACGGTGGTGCCCACGCTGTTGACCGAAGCAGCAAGTAGCTGCCCGGCATCGAGTTGTTGCGCTACGTCAACCGCGAAGGTGGAGAACGTAGTCAGACCGCCAGCGAAACCAACACCTAACAGGAGCGAGAGAGTGCTGTTCCTACGATTGGGATGGGCGGCCAACAACCCGAGCAACAACGATCCGGCGACGTTCACGATAAAGATCGACAGATTACCGTTCTCAGGGCCCATCGAAGTGGTTACCAGCCATCGCAGCGCTGAGCCCGTTGACCCGCCGATACCAACGATCAGCAGGTGGGTCGACGATCTTTGAATGACCGACTCGGCATTCACCTACAACAGCCTAGATGCTGGCTGGCCGCGACATCGGTTACCTCGATCGTCCGAGCAGATCTGCTCCCCTCATCCGGCGGTAGCCTCGAAGCATGATCGACCAAGCAAGGGTGAGGTAGCGTGAGCAACGATGCCGTAGACGACGTCGCCGGTGCGGAGTTTGGTGAAACCAGAGACGGTGTCAAACAACTTCGTCGGCGGTGGAACGCAGAGCCGGCGAAGGCCGCCATGCTGATCGTCCATGGGATCGGCGAGCACTCGGGCCGATACCTGCATGTCGGCGACTACCTGTCCGGCCGCGGTGTCGACGTCGCTTCGTTCGACAACCGAGGATTTGGTCAAAGTGGCGGGCGTCGTGCTCACGTCGATAACTTCGATTCCTACCTGGACGACATCGAGGACCGATTGAGTGAACGGGCCGAGGTCGGCGTTCCGGTGGTTCTGATGGGGCACTCACTCGGCGGTCTGATGGTGGCTGCCTATCTTGTGTCTGATCGACCTAAGCCAGATTTGGCGGTGTTGAGTTCACCTGCGCTTGGTGCTGAAGTTCCGCGTTGGCAGCGAGTGGCCGCCCCGGTTCTGGGCCGGTTGGCCCCGAAGGTGTTCATCGGTTCGAAGCTCGAAGGCGGCATTCTCTCCCGTGACCCAGCGGTGGACGATGCCTATCAAAGCGACCCGTTGGTGATTGCCGGTGCCACTGCCGGAATGGGTCACCAGGTCTTTTCCGCTATGGCGACCACGTCAGCCAAACTTGACCGGATTGACCTGCCGACCTACGTACTCCACGGGGACGCTGACGCGTTGGTTCCACAGCAGGTATCTCTTCCATTGAAGGAAAAGTCCAACGTCACCTACCGTTCCTGGCCAGGGCTGCGGCATGAGTGTCTGAATGAGCCGGAGAAACTCGACGTTCTGAGTGAGCTGGCGGACTGGCTTGACGGTCAATTGGCGGTGCCTAGATAGGCCGCGCCTCGACGTCGTTCGTGCAACGGCCAGAGTGCCCCGAAGGTCAGCAACGCCAGGCCGGCCACTGCGACTGCTGTCGCCGGCCCCGATGTTGCGTTGAGTCCCACGGTAAGCGTGTGCCCCACTGCTTTGAACGGTGCGGGCATGGCTGCTCGCGACGCGATGCCGAAACCCGATGCCACCATGAGCCAACCAACGGCTGCTCCGAGCGCCCAGGGAGCCGCGCCTCGACACGTCTCAGCTCGATCCCGGGAGAAAGCCAACGAAAGCAGTACACCGATGGCCGTCAAGGCAAGGCCGAAGGATCGTAGCCAGTCGACAGGGCCGCGCAGGAGGGCTAGCACCGAATACCCCTCAATGGGAAGGTGCATGTCGAATCGCCGTTCGGATGGCCGCTTCAGGGCAACCCCCGGCATCTTCTCGGTGAGAATGGCGCGAGCTTCGGTTCGAAGTGGGCGATCGTCGAGAAAAGCCTCCGCCGGGCCACCGTCGAGACCGGCACGGTGGGCCGACATGAAACGCTGTTCAAGTCGAGTCGTCAGCTCTTCAGAGCCCATCATCGCTGAGACGGCGTCGTCCAAGGCGTCGGAATCGGTCAACTGGTCAGGCAACGCCAGGTGAACGAGGCCGGTAGTGGCTTCGTCGTACAGCCGTTGGCTGACCTCTGGTGAATTGAGGGCCCTGGCCGCGACCTCTTCAGATCGCTCGGCATCAAGAATCGCCTGATCGAACGCCCAGGCGGAACCGACCATCGACGCCATCGCCACCGATAACCCGAGGATCAGCGACGTAGCGCTGCGTCGTCGGATCCGGATGGTGGCGACCGGTCTTCTGTTGGCAAGAGCAGATTTCATGGCACTGACCGAGGTTGAGGATGCTGGCAATAGCCAACGGTGTTGGGCGCAACAATGTCGGACCGACAAACCGACCGCCGGGTTTACCGGTAGCGTCGTTTGACGTGTCCTGGCATGTTCTCTTACTTCTGGTCGGCGGATTCTTGGCCGGTGTGATCAATTCGATGGCTGGCGGAGGGTCTATGCTCACCGTCCCGCTCCTTATCGTCGGCGGTGTAGAGCCGACGGCGGCCAACGGATCGAACCGGATAGCGGTCCTGATCCAGAACATCACGGGGGCCTACGGATTCGCCCGACGTGACGCCGGGGACCGGGCGGCGAC
>CALJMD010000218.1 GCA_937981915.1 uncultured Acidimicrobiales bacterium
AGCAGCCTCCTGGGCCGCCGTACTCCTGGCCGCCGGAGCGCCGGGCAAACGACATGCTCTCCCAAACTCCCGGGTGCTCATTCACCAACCTCACGGGGGAGCTCAAGGGCAAACAACCGACATGGAAATTCAGGTCGAAGAGATGCGATACGCCCGACAACGAATCGAGGAATTACTTGCGCACCACACCGGCAAACGAATAGCCGAAGTAGCGGCCGATATCGAGAGGGACTACATCGTCAGAGGGCCTGATGCCGTTGACTATGGCCTCGTCGACGAGATCATCGAGCAACGCCGCCAGCTAAACGTAGTCCCCGGATTCCGAGCGGCACCGGCAGTCGACGGTGACAGTGACAACGACAGTGAACAGGAGTGAAAAATACCTGTGGGCGTGATCCTTGAACCGGACCACGCCCACAGGATCGGCGGCAACAGCCATATGCGGCTGTAAAGCGAGGAAGATGTCGGCGGATACATCTCCCTCGCAAATACAGTTGTACTCTCATCACGAGCTATTTACAACTAATTAGGTGAAATAGCTAACGGTCTATTTAGAGTAATCTGCTTCTACACATTTGGTTAATTTAGAGACAAATGTGGTATCGCTTATTTAAGCTTGTCGAACTACAGCGGTGTAGCCCGGTTAGACCGCAGCCCCCGGCCAGCTATCGTGGGACGCCCCGGCCAGCAACCGCTGCCCCTTCGACCACACCTGCGAGCAACGCAATGATTGACCTTCGATCCGACACCGTCACTCGACCGTCTGACGCCATGCGAACGGCAATGGCCCAGGCTGAAGTCGGAGACGACGTTTGGGGCGACGACCCCACCGTCAGCCACCTCGAAGCAAAGGCCGCAGAACTCCTCGGTAAAGAAGCTGGCCTGTACGTTCCCTCCGGCACTCAAAGCAACCTGTCCGCCATCCTCGCTCATTGCCAACGCGGCGACGAGTACATCGTGGGCGACAACGCTCATACCTACAAATATGAAGCCGGTGGGGCGGCCGTACTGGGCAGCGTCCAGCCTCAACCGGTACAGATGCTGGAGTCCGGCGAGTTGGATCTCGAGCATGCAGCCAAGGTCATCAAGCCTGACGACAGCCACTTCGCTCGAAGTCGACTGTTGTGCATCGAGAACACCCACGACGGCAAGGTCCTACCGCTCGACTTTCACGACCGGGCTCGCAGCTTGGCCGACGAGCACGATCTCGGATTGCATTTGGACGGGGCGCGGCTCTGGAACGCCGCAGTAGCGCTGCAGGCAGCGCCCTCCGAGGTAGCTGCTCCGTTCGACACCGTCTCGGTCTGCTTGTCGAAAGGACTTGGCGCTCCAGTCGGTTCCGTACTGGTCGGGCGTCAAGACCTGGTCGACGACGCTAGAAGGTGGCGCAAGATGTTGGGCGGTGGCATGCGTCAGGCCGGCGTCATCGCCGCGGCCGGCATCTACGCGCTCGACAACAACATCGACCGCATGGCCGACGACCACGCCCGCGCCGCTCGTCTAGCCGAAGGGCTGGGAGCAATCGACGGGGTCAGCGTGACCGGGCGATCGACCAACATGGTATTCGCCGATCTCGGGCCAAACGCTGAAACCATGGCCGAACAGGCCGCAAAGTCCGACATCCTCATCGCCCTCAGCGGTACGACGACTCGACTGGTGACACACCTCGACCTGACCGATGACGGCATCGCCCAAGTGATCGACCTGGCGAACCGCACGCTTCCGGTCACCAACTAAGTGTCGACGCCCGACCAACCAACCGACTCTCGAACCGGTGAAGCTACCGCCCCATCACCGTTCTTAGAGTCCGTCGGTCGTGGTCACCTGCGACAATCGTTACTACAGACCTACGAGCCCTCAATACCGTTCAGCGAACCCGTTCGACGCGCCGCGGTGGCCGCCGTTCTCCGAGCCGGCGAACGAGGCACCGAGCTGCTCTTCATCCAACGAGCAACCCGTCAGGGAGACCCGTGGTCTGGGCAGATGGCGTTCCCGGGTGGGAAGACCGAACCCGCCGATGACACCCCGGAAACCACAGCGGTCCGCGAAACGCAAGAAGAGTTGGGCTTGACGCTGACCTCCGGTGACGCAGTCGGCCTGGTGAGCGAGCTGGACGGAGGGCGGGCTACCAGCCGACTGGTTCTCGTGTCCGCCCACGGTTATTGGCTGGACGGGCCACGTCCCCACCTGCAGCCGAACTACGAGGTAGCCGACACCGTCTGGATGCCGTTGGCCGAACTCGCCGACCCGGAACGACACATTGATTACTACTACCCGCCAGCGGAAACAACGTTTCCAGGCATACAGTTCGACCAATCCCAACAGGTGCTTTGGGGACTGACATTAAGGTTTGTCAGCGACCTTTTCGAGAGCCTCGGTCAACCGTTTGAGCTCTCTTCCTCTCAGTAGGTAAACATCCCACAAGCAAGGTTGTCGATTGAACGACACCCCGGGTTAGTATTGTGTCGTTCCGCTTCTGATGATTCGGGACAATGTGTGGGTTGGTTGGAATTACGGCACTGAAGAGTACCCCGACCAAATCGCCCAATTACACGCCACCTGATCGGGGTGAAATCATTCCAACAGTCAACGACTACCTTCCGCTGCCCGTACATATGCTGTCCGCCTCATCGGATCGCGTCGTTGTCGGGGCGCCGTCGTCAGCATGTTGATAGGCGACGAAGGGGCACTGATAGCAACCGGCACCTTGGACAGATTCGGCGACCTGATTCGACGGGCCGCCGTCCCAGTTGCCGTCTATTCAGCCACCGGTAGCGCATCAGCAGTAGGAACCGTCTTCGCTGTTTCGTTCATCCCGCACCTCATCATGCTGGGAGTGTCAAGCCGACTTGGAGCACCAAACAAGGCACGAGGCTCACTTATTTGGTTTAACCTCGCTCGCTTTGCCGTGTCATTGGTGATGATGGCCCTGGCAATACGGGGCGACTACGGCTACCGATTCTTGACCACCATCTTCATTCTCGCCGCTCTCACCGCCGTGATCGAAGCCGCCTTCGGTACCGCAACACGGCTTGTTTCTCAGCAAAGCGCCGTAGCCGACACCCAAAAACTGAACGCTCGCCTGTCCACCTGGCAAAACGGCGTCGCCGCCACCGTCGGGTCACCTCTCGGTGGATGGCTGGGAGCGATACTTCCTCCCGTGGCCTTCGCTATCGACGCCGTCACCTACCTCCTGGCCGCACTAACCATCCGTTGGAGCGACATCGCCAAGGAGGCGGCAAGTCGAGCCAACACCGCTTCTCACGGCGTAGCCGAGGCCGTCCGCTGGCTGCGACAGAACCCGTTCAACCTGGCCATCGTCTTCACTACCGTCGCTCTTCAACTGGCATCAGGACTGACCCTTGGCAACCTCATCGTGGTTGCCGTCGACCAGTACGGCCTCCCCGACTGGATCTTCGGCGTGTTGACGTTGATCTTCACCTCAACCGGGTTCGTGGGCTCACTGTTCATTTCTCGTCGCTCACCCGATCCAGTGGCGCTGCTCGGAGTGGCGGCCCTACCATCGGTAATCGGCTACCTGGCCATTTCCCTCGGCTCATCACCAGCCGTGTTGATCGTGGGACTCGTAGCCCTGGCCTTGAGCATCGCCGGCTGGAACATCGCCAGTGCCGGCCGAATGCAATCGGACCCTCCCGACGATGTGGTGGGTGGAGTACTGGCCTTCTGGCGATCGGCCGGAGTGGCCGCCATTGCCGCCGGTTCGGCCATAGGTGGCTTCCTAATTGACGCCACTGACACCGTCAATGCCATTGTGTTGTCAACTGTGGTCTGCGCCGTTGCCGCCGGCATTATGGCGCTCGGCGCTCGGCGAGAACGAACGACTCTTAGCTTCGCTGACGTGTCTTAGGCTTGTTCTTCCGGTTTTTCGGCCTTGGCTTACCGGACCTCTTGCTCTTCGAGGCTTTACCGCGGTTCTTATCTTTGCTCTGAGACCCGTCTTTCGACTTTGCACGAGACTTGCCGGAACTCTTCGAACCCGACTTCGGCTTCGAGCCTGGCTCTGAGCTGGGCTTCGAATTCGACTTTGAGTTGGGCTTCGAGCCTGTCTTGGACTTTGGCTTCGAGCCTGCATTTGAATTTGATCGAGAGCCCGATTTCGACGGTGACTCTGATCCTGACTTGTCGTCCCAGTTCGACTTACCACTTGGGCTCGCCTTGGCCTTGGCGCCTGGCTTCGCTGAAGAGTTCGACTTGGCCGTCGGAGTCCGACCGGACCCAGTGCCGTTCGCTTTGCCCTTAGGCTTGCCCTTCGCTTTGCCTTTGCCTGAGGCTTTGCCCGAGCGTGGAGAAGGGGCATCGCTGACCGAACGGAGATGGTGTCGGCGCTCCGGCAAATCTTCCATCGAGCCGACCACACCGAGCGTCTTTTGCAAGGCGACAGAGGCCTTCACCTGATCGGGCGCCAGAAACGAGACGACAACGCCGTCAGCACCGGCTCGAGCCGTACGCCCAGACCGGTGAACATAGTCCTTGATTTCCCCCGGCGGGTCATAGTGGATCACACAAGCGACCCCATCGACGTGAATGCCGCGAGCGGCTACATCAGTGGCAACCAGGGCTTGCGTCCGGCCGGTGGCAAACGCAGCCAACGCACGATCCCGCTGAGACTGGCTGCGACCGCCGTGCAGATTGGCAGCGCGAACACCGGCACGCTGAAGCTGACCGGCCAACCGGTCGACCCCGTGACGGGTGCGGGCGAAAACAACAGTCTGACCCAGATCGGTGATCAGGTCGGCTGCCAGCCAGGCCCGCTCACGCTTGTCGGTTTTAATGAACCGGTGACTCATCGTCGTTAGGTCGGGCTCGAGATCGGCGACAGCCCGTTCAACCGGATCTTTCTGATACGACTCGGTAAGGACACGGACGTCGTTGTCCAGCGTGGCCGAGAACAACAGCGTCTGACGGTCGGCCGGGGTCTGATCCAAGATTCGACGCACGTCGGGCAGAAAGCCCATGTCCGCCATCCGGTCGGCTTCATCGACCACGGCAACCGCAACCTGCGACAGGTCGGCGTAGCCCTGCCCCATCAAGTCCAGGAGGCGGCCGGGGCACGCCACCAGCACGTCGATTCCCCGACGCAAACCTTGAATTTGCCGTTCCAGTCCTTTGCCGCCGTATACGGCCAACACCGTGCGGTCGACCTCATGAGCCAGAGGCTCCAGTTCACGACAGATCTGCTCCGCCAACTCGCGGGTAGGGCTAAGAATGACCGAGGCCGGGGGTCGGCCTTTACGTTTGACACCCTTGCCGCCGTCCATGTCACCGTTGGCCAGCCGGGACAGAACCGCCAACCCAAACGCCAGCGTCTTACCTGACCCCGTGGGTGCCCGTCCGAGCACATCTAGACCTGCCACTGCGTCTGGCAACGTGAGTTCTTGAATCTCAAACGGCTCCCGGATGCGCATGCGATCAAGCGCCGACGCCAGAGGGGCGGGCACACCAAGATCTTCGAATGAAGTGGTTGTCGTCGTCATGACTCGGTCGTTTCCGGGAGAAGAACGGAGCTTCAGTCTGGCCTGCTTGAGGTCATCTCCCACCTCAGCAGACGGTTAGACCGGGCTGAGATCGCCCTGTGTCGGGCCGGAAGCCAGATCCGGATGCGTGGGCGGTTTCGAGTTGGTCAACGCAAACAGCAACGCCAGCACCGGGATGACAGCCAAAATGAGATTGGCCGAACGATAGCTACCGGTTCGCCCTTCCACCAGCGAAAGCGTCACCGGACCCAGCGCCGTGCCGGCCACCATGGTTAGAAACATGAGGCCCTGAATCGACCCGATGTGCTCAACCCCGAAGTAGCCGGGGACCATCGTGTTGAGCGCGGCCCGAACCGAACCGCCGACCGCTCCAAGCATCACGGCGTAGACCAACACGATCCAGCCGCCGGACAATACGGCGGCCACCAGATGCACGGCCAGGAGCGCCACCATCGTCAAGGCGGGGACAAACCTGGCGCCCACTCGGTCGAGAACAAGACCGACGCCGAGCGACGCCACTGCCGAGCCTGCCACCTGCGGCAGAAACATGGCAGCCGCTTCGGTCGTGGACAAACCTGCCTCACCCAGCAAATCGATCTGGTGGAAGTTCAACGCCGTTGTCAACATCCCCGAACCGACGCCGACCACGGCCAGAATCCAGAACTGGCGGGTGCGAGCTGCCTCCCAGCGGGTAAACGACATCGACGTAGGCGACGGGCCGGAACCGGTTTCCAGTTCCGAGGCGGCCTGGGGATACGGGTCCGGTGGTTCGTCCGGCGGTTCTACCAAACCGAACCAACCGATCGGTAGAACCACCACCGCCACCGCGACGGCTGCCACCAACCATGCCACCCGCCAACTCGTGGACTGGATGACGGCGTTCAAGGCCACCGGGATCAGCATCAACAACGCACCACCGGCCGTCGCCAGCACCGCCATGGCCACACCGCGGCGCCGCTCGAACCACACGGCCACCGAAACGTTGCTCACCATCGACAGCGAACCCTGGCCGAACATCCGGATCCCGGCGAAACCCAGAACCAGCCACAAGACGCTGGTCACCGTCGACATTCCGACCAAGGCCACCACAAAGGCCGACCCGACGACAACTTGAGCGACGCGGATGCCTCGACGGTCAACGAACCGACCGACGATCGGCATCGCCGTAGCCCCCATCAACGTTCCCGCCAAGTAGGCCGAGCTAACCGCAGCCCGGCTGGTGTCGAGAGCTGACACCATGGGATCAATGAAAACCGAAACCCCGGCCGTCTGGCCGGGGCCCGTCATCGCTGCTGTCACTGTTGCCAGAAGAAGGATTCGCCAACCGACGAACCGTTCAGATTCACGTCCGATTGCCAGTACGGTACAGCCTCAGGGGGTCGTCGGTTGACATCACGAGAACCAGCGAAGAGGGCGGGCAACGTCGACGGAACCAACGGTGATACACCTGCCGTCGGCTTGAGCGTGACCGAGCTTCGCCAGACACTGCAAGCGACCGCCCGTCAGGACGGGGTCGACCACGAGAAAATGCAGCAGATGGAGGCCTACATGCGGAACCAGTTCCGCTTCCTCGGCCTCACCACCCCGGTTCTGCGCAGGGCAATCAAACCGTTTGTGGCCGCCGGCGCCGACGCCGACGGCACGAAACTGCTGGCCACCGCGTGGGAGTGCTGGCAACAAGATGAGCGAGAGTTCCAACACGCCGGGCTCATTCTGCTGCGCAAATGGGCCAAGAAGCTGCAACCGGCACAGCTCGAAGCGTCACGATCGGGCAGAGGCAAACCATCGGTCGAAGCGCTCATCATCAATAAGTCTTGGTGGGACACGATCGACTCGTTGGCGCCGTGGACGGTGGGAACCATGGTGACCTCCCACCCCGAACTGGTCACCGTCATGGACCGGTGGATCACCGACGACAACATTTGGCTGGCCCGAACCGCCATCCTCCACCAGCTCAGCTACAAAGAACAGACCGACGCCGATCGGCTCTTCCACTACAGCTCACTTCGAGCCGAAGACAGCGAGTTCTTCATTCGCAAAGCCATTGGCTGGGCGCTACGCCAGTACGCCAGACAAGACAGCGAAGCGGTCAAACGGTTCGTCGCCGAAAACGAAGATCGACTATCGGGACTGTCGAAGCGCGAAGCGCTCAAGCACCTGCGCTAGCTGGAGAGCTCGTACTCCCAGCCTTCCTTATTAATGACAAGGCGGTTCCGAGGCCCGGGGATCGACATCAGATCAGGCAGCGTCGACGGGTCAAGGCTGTCACCTTCTCGAGCCACCCGTTCCATCACCTCATTGGCCGGCTCATAGGCGGCGTCGCCCTCCCAGGCCAGCGTCAGCGGCTTGCGTCGCAGCGGCCTGGTCCGGAATTCGGGGGACGGGTTGACGGCCGCCCAGTCAACAGCGGCCGAAACGCTGTCGTGCTGGGACAGCTGCCATAGCGTGATCCACGTCGGTGCCACCAGCTCAATCTCGCCCGCTTGATGACGTTGAAGGGCCTCAGATGGTGCCATCCAGCGATCATCGTGAATCTCACCGTGATCGATAGCCACTTCACCTGCTGGGGCCGGGGCCACAAAGAACCAGGTGGAGAACCGTCGAGTCGGCCCCTTACCAACCATCACCGGTGCGGGCGGCGGAATCCAGTACGACCATGGAACCAGGCTGCCGGGCTCCAACACCAAACCGGTTTCTTCATGGGCCTCGCGTACCGCAGCGACTCGAGCGTGCCGTTGATCATCACGGCCAGGCTGTTCAGCGTCGCCCTCGGGCGCTCCGCCATCGGCACCATTTGGTGTTGAGGCGACCCGGTCAGCCGGATCGACCCGACCCCCTGGGAAAACCCACATACCACCGAACGCCAGCTTGGAGTTGCGACGCAACATCAAAACTTCAATCCCGCTATCGGCCGAAGGCGATGCTCCGATCGACGTGTCACGAATGAGCAGAACGGTTGCCGCCGGCTCGAGTTGTATCTCTGCGCTCACGAATTGATAGGTCCCCCGACTCAGATCCTCATATCGACCGAAGTTCGTCCGATGGATCAGCGACCCAAAGGATACCCGTCACCGAAACGGTGAACGAATCGCTTCGCTACCCGCCAAACGGGTCGGAAGCTCGAATAGGAAACCAAACCGAAGCTAGGCCCGCCTCCTAGAGATCGCCACCACCATGTCTCCTACCACCACCGCTCCACCGCCATCAACCGACGAAGAGCTCACGATTTCCGCGCCCATGGCTCTCTCCGAATTTCGTGCTCTTGAAAAGAGTCGGCTGATATATCCCACACCGCCGCCTCGACAGCCGATTCTTGCACCGCTGGAAGCCGACGAACCGCCGTTGCGACGTCGCGGCGCCGCGTTCCTGACTGCCTGGGTGCTCATCGGGGCCGGTCTTGCGGCTCGGACAACTGGCTTGGTCGACACCACCTCGGTCGACACCGTCGCTATCGCCGACCTCGAACCGGTCGAAAGTTGGATCGACGACAACCTCGGTTTCGCCGACGGTCTCGGCATTCCCCGACGCCTCGCCGCAACCGACAGCACCGACGATCCCCAGATCAATAGTCAGGTGGTCTCGGTCGCCGTGGACGACGAAGAGTTCGGCCTGGCCCGTGACGGCGCCACCGACAGCTCCACCGACAACACCGTTGCCGAACCTGCGGACGGCACCGACTCAATCACCAGCTCTCAGGCCGACGACGGTTCGGCAGACCAAAGCACCGAAGCCGACGCAGAAGAAGGCACCAGCGACGCCAAAGGCGACTTCGCTCTGGCCTGGTCGAAGTGGCTGGGTAGCGAACACCTCGTAACCGGCGAAGTGGTCCGGCAACGCTTGGAGGGAGACACCCAACCCATCACCATTGCTTTCCAATCGGCCCGCAAAGGAGACACCGCCGTTCAGCAACTCGGCTCATCGGCCGTCGTGGAATCCGACCGGGGACGTCAGACTTGTGAACGAGCCGGAGACGGCACCATGCTGTGCACTCCTCCCGTTGAGACCACCGACGGTCAAAGCGACGAACTTCAAGCCATCGCCACCCTTCTCGCCGGGCCAAGCCCGACGTACAGCATCAGCGAACTGCCCGGCTGCCCGCAAGACGTGTGCACCGAACTCGACCTTGAGACGACACCACGCCTGGCCGACGCCGCCTGCTGGCAGGCCACCGCGGCTGCGGGGTCCGAAGGTCAACGCTGGGGCCAGACCAGCGTGTTCTGCTTCGACCCGGCCGCCAAGGCCATGGTTGCCCGACAAACGCTGTCCGCCAACCGGGTCGAAACTTTCGTTGCCTCCGAAATTCGAAGCCACGTCGACAACCACGAACTGCAACCAAAATAGCCGCACCGGTCGAGTCGACCAGGGCGGCTGAGAACAAGTTCGGCAACAGCCAACCAGATGTCTGAGTGAGAGGTGCAGGGTTCAGCCCCGAGGGGCTGTGGCGATGCGTGTGGAGGAGACACCTCTCACTCAGACTGGTTGTTCCGGTGAGGGTGATGAACACCGGTGCTAAGTGCTTCGACCGATAAGATCAAAAACTTGAACGAGTTTCTGGGCGAAGACATTTTGGCTCAGCTGATGTTGGCTATCGGTGGGGCCCTGGCCGGTGGAACCGCCATGGCACTCATTCGCCCACGCCCCAACACCAAAGAGGGCGAGTTGGACAAACCTCCCCTAGGACGCTCAGTCCTTCAGATCATCATCGGTTTGGTGGTCGTCATCTGGGCACTGGCCAGCCTGTTCGGTTAAGGACAGCCAGCCGGAGGCCGACACCTCTAGTGTGCAACACAACCGGCGACGCCCCGCTCTTCAAAACCGAACGCCCCTAGTCCAAGCGGTCACGACCGACGGACGAGTGGTCTCGGTACCAGCCGCCGATCTCCATGTGCCTTCCGGAGTCCAAAACAGTGCGGGGCAACACAGTGCGGGACAGCACAGTCCGACCCAGCGGATCCTGCTGCACACCGACCTTGGTCGTTCGGCTCGAGCCACCTTGGCCTTCAGAGGTTTGCTGCTGGTCGCCATCGCTGTGGCGTTCGTGACGATCTGGACCTAGAAGTCGGCTGGCGGCGGTTCTTCGGCGCCTGCGGCCGCTGAGCCAGGGAACGAGCGGGCCATGTTGTCGAACCGGGTGTACTGACCTCGGAATGCCAGGCGAACTTTGCCCACCGGGCCATTACGGTGTTTGGCCACAATGACCTCGGCGATGCCTTTGTCCGGTGACTGCTCGTCGTACACCTCGTCGCGGTACAAGAACATGACGACGTCGGCGTCCTGCTCCAACGCTCCGGACTCTCGAAGATCCGACAGCATCGGCCGCTTGTCGACCCGCTGCTCCAATGAACGATTCAGCTGGGCTAGCGCCACAACCGGGGCTTCCAGTTCACGAGCCAGGATTTTTAGACCACGACTGATCTCCGACACTTCAACCTGGCGGCTCTCGGCGCCCGATCGGCCTGTCATCAGCTGGACGTAGTCGACGACCACCACACCAATTTCACCGACTCGGCTTTTCAACCGGCGAGCTTTGGCCCGGATTTCCATGACCGTGGTGTGCGGGTTGTCGTCAATGTAGATCGGCGCCTCGGCCAGACGACCAACAGCATGCGAGATACGCGTCCACTCGGCTTCACCGATTTGCCCGGTCCGCACCTTGCTGGAGTCCACGAGGGCGTCTGAGCACAGCATTCGCTGTGACAGCTCCAGCTGGCTCATCTCCAACGAGAAGACAAGGGCCGGCTTGGGCGACTCTTGGTTCATGGCGGCGTTGGCCGCCATGCCCAATGCGAATGCGGTTTTACCCATCGCGGGCCTGGCACCTATGACGTAGAAGGCGCTCGGTTGGAGACCGGCCAACATCTCGTCCAGATCGAGGTAGCCGGTAGTGGTTCCGGTGATGGCGTCGCCCCGCTCGTACAGCATCTCGAGGCGGTCGATGGTGGCCGAGAGCAGGTTTTTGATTTCAGCAGTGGTGTTCGTGACCCGGCGCTGAGCCACCTCGAACATCTTGGCTTCGGCCTCGTCGATGGCCTTGATCACATCGTCGGGCACTTCGTACGCTGACTCGGCGATGTCGTTGCTGACCGAAATGAGCCGACGCAACAAAGCATGCTCTTCAACGATCTTGGCGTAGTGTCCGGCGTTGCTGATGGCCGGAGTGGTCGCTTGGAGGTCCAGCAGCAGAGAGGGGCCGCCGAGTTCTTCCAACAGCCCGGCTCGTTGGAGCTCGTCAGCCACCGTGACGGCATCAACCGGTTCACCGGCCCCGTACAGGCCCATGATGGCGTCGTACAGGTGACCGTGAGCCGGGCGGTAGAAGTGATCGGGGTCGAGTGTTTCGACCACTTCAGCGATGGCTTCGCGGGAAAGCAGCATGGCACCGAGGACCGACTCTTCAGCTCGGAGGTTGTGCGGCGGAACCCGCGCGGCTGCGATCTCAGACATGTCTACCCATCTGAACACCAATCTGAACACGCTGTGAGGGGCGAGGCAATAGGCGAGAACATGGTGGCTGCTCGCTGGTTTGGGGTGTTTTTGCTCGCGTGGAATACGTCAGCATCATCAATGCCGAGTGCCTCTCCCGATAGGTCCAGATTGTTTGTTGACCGGCTTCCGGCGGGCGGGCGATCTGAGCGCCCGCCCCGGCCGGAAACCTGTTCATTCAACGGGCCAGTGCATCCGCCGAGAGCACTGGCCCGTCTGTCTATCTTGATGGATTCCGCCTGTGGAGCTCCAGAGGGAAACTGGAAAACTCTGTGGATATCCAAGGTTTTATCGGGGATAACGCGGTGGATAGCCAACATGGCTGCCTCCGCTCCCCGAATCCGTTCCTACTCCTCCACCACCGACACGGTGAGGGGGAATTCAACATCGCTGCGCAGCCGAACCTGGACGGGATGGCTGCCGATGCTTCGGATCGGCTCTTCGAGTTCGATCATTCGGCGATCGAGCTCAATGTTGGTCTGTTCCTGCACGGCGGAGGCAATGTCAGCTGATGTCACCGAGCCGAACAGCTTGCCTTCACCACCGGCTCGAGCCGACACGATGATTGCTCGAGCCACCAGGCTCTGAGCGATATCTTCGGCCGCCTCGCGCTCCTTGGCGTTTCGCACCTGCCAGGCCTTCTTCATGGCCTCGGCTTGTGCTTCAACACCGGGGCTGGCCTGTTGAGCCATGCCCTTGGGGATGAGGGAGTTACGGGCGTAACCGTCGGCGACTTCAACGATGTCTCCGCGGTTACCGAGCCCTGAAATGGATTCGTGTAGCACTACCCGCATGATCAGACCTCCGCTGTCTCGGTCTCGGCCGGAGCGGGAGCTGGAGCCTCTACAGGAGTGTTCTCAGCTGCTGCCTCGGTCGACTCGCCACTCGGGGTTTCTTCCTTGTTCCGGTCGGAGTCCCGATCGTCGGAGCGAGGCCTACGGCCGCGCCCTCCGTCGTCGCCGTCGCGGCGGTTGCCGCGACGCTGGGTGGTGACCCGGCTGCTGTACGCCAACAAGCCCATCTCACGAGCGTTCTTGATGGCTCGCGCCACCTCACGCTGTTGCTGGGAGTTGTTGCCAGTGACCCGACGGCCACGGATCTTGGCCCGGTCAGACATGAACCGACGGAGAAGATCGACATCTTTGTAGTCGATGTACTCAATCTTGTCCGAGTTCAGAACGCTTACTTTTTTCTTGCCGCGGCGACCGGAGTCTTTAGGCTTCATGCGCCGTCCGCGTGAATTGCTTCCTTTTGCCATTAGAAGGGCTCCTCATCGGGGTTGTAGGGCGGGGGCTGATTGCCGCCTCCACCCTGAGCGGGACGGCTGGATCCTCCGCCGCCTCCACCGTCAAATCGTTCGTTCCTGGTCACATCGGCGTTGGCCCATCGGAGGCTCACCGCCACATCGTCGGCCACGATCTCAACTTTGGATCGCTTGTCGCCGTCCTGGGTTTCCCAGCTGCGCTGGTCGAGTCGACCGGTAATGGTGACCCGAGTTCCCTTGGATACCGATTCGGCCACGTTTTCGGCCAGGGTGGCCCAGCAGGTGATGTCGAAGAACGACACCGCCTCCTCCCACTCCTGGGTTTGACGGTTCTGCCACCGTCGGTTGACGGCTACACCAAAGTTGGCGACGGCCTGTCCCGAAGGGGTGAACCGAAGTTCGGGTTCCCGGGTTGCGTTCCCGGTAACGCTGACGTTGTTGTCGATTGCCATGAGTCTCTCCTCAGGCTGAGGCGCCTGCCAGCCCACGACGATGTGCTTCGTCGAGGGGCAGACGGATGAACTTGTGGCGGATCACTTCGTCCGCGAGCCGAAGAACACGCTCAACCTCTGGAAGCGCGTTGGGCGCCAGGATCTCAAGCACAACGTAAAAGCCTTGGTTGAGCTTGTTGATCTCGTAGGCGAAGGGCCGAACGCCCCACTTGTCGGTCTTCTGAAGGGTTCCGTCCATATCGCCGGCCATCCCCTCGATCCGGTTGATGAACGATTGGACGGCCGATTCCTCGGTTTCCGCCCTGAAGATAATCATCAGTTCGTATGCCCGCATGGGGCGTGATACCTCCCTGTGGACCCGGTGTTGCCGGGGCTCTCGACCTTCGAGAGCAGGGTTAGCGGACCCGATTCGGTACGGGGCCGCATTTGACGGCAGCAAGGGTGCTGCCATGCCGAAGGCTGTCCGACCGGTATACACACCGCAACGGAGCCGCCAATTCGACTAGGTAAGCGTATCATCGCCGAAACCGTACTCCGCCGGTGTGACAGCCAGCGTGTGCCAACGCGACGACAACCCAACGACAAGAGCCGAGACCATGATGGTCTCGGCTCAAGCTG
>CALJMD010000219.1 GCA_937981915.1 uncultured Acidimicrobiales bacterium
GCCGCCGGACTCTTCGGTGGTTACCCGGTGACCGGGGGCTTCTCCCGCACCGCGGTCAACGACACCGCCGGTGCCCGCACCCCGCTGGCCTCGATCGTTACCGCCGTAATCGTCGCCATCGCTATTGCCTTCCTCACGCCACTGCTGGCCACGCTGCCCAACGCCGCGTTGGGAGCCATCATCGTGGTCGCCGTAATCGGCCTGGTCGACGTAGCCGAAATGCGACACATCGCAGCGGTGAAACGCAGCGACCTCATCAGTCTGGCTGTGGCCTTCTTCGGCACCCTGATCCTGGGAATCGAACTGGGTATAGCGGTGGCGGTTGCCGCCTCGATCCTCGTGGTGTTGGCCCGCATGTCCAACCCTCACTCGGCGATCCTGGGCAACGTAGGTGAAGGCGGCACCTACCGAAACGTCGAACGGTTCCCTGAGACACAGACCACCGACGGAATTCGGATCGTCCGGGTCGATGCCGCTGTGTCGTTCGTCAACGCCACCGCCGTCAAGCGTCTGTTGATGTCCGAAGCGACCGCTCTGGCCTGGGCCACCCGGCTGCGTCAAACCACGCCGTCGACCGTGGTCACACCACCGATGGCCCAACCGGCCCTCATTCTGGACTCGTCGGGTATCAATGACATTGACGCCACCGGAGTCGAGATGCTCAGCGACGTTCTACCCGAACTGGCCGAGCACGGAGTGACCCTGCATTTGGCCGACGTGAAAGGCCCGGTGCGAGACGTGCTGCGCCGAGCCGGACTGTGGGATGAACTCGAACCGAGAATCCACAGCTGCACCCACGACGCAGTCGACGCCATCCTGGCCGACCGGCCGGCACCCGCCGACCGACGCCGCCACGGAATCGATGAGCACAGCGCTGAACTATCCGGCGCTGCGAAGCAAACCTGAATCGGATCAAGAGGAGAACCCGATGACAACACCACAACTATCCGAACAACAACTATCAGAATCAACGGATGCGGCAGTGCAAATCCTGGGCTGCGGCGACGTCGAATCACTTTGCCAAGACGACCCTTCCATCCGCGTGCTGGACGTGCGCACCGGAGGCGAGTACGAGACCGTCCACATCCCCGACTCGATCAACATTCCCCTGGACCAGCTCGGTGAACACGCCGCCCAGGTCGCCGGCATCGACCGCCCGGTCATCCTGGTTTGCCAGTCCGGTGTCCGGGCCGAACAAGCCCACGCCCGACTCAGCCAAGCAGGTAAAGGACGCCTATTTGTCCTCGACGGTGGGCTCAACGCCTGGGAGACAGCAGGCAACCAGGTCAATAGAGGCCAGTCGAATCGCTGGGCCATGGACCGCCAAGTTCGATTCGTAGCCGGGCTCATGATCATCACAGCGATCGTGGTCAGCACGATCGTTCCGCCGCTCAAGTGGGTGGCAGCCGCTGTGGCAGGAGGCCTTGTCTACTCGGCCGCCTCCAACACCTGTGCCATGGCCAGCATCCTCGGCCGACTCCCGTATAACCGTTCAACTGTCGACGTCGACACCGCCTTGGAGAAGCTCGCATGATTTTCAACCAGTACTACTTGGACTGCCTCTCTCACGCCTCCTATCTCATAGGGGACGAAACCACTAAACGAGCCGTCGTCGTCGACCCCCGGCGAGACATCGACGAGTACGTGGCTGACGCCACCAATCAGGGTCTGACCATCGAGCTGGTACTGGAGACACACTTCCACGCCGACTTCTTGTCCGGGCATCTCGAACTGGCTGACGCCACCGGCGCTGAGATCGGGTATTCGTCGGTGGCCAACACCGAGTTCCCAATCCGTCATCTCGCTGACGGCCAACGGATTTCTCTCGGCCAAGTCGAACTCGAAATTCTCCACACTCCGGGCCACACGCCGGAGTCGATCAGCATCGTGGTTCGAGAACGCCCCGACGCCGACCCCTATGCCGTGTTGACCGGTGACACCCTTTTCGTCGGTGACGTTGGTCGACCCGACCTGTTGGCATCGGTCGGCTACACCCAAGACGAGCTGGCCAACCAGCTCTATGACAGCCTTCACAACAAGCTCATGACCCTGCCGAGCGCCACCCGGGTCTACCCTGCTCATGGCGCCGGTTCGGCCTGCGGCAAGAACCTTTCGACCGACACCTGGTCGACCATCGGCCAGCAGCGGGTCACCAACTACGCCCTGGCCGCCCCCGACCGGCAAGCCTTTGTCGAGATGGTCACCGAAGGCCAACCACCGGCTCCCGCCTACTTCGCCTACGACGCCGTTCTCAACGGTAAGCAGCGGGATCTTCTCAACGAAACCGAACCGTTGACGGCGCTGACCCTGGACGAGGCCCGAACACATCAGGCTCAAGGTGCGATGATCGTCGACGGCCGAACCCCCGAAGAGTTCGGTCGGGGGCATCTGACCGGATCGATCAACGTCGGACTCAACGGACGCTACGCCGAATTTGCCGGGTCGGTTGTGCCTGCCGATGTTGACATCGTGCTGGTCGTCTCCGACGGCGACGAGACCGAAGCCCGTAACCGGCTGGCCCGCATCGGTTTCGATCGAGTTGTCGGCTATCTGGGTCAACCGGAGGCGGTCATGGCCGCTAACCCCGAACAGGTGACGCAGGCGTCTCGGTTGACGGCCGCTGACTACGAGGACCGTTCGCAGGATATCGAAGGCCTGCAACTGGTCGATATTCGCAACCCTGGCGAGTTCGCTCTCGGGTCGATTCCTGGGGCCATCAATATCCCGGTCGGGCAGCTGCCAGCTCGCCTGGATGAGCTGGACGCATCGGCTCCGACCGTGGTGTTCTGCGCTGGCGGCTACCGGTCGTCGGTCGGAGCGAGCGTGCTTCGTACCGCAGGGTTCGTTGATGTGTCCGACATCCTCGGCGGCTACGGCGCTTGGGTTGAAACGACCCAACAGCTCAGCGTGACTTGAGTGTTTGGTCGATGTCGCTGAGTGTTTCCGCCACCAACAACATGGGATCGTTGTCGGCTCCACCTCGTCGTTGAACACGAGCGAACGCGGTCTTGATGGCGTCCCATCGCTCGGCGTCGGTTTCGGTGCGGAAGCGTATGGTCCCCGCCTGGACGGCACAGTACCTGAGAGCCGAGTTGGGTCCCTCTACTAGGTAAATTTCCCAAGACATCAGGGGGTCCAATCGAAATGATTTGATAGGGTTCCTTGTTCATTGTTGGCTCATCAGTCTGGACCGCTCTTCGAGGGGAGGAGAGTGGCCCCGCGAGCATGCAATTTCGAAAAAGGGTAGACAAGGGGTGACTTGTAGTGGGCGTTCGTAGAGCTCGAGCTGGTAGTTGTTGGATGAAGTTTCGACCTCCAGGAGCAATGTTGGCGGTACTGGCTGGCATTATTGTCGTGGCCGGATCGTCAACGCTGGCCGGTGCTCAGGCCGATGGCGACCAGAGCGCTATCGTGCGGATGAGAGGCACAACCGGACAGGAGCAGGCTCGGGTTGTTTACGACGGTGACGTTCTGGCCACCCTGTCTCCGACCGCCTCCTGGAACGACTATTCCTTCACGGTTCCCGCTGGTGCGGAGACTTTCCGGGTGGAGTTCCTGAACGATGGATCCACGGAATCGGGCAGCGATAAGAATCTCCTCGTCGACTGGATCAGGGTTGGCGAGAATCTGATCCAAGCCGAGTCGGAGTCAGTGCAGTCCAAAGGGGTTTGGAACGGGTCTGACTGCGGTCAGGGCTACCGCAAGTCCGAATTCCTTGCCTGCAACGGCTGGTTCGAGTTTGACCTGTCCGACGGCGGTACGGAGACAACAACACCACCACCGGCCGGACCCATCGAATTTGCTCTGTACGGTCGGGGCTCCACCGGTTCGGAGTTCGTTGAACTCCAAGTGAACGGCACCACGATGGTGACCATGCAGCTGGGCAAGACCGACGGCTGGCAGAGTATCCCCCTGGACGCTGATGACTTCATCAACGGCGACCCGCGGCACCCGGACAACGTGATTCGACTGCTTTTTGTAAACGACGGTCGCGATTCGACCGGTGCCGATCGCAACGTTCGAATCGGGTCTTTTGAACTTGACGGCGCCGTTTACAACCCGCTGGACCTGAAGTCGAAGGGCTCGTGGAACGGCACCGACTGCGGCGAAGGCTTCCGCAACTCCAACTGGATCCACTGCAACGGCTGGTTCGAACTCGCCGGTGCCACCACTCCACCACCGCCGGAGGAAACCGTGCTCGTCGCAGCGCTGTTGCGTGGCACTACGGGAACCGAGCAGATCGGCGTTGAGATCAATGGCCGTCTGGCGTCCACTCACACCTTGAGCACAACGAACGAGTGGTATGAGAGCAACTTCGATGTCGACGACTTCGTCAACTCGGATCCGGGGAATTCAAGCAATGTGATTCGTGTCCTGTTCATGAATGACGGTTACGACCCGATCGGTGGGGACCGCAACATCCACGCCTCCGCCTTCGAGTACAACGGCACCGTTCTCAAACCTCAAGATTTGAAGTCGAAGGGCTCGTGGAACGGCACCGATTGCGGCGAAGGTTTCCGCAACTCCAACTGGATCCACTGCACAGGCTGGTTTGAACTGGTCGCTGGCGACGATGGTGGCGGCGGCGAGGCCAACGACTGGATCGTTCCCGGAAAGATGGGAATCCGGGAGCGAGGGCAGCACGGTACGGCCGTCATGAGCCGAGATGGGGAAGCGGTGGCCTACTACTCAGGTCTCGATCCCGAGAACCGTTCAGTAGTCATCAAGATGATGGACGACGGAGTTGAGTCGGTTGCGGCCAGTGGATTGACGCTCCCCTACGTTGTCGCCGTGGCTGACGGCGGTGATGCCGTCCTTTACTGGGTCGGTGGTGATCTGATCCGGCAGGAGGCCGACGGAAGCAACCGAGAAGTGGTGTTCGCCGGCTCGGCGGGTATTTCCTATGACCGCTGGTTGGAGCAAATAGTGGTCAGACCACGTCGTGCCGCAGATAGGTTCCTTTGGTCACCGGGCGGCGCGACCACATCACTGGAATCGGACCTCCCCAACTTTTATCGAAGCGGCCCCCGCATTGCCGCCAATGGCGAGTATCTGTTCTGGACCGACAGTGACGAAGTTCAGTGGACACTTCATCGGGTTCCAATCGCGGGCGGTCCTGAGGTAACCATTGCCCCCGATGCCGAGGGCGTGATGAGGTTCTCCGTTGATGGGAGCAAGGTCCTGTTCGAAACCCCGAACGGCCCCCGAACGGGATTGATACTGACGTTGCTTGATGTGCAGTCCGGCGACCAGCAAGTATTCGAGGTGCCGTTCGATACCGACAGAAACCTGAACTACCAGGTTCACTGGGCATCTCAGGTCGGCGCTGTCACAATCGCGTCGAACCAGCTACAAGGTAGACTTTCGTTGATTTCCGGCAGCTATGAGGAGTCTCAGCTGCCAGACAACACCTACCTCTTGGATGTTTCAGAGAACGCATCCCGCGAGTTGTGGGGCACCGACATTAGCGACGAACAATACCAGTTGAGAGTAAACTCCCTCGGCTAACGGCCCGAGTCAAAACAACCCAACAGCTCAGCGTGACCTGAGTGTTTGGTCGATGTCGCTGAGTGTTCCCGCCACCAACAACATGGGATCGTTGTCGGCTCCACCTCGTCGTTGAACACGAGCGAACGCGGTCTTGATGGCATCCCATCGCTCGGCGTCGGTTTCGGTTGGCGACTCGCCCGGTGATAAAGCCCGAGGCTGCGAATGCCCCGACCGTGACCACCAAGCCGATGACAAGCCCGATGCTGGAAGGCCCGATGACGGTGACAGCGATCATGGTGAGCGCCCAGGCGAAAAGGGACAGCAAATTCAGGGCCAGCAGCAGCGGCATGCCGATGATGCCGAGGAACTGCAGGGTTGATCGAAGCAAACCAGCTGACGCGTCGCTCGGGTTGACCCCGTCGCTGCTCTCGATCGCGCTGCTCTCGATCCCGGGCTCCAGCTCGAGATCGAGTTCAACGTGAGCGCCGCCCTCGAGGTTGGCGTCGACACCGTCCAGCAGATCGAAGCCGCCGCCAATCAGGGTGGTGGACGCCCAGAAACAGACGAGGATCAGCGTGCTGATGGTGAAGATGATGGCCGGAAACGAAAACGCGATGTCAACCAACTCACCCATCGCAAATACTCGGTACCCCGACAACCACTGGCAACACCCCGGTTAGTCTTTGTGAGATGTTGACTCCGCAGCCCAACATCATTTTCTTACTTTCTAAACAGTAGTTGGGATCGAAACGAAAGTGAGCGCGCCCCTGCCCGCTAGTGCCGCTAGAACGTATAGGTGAGCGATCTCAACATGCGTGAAGCTGTTCGTGGCCTGATGATCGACCCCGCCGACCGGGTGTTGCTGATCCGACTTCAGTTCCAAGACTGGACCGGATGGGTGCTTCCCGGCGGAGGCAAGGAAGCAGGTGAGAACGACGCCGAGGCACTACGCCGGGAGCTCACCGAGGAAACCGGCGTCCCCGAAGTTTTCATGGGCCCACCGGTGTGGACCCGCCGCATGTATCGCAGCGAACCGGGCGAGTTCGACGGACAATCCGAGACCGTGTTCCTGGTTCCCTGCCACGCTTTTGAGGTGGCACCGACCATGACGGCCGAGGAGCTTGCCGCCGAGGGAGTCCGTGAGCATCGCTGGTGGACCCATGCCGAACTGGAAGCTACCGAAGACGAGTTGGGACCCCTGAATCTGGCCGAATTGTTCAAGAACGTGCTCGACCACGGCGCACCGGGCGAACCCCCGGCCATCGAAGGCTAAGCGCTCTCAACCCGGGTTCGACTAGCCGGCGGTGCCCCGCTGCCAGGCGTCGAACAGACCGGCGTAAATCCCGCCGTTGTCGGCAAGCTCGGCGTGCGGTCCATCTTCCACCACCAGGCCCTCGTCGAACACCAGCACCCGGTCGGCGGCCTCCGCCGTGGACAGCCGGTGGGCGATCGTCACGACCGTACGAGACGAGGTGAGATGGGCGAACGCCCGACTGATGCGGACCTCGGTTGCCGGGTCGACCGACGATGTCGCCTCGTCCAACACCAACAGGTCAGGGTTGGCAATGGCGGCCCGAACGAGGGTCACCAACTGGCGTTCACCGATCGACAGCGACCCGCCACGCTCACCCACCTGCGTTTCGATGCCGTGCTCCAATTCGTCCAACCACTCATCGAGTCCCAACTCGGCGAACGTGGCCAGTACCGCTGCGTCAGACGCATCCGGCATGCCCATGCGGACGTTGTCGGCGATCGAACCTCGGAACAACGAACCTTCCTGCGGCACCATGACCACCCGGTCCCGAAGCGAACGGAACGAGATCGACCGAACGTCGACCCCGCCGATTCGGACCGTGCCGGAGCTGGGGTCCATCAACCGACACAACAGTTTGGCGAACGTCGTCTTGCCTGAACCGGTTTCGCCGACAACGGCCACGTTGGCCCGAGGGGCAATGGTTAGCGACACCGGTCGAAGAGCCTGCGTGCCTGATGCCGTGGCCGCGGTCTCGCCTCGCAACGGGTAGCGGAACTCGACGCCGTCGAACTCGATGCTCAACGAACCGGCCGGCAGGTCCTGGCCGTCGTCGCCCGGGTCGGCAACATCGGGCGGAATGTCGAGCACGTCGATAACTCGACGCCACCCGGCCACCGCGGTCTGAGCCTCGTTGACCGCTTCACCCAGCATCGTCACCGGCTGCACAAAAAGTTGAGCTAGAAACAGGAACGCCACCACGGTCCCGACCGAAACCGAACCGGCTACCGCCAACCCCGAACCGACTACCAACGCCACGGCGATGACAACGGCTGACAGGAGTTCCGCTGCACCAGAGAACGCAGCCGAGTAGCCGCCGGCTTTGATAGCGGCCGCCCGGTGATCTTCAATGGCGTCGGCCAAGCGACCGCGCACCCGGTCCTCGATGCCGTAGGCCCGAATGACTGGAGCGCCGACCACCACTTCGGCTGACACCGCCAACATTCGCCCCACCCGCTCGCGGACAATAAGAAAGGCGGCGTCGAGACGCTTCTGGAACCAGCGGATAGTCAAGCCGATCAATGGCACCACCGCTACCACTGCCAAACCGAGTGGCAACGAGTAGAACATCATGACGGCGATGGCCAGCGCCGCCTGTGCGCTGTTGGTTAACAACTGCAGGCCGGCCCACTGCATGAACCGGCTGATCTGGTCGACGTCGGACGTCACCCGAGACACCAAGGCGCCTCGCTGCTCCGACGCCTGATGGAGCATCGACAGGTCGTGAATGTGTCGGAACGCTCGGGTTCGCAGCCCCGAC
>CALJMD010000220.1 GCA_937981915.1 uncultured Acidimicrobiales bacterium
AACGGGCTCGGCGAGGCATTACCGATTAGGCGGTCCAGTTCGCCTCGATCCAGCCAGACTCCTCGACACTGAGGACACACATCAATTTCAATCCCGGCACGATGATGCGGTTCCAGAATCTGATCTCGGCATAACGGGCAATTCATAGCTGCTTCTTTCAAACCTCTACAGGTGCTCAAGTTCGCGGTGGGCGGCGGCCAGCGCAGCCGTATCCGCCTTCAGCTGCTGCAAGTGTCGGTCCACGTTGCCGGATTCTTGACTGGCGAGGGCGGCGGCAGCAGCCTCGGCCACCGTGGTGTCGAGATCGACCAGCGCCGTTGCGATGTTTCCCTCGACCTCGTCCAGCTTGTTTTGCAGGTGGCTGACACTCTCATAGCGGCTGCGCAGCGAAGCCACCCGACGATCATCCTCCGCGGACGGGTCCCGACGTTCCCGCAGCGCCTGCTTCAGTTCCGCGCCAATTCGTTCGGGGTTCAGTTCACCGATGAGGGCTCGCAACCGCTCTCGGTCAGCCAGCGCATCGGCCACCGCCATCCGCAGATCACCAATCAATGCTTCGGTGCTGGCGGGCGCAAAACGGCTCAGCCGAGCCTTGGCCGCATCGATCCTCTCCAGCTCAGGAGGTTCCGGCGGTGGAGGCTGAGGTGTTTGGCGACGCCGAAGCACCACCTCATGCTAGCGACCGTGTTCGATCAGTCTCTCGACGCCACGATGTATTCAGCGATGTTCGTGGTCGACTCAAAACGGATGGCTTTGAACGGGGCGTAGTCGTCATCGTCCAGCCAAGCCTTGGCCGAGTCGGCGTCAGGAAACATGATTCCGACCACGGCATGGCCCATCGATCCGGTCAACACCTCGGGCGGGCCGCCCATCACCACCTTTCCACCGTGTTTGGCGACCGTGGGCATGATGTCGCCGAGACTGCCGGGGTTGTAGTCGGCGTAACGCTCGGGGTCGGAAACGTCGTAAGAGATCATCAGGTAGACGGACATAACTCGACCCTAGCCGCCGGGCCGTTGGCGGATGTAGCCGAAGAAAGGCGAGGTCACAGCATGGCTGGCACAGATCACTAAACTGTACGAATCATGCGACGACGCACAGCGGGCGACAGTGAATTCGAACAAGATGCACCCAACAAGCCGGAGGGTCAACGATGAGTGGTGGACTGGTAGCGCTACTTGATGACGTGGCCGCTCTGGCCAAAGTGGCGGCAGCCTCCATCGACGATGTCGGAGCAGCCGCAGGACGGGCCTCGGCTAAAGCCGCCGGCCTGGTAGTCGACGATGCTGCGGTGACGCCACGCTACGTGCAGGACCTGGCAGCCAAGCGGGAACTACCGATCATCCGCCGCATCGCCATGGGTTCGTTGAAGAACAAGATCTTGTTCATTCTCCCACTGGCGTTGATTCTCAGCGCCTTCGTCCCGTGGATCCTGACGCCAATCCTGATGCTCGGTGGCACCTACCTGTGCTTCGAAGGGGCGGAAAAGATCTGGGAGTTCATCAGCGGCGCTCAACACGGCCCCCATGGCAAGGCAGTCGCTGCCACCAAGGGCGCCGAGCACGAGGACACCATGGTGAAAGGTGCCGTGCGCACCGACTTCATCCTCTCGGCCGAGATCATGGTGATCGCCCTCAACGAAGTGTTGAACGAACCGTTCATCTCTCGTGCCGTGACACTCCTTATCGTCGCCATCGGCATGACCATCGTGGTGTACGGCGCCGTTGCCCTCATAGTGAAGGGCGACGACTTCGGCCTGTACCTCGCCTCGGGAGACTCCGAAGTTGGCCAGAAAGTCGGTCGTGGCCTGGTCAAAGGCATGCCGATCTTCATGAAGGTACTGTCGACCGTGGGCGTCGCCGCCATGTTGTGGGTTGGCGGTCACATCATGCTGGTCGGGCTGAAAGATCTTGGCTGGTCGCTTCCCTACGACATAGTCCATGATCTTGAAGTTGCCGCCCACGACGGTCTCGGCGCTGTAGGCGGGTTCGGCGGCTGGTTGGTCAACACCTTGTGTTCCGCCGTTGTCGGCGCCATCTGGGGCGGCTTCATCGCTGCGGTGATGCACAAGGTCAAGCCACACGAGCACGACGAAGCCCACGAGATTTCAGCAGCCCACTAGAGGCGCCCGCCGCCCCACGTCGGCAACGACTACGGTCAGGCTATGAGACAGGTCCTGTTGGCACTGGCGTTGGCCTTGGCTATCGGCCCGGGCTTGGCGTTCGGGGCTGTCGTCACGATGCGGGCCAGCGAGGCCGAGCCATGGGTTGACCAGTTTCGAGCGGACGCCGCTCGGCTGGGCGTCGACCCGATGCCCGACGTCTTTTACTCTGCCGACATGCCTGACGCTCCACCCGACGCGGCGGCAGTCGAGGAGCTGGTGACCATCGGCCGCCAGACATTCGACGGCGACCCCGCCGACGGTGGCTTGTTGTACTGGCCGCTGTTGGTAGTAGCCATCGCCGTCCTGTCAGCATGGGCCATTGTTGGATCGCTGATGGTGTACTTCGCAAGTCGAGGCTGGCTGCGAGTTGCGGCAGCTACGACCCTGGCGGCAACCATCGCAGTCTTGTTGGTTCCCCCGGTCTACTTCGATGACACCATCGATGTCGTGTCGCACTACGTCGATTAGGCGCAGACCCACTACTGTTTCACCGCCCGTGAGCTACCGATTTCATCGCCACAACGCAGTTGATTGCCCCGACCTCGGCGACCTCGAACCGTTGGCGTCCGATGAAGGACATTCGCTGGTGTCGCGCACCCGAATCGACTGGGTGGCAGAAGCCAACCGGTTTGATCTGCCCGGTGAAGTGTTCTACCTGGCAGTCATCGAGGACTACCCGGTCGGCATGTGCGGACTCAACCGCGACCCGTACGTGGACGATCGGCGGGTTGGCCGCCTGCGGCATCTCTACGTGCATCCCGGCCACCGTCGCAGCGGACTGGCCGCACAGCTGGTCAGCCGGTGTCTGTCCGATGCGCCCCAGCACTTCCACCAGGTTCGGTTGCGAACAACGAATCCGGCTGCCGACTCGCTCTATCGCTCGCTCGGGTTCCAAACCGTCCACGACGATACAGCCACTCACGCACTGCACTTCGATCAACCTTGATTGAGTGGTCGGCCCGAGAACTCTACGAGATCGCGTGCCGAGGCCACCGCGACCGCTTGTTCAGACCCATGTATCAGCGCCTCACGTTAAAGGGGGCCCCGGATGGGGCCCCCTTTTCAACGCTGATCTGTTTAGGCGAGATCGAAGCGATCGGCTTCCATCACCTTGGTCCAAGCTGCAACGAAGTCCTTAGCAAACTTCTCACCAGCATCGTCGGCTGCATAGACATCGGCGATGGCCCGCAGGATCGAGTTCGAACCGAAGACGAGGTCGTTGCGGGTGCCGGTCCAGCGGGCTTCGCCCGTGGCTCGGTCTTTGCCCTCAAATATG
>CALJMD010000221.1 GCA_937981915.1 uncultured Acidimicrobiales bacterium
TATGAGGCCAGGCCATAGGGCACCGAGTTGGCACAGGAGATGGCCTCTTCGAGTGAGCCGACCGGATTGACAATGGCCAGCGGACCGAACGGCTCCTCTTGCATGACTCGGGCGTGGTCTGGGACGTTGGCCAGGACGGTCGGTTCGAAGAAGTAGCCGGTATCACCGATTCGCTTGCCACCGGTCATGAGATCGGCCCCTGCGTCAACGGCATCCTCCACGAACCCCGACAACGCTGGAACCCGACGGACGTTGGCCAACGGTCCCATCTCGGTGGCCGAATCCATGCCGTCACCGACGACGGTGGCGGCGCAGCGGTCGGTGAAGACCTCCAGAAACTTGTCGAAGACATCCTCGTGAACGAAGAACCTGGTGGGGGAGGTGCAGACCTGGCCGGCGTTGCGCATCTTGCGGATGGCCGAGGTGAGAGCCGCCGCCTCCACATCGGTGTCTTCGCACACGATGACCGGAGCGTGTCCGCCCAACTCCATCAACACCGGAGTCATGTGGCTCGACGCCATTCCGGTTAGGTGGCGGCCGACGGCTGTCGAGCCGGTGAACGCCACCAACTTGATGGCTGGGTTCGGGATGAGATGCGACGAGATGTCGGCGGGGACACCGAAGACGACGTTGAGCACCCCTGGGGGCAGGCCGACGTCATCAAACGCTCGGGCGATGTGTAGTGCTCCGGCCGGGGTTTCCTCGGCCGCCTTGAGGATGATCGAACAGCCCGACGCCACCGCTCCTGCCACTTTGCGGGCCGGTTGGCTCATAGGAAAGTTCCAAGGCGAGAACGCCGCCACTGGACCGATCGGCTGGTGATGAACCACATAGCGAACACCAGGGGCGCTGGGAATCACTCGCCCGTAGGTGCGAACCGCTTCGCCGGCATCCCACTCGAAGAACTCGCAGCCGCGGATGACCTCAAGGCGCGCTTGCTGATAGGGCTTGCCGTGCTCCAGCGTGATGGCGTGAGCGATCTCGTCCTGGCGCTCTCTCAACAGGGCTGAGGCGGCACGAACCAGGTCGGCCCGCTCCCGGGGTGAGGTGGCACTCCAGGTTTCGAACCCCCGCTGCGCTGCGGCCAAGGCATCATCCAGGTCCTCGGTGCGGGCTACCGGCACACGACCGACCTCGACCTCGTTTACGGGGTTGACGACCGGAAGGTACTCGTCGGTGGTCCGCCATTCGCCGTTGATGTAAAGCTGAAGATCGGGGTACGGCGGATGTGTCGCCGCATGTGGTTCTGACAGTGTTGTCATGGTTGGGCTCCCAGTCGGCTAGAAGGCGATCCGGATGGCCCACAGGTCTGGGAACACCGGTTTGAACAGGGTGGTGGTTAAGTACGAGGCGCCGTCGGAACCGCCGGTTCCGGGCTTGGTGCCGATCGTGCGGCGGACCATCATGACATGGCGGTATCGCCACTCCTGCAGGCCTTCATCAAGATCGGTAAGGGTCTCACACAGGTTGGAGAAGCTGTCGTCGGAGTAGCGGGCGATGATGGTGGCCTGCAGCGACGAGTTCTCTTCAATCGGTTTGCGGACGTCTCGTTCCAACAATTCGGCTGGAATGTCGTCGCCCTCTCGGTGCAACATCCGGACGAATGCATCCCATAGTGTTGGCGCCTCGTAGCGGGCAGTCAATCGATCGCCCTCCTCGCCGGTGAACCAGTCGAGCTGAACTCGGTCTTTGACTCCCAGCAGGAACTCCAATTCCCGAAACTGAGCTGATTGGAAGCCACTGGCATTGGCCAAGAAAGACCGGAAACTGGCGAACTCGGCAGGAGTCATCGTTTCGAGGATGTCGATCTGACCAACCAGGGTCTTAAGAATCTTCAACACCCGTTTGAGATGGTGAGAGGCCGACCCTCGTTGGTTGGCGTCCAGATGCTCTACCACCTGGTCCAACTCGTGCAGCATCTGCTTGAACCACAGTTCGTAGGCCTGGTGGATGATAATGAACAGCATCTCGTCGTGTTCCGGGCCACCGGTTCGGTCGTCGACCGAGACTGGACGCTGGAGGGCCAGCAGTTCCGGGATGGCCAAGTAGCTGCTGTAGGTGAAGCGGTCGTCGTTTTCGAAAGCAAGGCTCATTGAGGTGGTATCACGATCGTGGTCGGATATCGGCTTGAAGGATTCGCAAGATCAACGGACCGAGAGGGCGTGAGGATCGGCAAGGGGATCAAGGTCGGGGAGCGGAGGCAGGCTGCGGATCAAGGCGTCAATATCGACCGAAGGGTCGGCGATGGCTTGGCTGATCAGCTCAGCCTGCTCAGCGGCGCGGCGCCCGGCCTCGGCATACGGCATGGTCGAGAACATCACCATGTTGTAGCGGGGACTGAGATGCTCAGGATGCTTCTGCTGAAGTTCAAGAGCCAAGGCTCGCTTAGCCAGGTAGTCGGGATCAACCACGCCCGATCGCATCTCGACGTAGTTGTCGAGGGCCATGGTGGCGATGGCGTCGGCGTCGGCTTTACGTTCCCGCTGGTAGGAGGCGAAGGCGGCTGCTGCATCTGTTGGCTCGGCCCGAAGGTGGCGATCGAGCACTCGAACCGACTCAAGCGCGGCGTTCATGCCTTGGCCGTGGAAAGGAACGATGGCATGAGCCGCATCGCCAACAAGGACAGCACGGTCTTCGAAACTCCAACCGTCGGCCCACAGTGTGCCCAGCTTTCCGGTTGGATTCTCGTCGAATTGCTGCACCAGGTCGGGAACCATGGCAGTGAACTCCTCGAACTCCGCGGCGAAGAACGACATCACGGCGCTGGGTGAGTTCAGGTCTTCGAAGGTTCTTCGAGGGGCGAACAAGGTGACGGTGAAGTCGCCCTCGGG
>CALJMD010000222.1 GCA_937981915.1 uncultured Acidimicrobiales bacterium
TTGTCCGCCGCCGGCTACCGGACTCAGCACGTGGGCAAAGCCCACATTCAAGTTCATGCCCGGCACTTCTTTCCCGCTCCCGACGGTGCCCCGGTCGGTGAGCTTGGATGGCCTGAAGGCTGGGACCACCTCGAATCGGCCCCTCGCTACCGCGATCACGACCCCGGCGTAACCGAAGACTTCTACGGCTTCGACCGAGCGGAGTTCTGCCTTGGGCACGGCGCCGCCATCGGTGGCCATCATCTTCGCTGGGCTCTGGATCGAGGGCTGGATCCGTCAATGGCCGGGCCGGGGCCCAACGGTCCCGCCGATGTTCGATCCGACAACTGGTGGCAGGTCATGAGACCGGCGTACGAGGAAGGCTTGCATTCCACCGAGTTCGTCACGGCCCGGGCCACCGACTTCATCGAATCCGTAACAGCGTCCAACGGCCGGGGCGGACAGAGTGGAGACGGCGACAGCGACAACTACAGCGACAACTACAGCACCAAGAATCAGCCGTGGTTCCTGTTTGCCTCGTACCCCGATCCTCATCACCCGTTCGCACCGCCGGGCGAATGGTATGACCGGCACAACCCAGCCGACATGATTCTGCCTGAGTCGTTCACCGATCCCGTTGACGACCTACCCGTGCATCTCCGGCAGATGACGGCCGGCACCGGGGCTCGAGGCCCCATGCGGATAGGCGAAGCCGCACTGCGGGACGCCATGGCCGCCGAGTACGGCTCGATCGAATTGATCGACGCCGGCATCGGTCGGGTACTGGATGCGCTGGAACAATCGGGCCAAGCCGACGACACCATCGTGGTGTTCACCGCCGACCACGGCGACATGTTTGGTGACCACGGTTTCATGCTCAAAGGGGGCATGGTCTTCGAGGGGACGACCCGGGTTCCGTTGTTGATCTCCACCCCTGGAAGCGGGGACCCCGGTTCACGCTCGTCGTCGCTGGCATCGTCGCTTGATATCGGGTCGACGCTGTTGGACCTGGTCGGCGTCGACTCCTACGACGGTGTGCAGGGTGTGAGTCTGGCCCCGATACTGAATGACCCGAACGCCACGGTCAGAGATCACGTGTTGATCGAGGAGGACGTGCCCGACTACGGCATCTGGGAGAACCAGGTTCCGGCCCACTCCCGCACCGTCGTCACCGATAACGCCCGGATCACCCGCTACTCGACCGGTGAAGGTGAGCTCTACGACCTCGACGCCGACCGGGGCGAGCGGCGCAACTTGTTCGATCGGGTCGACGGCAGCGAACATCGCCAGCACAGAGACCTTCGCCACCACATGGTCGACCGTTTGACCGACGCACTCGTGAGCGCGTCCGATTACGCCCGCCCGACGCCGCACCCCGGCTAGGGGTTCTGAGCGCGTTTGGCTCGTCGGGCCATCATCTTGAGCGAGAACGCTTCGCCCCGCCCGGGGTCGCTCCACGGGCACACGCCGATGCAAATACCGCAACCGTGGTTCTCCACGAAGTAGGGAATGCAGGTGTCGAAGTCGACGTACCAACGCTCCCGGCCACGAATCATCTGCTTGGTGTCGAAGATGGCTTGCGGTGGGCAGTTGGTGGTGCACACCTGACAGATGGCACAAAAGTCATCGACCGCGATATCTTCTGGGCCGTCGATGACCAGCGGCAGGCTGGTGGCGATCGCACCGAGGCGGTACATCGATCCCAGTTCTTTGGAAATCATCGAGCCGTGTTTACCCAGTTGCCCCAAGCCGGCTTCAACCGCGGCCGGGATCTGGAGGAACCCGTGGATGGCGGCCTCGGCGTCCCAGCCCAGACCCCGAATGTGGTCGGCCACTTGAGCGGAAATGCGGTCGGTGGCCCGGTATTCGGATTGGATCATCAGCCCGGCGTGTTCGCTCGGTGCCTGCAGAGCGGCTTCACGATCCATCTGCACCCCGAAGCTGATCACGTACGGGTAGTCGAGTGGGAGATCTTCGGTCAACATGTCGTCGGTCAGCGGGGCGATGCCGACCATGCACGCCCCAAGCTCCCGGGTCAGGGCTTTGATCTGTTCAGTCATGTCAGCCGGATTGTCGACCGGCACCTGAACCGCTGCTTTCTCACCGGTGAAGCGGCGGGTGTTCCACTGGCGCTTGAGTAGCGCCACCCACTCTGCCGGTGTGCGAATGCCCTGGAACAGAAATTCGAGCTTGCCCATCGGGTGACCGAACTTCCAGGTGTGGAAGATGGGGCTGGCCACCCGATGCTCGGATTCACCCAGCCCGTTGATGTGGTTGCCGGACACCGGAGGGCTCTTGAACTCGAAGGCGTAGTCGGTCGACGGGTACGCCTCGAGGGTCATCAGGTGAGACTTGCGGGGTCGCAGGCCGGTCTTGGGTGCCAGGTCGGCCGCTGGTTGATCAGTGCCGGGAATGGGGGTCGCCGGGCCGTAGTCGTCAAGAACAATCCGTCGGCCGTCGGCTTGCGCGGCCCGGAACTCGGTTCGGATCTTGCGGCCCGTCGTCCAGTGCCGCCGTGAAGTGGCGGTAATCTGCTTCAGCCCTCTCAGGTCTTGTTGCAGTCGTTCAAGCATGGGACAGCTCCGTTTCGTTTCGATAGGCGATCGTTGGTTGACAGGCGATGTGACCAATGCGACACTTGTCGGAAATGTTAACGTCCGTGAACGTCTCAGTCGAGGCGAACGGAAGGGGAGATATGAACAAGAGCACCTGGCTTCGGCTGTTCGCCGTCCTGATGGCCTTCGCCCTCGTCGCCTCCGCATGCGGTGGCGGTGACGATGCGGCAGAAGACGCTGACGCGGAAACGACCGAAGAAGCCGACAGCACCGATGAAGTCGAAGATGACAGTGAGCCGGCCGAAGAAGGCGGCGAGGAAGCCGACGTAGACGATGCCCTAGGCACCGTCGAAGTCGACGAATCGGCCAGCTGCGCCGCCAACGTCGAACTTGAAACCGGCGACTACAACCCCGGTCCGCCGTTGAACGTGGGAAGCTCGGTTGCCCTCGGCACCGGCCTGAACCCCCACAACGACCAGGCCCCGGCCAGCTTCATCTTCTACACCTGGGTGTTCGAAGGTCTCGTCCGCCAAGACGTTGACGGCTCGGTCGTTCCGTGGCTGGCCAAGTGCTGGGAGACCAGCGAAGCCGGTGACCAAGTCACCTTCTTCCTCCACGAGGGCATTACGTTCCACGATGGCGAAGCGTTCAACGCCGACGCGGTGAAGGCCAACATTGACTTCGTCAAAGCGGGAGAGCCGCCTCAGGTTCTCCCACCGGTGAAGGGCCAGATGGCCATCGTCAGCGACGTTGAAGTGATCGACGACCTCACCGTTCAGTTCAACCTGAACGCCCCCGGTGAAGCGCTGCTGCTCAGCGG
>CALJMD010000223.1 GCA_937981915.1 uncultured Acidimicrobiales bacterium
AGACGCCCGCACCCTGGCCGACCTTGAGCAACGCATTCACGTGGTGGCTCGATTCGCTCACACAGCGATCGCCGCCTACGACGAGCCGATCACGGTTGCCCGCTTCATGCGCTGGCGGGCCGAGGCGGGGTCGACGGCCGACCGTCTATCGGGCTGGACGCCCGGCAAGGTGGCGACCTAAGTCCCCCGCCGGTCAGCAAGGTCACAGCCGGGCCTTCGCATCAGCCGGCGCCGTTTGACGCTGGAAATCAAGTCGGGGCCAACGGCAGCCGGGACTAGAGTCCAACTATGAGCGACGCCACCTTGATGCAACAGATCCGTGCCGACCTGACCACGGCCATGAAAGCCAAGGACAAGGTGACCGTACGCACGCTACGAGCCGTGGTAGCCGCCGTACAGGAGGCCGAAGTGGCAGGCTCAGCCGCCACCAGTCTTGACGACGACGGTGTGCAAAAGGTAATTGCCGCCCAGGCCAAGCGAAGGGTCGAAGCGGCCGAGGCGTTCGACGCCGGCGACCGAGCCGAAAAAGCAGCAGACGAGCGAGCCGAGCTGGCGGTGCTGGAAGGCTATCTGCCAAAGGCGTTGAGCGAAGACGAACTGGCCGCCCTGGTTGACGAGACGCTTCAGGCCGAAGGCATCACCGAGAAGGCTGACATGGGCAAAGCCATGAAAGCCGTAAACCAAAAGGTGGCCGGTCGAGCCGATGGGCGCACCGTGGCCGACATGGTGAAGTCTCGCTTGGCCTAAAGGTCGGAGCCGGGGCGCTTTAAGAAGAACCCGACACCGGTGAACGACATCACCTCTTCCCCATCGGGATTGAAGAGTCGGGTGGTCGAATTCACCGCGCCTCGATCGGGTTTGGACTTCGATCCCGTGACCGTGTTGACAAAATACGTGGCCCGATACTCGACGTCGGGAAACACCGGCTTCAACCAACGAATCTGATCCATACCGGGAGAGCCCAGCGACGCCTCAGCCGGAATCAAGTGATCCACCATTAACCGCATCGTGGCTGCCGTGGTATGCCAACCAGAGGCGATGATGCCCCCGTACATGGACTCGGCCGCGGCCGCCGGGTCGACGTGAAACGATTGCGGATCAAAGCGGGTTGCGAACTCGATGATCTCGTCCTGCGTCAACGTGAACGAACCCAGCGGGAACTCTTTACCAGCCTCGAAGTCATCCAGGAACTCAACACGGTTGTCAGGGATGTTGGTCATACCACGAGTATGGGGTCAACAAACGTAGAACGTCACACCGTGACCGTGAGGGCAAAACCATCAGGGTCGACACCGGCCCCCAACACCTGGGCGGTGCCCATCACCATTCGGCTAGCCGTCCACGCCGCGGCCGCGGCATCAAACACATCGTCGAGCGCCACGCCCGACCGGCGATCGTGTTCGGTGATCGCCTGAAGAATCTCTTCGCCGAGGTTCGCCGCCAACAACTCACGGCGCAGACGCTTCCCCTCCGGTGTCTTCTTCGGCGGGAGCGGGACATCACCCTGGGCCTCGGCCATGACCGCAAACGACGTCTCAGGATGCACTTCGCTGAACCGGGGCTGGTCGTTCGGCTCGACGGCGGCCCGCACCTGGCGAACCTTGGGCAACAAGTTGAACGCCTGCTTGCTGATGCCCTTGCCGCTGGCCTCCCGGCTTAAGGCCAGCGCCTCGTCCCAGCTGTCGGCAGTCAACACCGCATGAGCCGGAGTCGGGAAGAAGCTGGAGCGGCGAGGCCCCAACAGGCGGCGAGCCAACCCGTCAGACTCCCGAGCCCCGTCAGCGGGAAGCCCGATCGGCATGTCCACGCCGATCGCCAACGCCCCGATCCCATCACACCAACGGCGAATCTCGCCGAACGACTCCGCCACCAACACCACGACCGCTTGGCCGCCCGAAGAGCGAACGTGCTCAACGTCAACAGGCACACCAACGGCAACCCACCCGGCGCGGCAACCATCCACCCCCACCGCGTACGTTTCAGATTCGAGTGACGTCACCGATCAGTGGTCGTGAGAGTGCTGGTCGTGAGAATGGTGGTTGTGGGCGTAGTGCTCGGCCAGCGGGTCGGCCAGGCCAAGGGCCGCTCGGCCGAAATCGCCCCGTAGATCCCGCCACACCGAATGAACATGGTTCACGTCTCGCTGGGTATTGTCGTACTCCACTAACAAGTCGCCGCCCTGAACCCGGTAGTAGTGAGGCTGGCCCGCCTCGATCGAACCGGCCCACGCCAACGACAGCGACTCCACCCCGGAAGCCGCGAACTTGGCGTGCTCGTCAGCCGCCAGCTCAGCAGGAATTCGGTCCAGGTAGGTGCATAACAAGGCCCGCATCATCTCGTGCTGGTCAGCCGAACATGCCGCCATCGACAGCCCCTTCGGGTGAGCCGTGAACGCCAGCGCGGCATGATCATCGTCAGAGATACCCGACTTGGCGTCGGCCGCGCTCTGGGCTGCCGCCATGAGCTGTTCCAACTCGGACTCCAGCCGACCTCGCCACACCGCCGGTAGCGGCAACATGCGATCACCGTCTGACAGGCTGGGGCGATTCGACGTGACCAGGTCACTCGGTGCCACCGGCGCCAACACTGCCAACGCCCGCTGGTCGGCGGTCAACGAATGCACCAGCTCGCGGGCCAGGTCCTCCGCCCCGGCCAATGGTCGATGCAAATGCGGGCCCAACAACGGCGACGACGCCGGGTCGGCACCGAAGAAGCATGGAGTGGTAGACGCCACCTCCCCACCCAGAATCGTGTAGTGCAACGACAGATGGTGGCCACCGAAGCGCCAGCCCCATGCATCAGAGCCGGGCTCGCCGAACACCGAAAGACAGTACATGGCCGGATCGCGGCCACGTTCCCGGCCAAAGCGCGCACCCCAACCCTCAGTCCGATCCAACAGGTTCTCCTGAGCCATCACCAGTGAAGCCGTCACATAACCGGCCTCGGACAACCCGGCGGCCAACAGCCGCATCACCCATTGCTGCTGCGACGCCGACATCGCCGACAGCGCCAAACCACCGTGATCGGTGGGCGTGTAGAACCACAGCTCACGCTCGCTCTGCGAGGGGAATGGCCACGTGGCAACATCCCGCTGTGCAGCGCTGAGAGAGCCCAGAAGCTCTCCGGCGATGTCGCTCATCTGGTTAGCAAGCTGTCGTCGATGGGCGGAGGTCGATTCCATACAGATCCTCTTAGTCGCCGGGGGCTCGAAGCCCGAAGATGATGTCGGGGTCGTCACTCTGCCAGTTGTTGTTCACCTGGGACCGGGTGCCGACCGCCCGGGTGCGAGCCAACAACGCTTTGCCCAAGGCGACCCGGTCAGGCTCGTAGGCCGCCAACGCCTCATCGACCGACGAGGCGTCGCGCAACGCGCCAGCCAACGCCCAGGCGTCATCGGCCGCCTTGGCCGAACCAGCCGCAGCGTGAGGTCTGGCCACCACCGCCGAGTCACCCAACAGACAGGCTCGGCCCTGCACCATCGTGTCCACCTCAACGTCGTACACCACTTGCAGGAACGGTTGCTCGGTTCGAGCCACCACCTCTGCCAACAACGCAGGCAGGCGAGCGGCGGCGTGAGCCTTCATCTCGGCCACATGATGGTCGGCCACCGCACCAGGCGGCACCGACAACTTGGGGGCCGCCGAAGCGACCCGGCCGGACACCCCGAGCAAGTCGTCAAGCTCGGGGCCTTCAAGATAGTTGCGGTACCACACGAAGTTGATGAGTCGCTCCCCCGGTTCGACCGAACCGTCAAGCCCGGGAATGGGATACACCAAAATGTGGCTGTTGGCGTACACGTAGTAGGTGATTGAATCCACTAGGCGTCCGCGCTCGGCTGGGGCGAACTCCGACTCGGGCACCATTCCCCGCCAGGCCACATAGCCGGCATAGCTAAATCGGGCGTCAGGGGCGATCACCTGCCTGGCGGTCGAACCGGTACCGTCGGCGCACACCAACAGGTCGGCGTCGACCGACGCCCCGTCGGCGAACCGAACGGTAACCGGCGCGCCTTCACCGCCGGAGCCATCTCCATCGTTCCCGTGGCCGAACTCGACCATCTCGTGGCCAAGGCGGTAACGGCCGACGTCCCAGTGGGCCAGCAACCGGCGATACACAGCGTTCCACGACGAGAACCGGTAGCGATGGCCGTAATCGGCGGCCACCGAATCGTCACGGTTCAAATACCGGATGTGGTCGGTCAAGACGCTGACATCGTCAACGTTCTCGCCTTGGCGCTCCACCAGGTAGCGCGATGTCTCGGTGAGCAGACCGATACCGGCCCCCCGCTGTTCCAACTGAGCGGGGGACCGTTCGTACACGGTGACGTCGTGTCCGTCGTCGCGTAGCAGACAGGCTGCCGTGAGGCCCCCGAGCGAGCCACCGACGACGGCAATCGACAGACCGGACGTCAACAGAAACTACGGCTGACCGAAGGTGGCGATCTTGTCCACCGTGCACTCGAACAGCACACGACGCTCTTCCATCGACGGGTCACGCAGCCCGTACTCGTCGCCACCATCGGTGATGTACTTCTGCCAGATCCGGTTGAGCTGCTCGGTCACTCGAGCGCCCTCATTGGGATCATCCTCGGAGATCTCACGGTCCACCGTCACCTTGATCGACATCCAGTGGTACATGTTCTCCGGATTCATAATCAAGATCGTGACCTGCGGGTTGTCACGAATCCATCCGGTCTTCTTGCGGTGACTGGCGACGTTGATCAGCACCTTGTCGCCTTCGTAGTCGAACCACATCGGCGTCAGGTTCGGGCGACCGTCCCCACCCATGACCGCCATCACACAAGCCAACGGCTTGTCCATCAGCTGCTTGTACGTCTCGTCCAAGTCGCTAATGGAACTGATTTGAGTCTTGTCACCAACCGTGAACTGGTTGGGTTGAAGGCCGTTAGCCACATCAAGAAACTTCGCTACCTGCACTGTCATCCGCAAATCCCCTTCATACTCAATGGCCGCGCCTCGACGTGCGACCCGATCGCCACGTTAGCTCATGAGACTCGGTGGAGTGCCAATTCGTCAGTCGACGATCGGGTGCCCCATCGCTTCGGCCACCATCAATTGAAAGTGGTGAACAGTGTGTTCGGACAACTCGGTCAGATCACCGTCGACCACGAAACGGCCCTGGTTGTAACCGTTGGAACGCAAACCTCGTTGCACACTTTCGCACAACCCGATGTCTTCAGGCTGCAGCACGTCCTTCTGGTAGACCATGGCTTCTTTGAGCTGCGGTGTCGGAGAACCACCAGGGCAAAACCAGTCCTGATATTCAATCGCCCGTTCAGGTTGACCGGGGACCGGAAGCATTTGCAGCAGCGACACGTGGGCGTCACCGGGGTAGATCCAAATGGTCAAGTTGGGCCACAGGAACCAACCGGCATAGCCAAAGTCGACCGAGCCCGGTTCGAAGCTGTAGGCCGACGACTCGTTGGTGCGAGCGGCGTTCGAAACATGGTTGGAGTAGATGCCTTTGACCCGCGACCGGTAACTGCCCATGTCCACCAGGTCGACGAAGTCCCGGTGAGCGGGAGCGCAGTGATAGCACTCCAGGAAGTTGTCAATCAGGGTCTTCCAGTTGCAGCCAACCTCATAAGAGTCCCGCTGAGCGAACGAGACGGAATCGATCTCCGGGCAGAAGTGCCGCAGTTCGTCTTCCAGCTCGGGCGCCTGCTCGGACAGCGGTCGGGCTGACGGATCAAGGTTCACGAACAGAAACCCACACAGGTCTTCCAGCCCAACCGGAACCAGGCCGAAGTCGCAGCGGTCGAAGCCGTCCAACTCGGCCGTATTACGAGCGGTACGCAAACTGCCGTCCAACCCGTACACCCAGGCGTGGTACGGACACGTCAACGCTCGCGACTGCCCGGAGCCCTGCACCAACTGGTGACCTCGGTGGCGGCAGACGTTGTAGAACGCCCGGCGCTCACCCGAGTCGTCGCAGGTGACCATGACTTCCTGGTCGTACACGGTGGCGGTCAAGTAGCTGCCCGGGTCGGCCACCTGGCTGCGGTGCCCAACATAGAACCACGACCGGTCGAAGATGGCATCCTTCTCCCGTCGATCCGCCTCGACCGACGTGTAGAACCGGGCCGGCAAGGTGAACGACCGGGCCGGGTCACGCCGAAACGGTTGATCAGGTCGCGCTATCCGGTCTACAGAGACCCGGTCTCCAAATACGGTGCCGCCACTCATCGCTTAAGTATCGGACACTCGACGGCAACGGTTCAAACCGGTACGACCAGCCCACCCGATTCAAACCTCAGCCCCTCGACACGTCGATGATGTGCCGGTAGTGGGCGGGATCGATACGAGCGTCGATAAGCCGAGGTTTCAACCAACCGGGCTCATCGGCCAATTGATCGGTCAGCTCGTCGGCCGAGCGGGCCACCGAACCGGCCATGCCACTGGCTTCCGCCACCGCGGCGAAGTCGATCGCCCCGTAACTTAAGCTCGACAGATCACCGTGCTCCGGCCGATGCTTCAACCCA
>CALJMD010000224.1 GCA_937981915.1 uncultured Acidimicrobiales bacterium
CAGGTTGAATGCCGCCATCTTGGCCGGGCCGCTCAGCTAGTTCAATCGTGGGCAGGCGTGCCCGGACGGGTCCAGGGGCTGTCCACACAGCGGACAGGGTGGCCTGCCGGTTGCCATAAGAGCGTCCGAGGTTTCGACGAATGCGGCGGCCAGGTCGACCGTGATGTGCGCTCGGACTCGAGCGCCAGATGGCTCGTCCCAACCCAACGTCGGATCGTCGTCGATTTGCGAGCCGAGATCGATGTCTGCTTCGGAGCCTTCGCCATCAGGAACCACTTCTTCTAGAACGATGACCACCTCGGCGTCGGCCTCGTCCACCCCGACGGCGATCTGACCGACAACCCAGGCCGGCTCAGCCTCGATCAGCGGCACGGGAGCCAAGCCATCCTGCGGGGACGGCAGATCATCCAGCACGGTTCGCAGAAACTGGGCGAGAGCTTTCACCTGCTGTTTCTCCAGCTTCAACGTGATGACTGAGGTTTCGTCACCCACTTGCACGTAAAACACCCTCGCACCGGGTTCACCGACGGCGCCAGCCGTGAACCGAGTGGTGTTTCTGAAGTCGTGTAGGTCGGACATGGAGGAGGACGGGTCCTGATGCTCGGGGGCTAGCTCGGTACGAGGGCTCGGAGATCGTCGCCCATCGAGTTGACGGCCAAGACGACCGGGCCGCTTTCACCGTACAGGACGGCGGAAATGGAACACTGTCCGATGACGATCCTCTGAAAGAGGTCGAGATGGGTTCCCATTGCGTGGGCCACGGCGGCCTTAATAGGGTCGGCGTGCGACACCGCCACAATGGTCTCGCCCGGGTGAGCGTCAACCAACTTCTGGATGGTGCCGGTGATGCGCTGTTGCATTTCAACAAACGACTCGCCCCCGGGGAACCGAAATCCGCTGGGGTACTTCTGAACCTGAGCCCACTCCGGCTTTTTGTTGAGATCGGAGAGCTTCTTGCCGGTCCATTCACCGAAGTCTGCTTCCAACAGACCCTTGTTGATCTTGACTTTCTTATCCAATGCGGCGGCGATTGGTGCCGCGGTTTCCCGGGTGCGCTCCATCGGTGAGGCGTAGACCGCGGTGACGCGGCTCTTGCGTGCACGAGGATTGGCGAAGGCGGCACCGGCGATCCGCTCAGCGGCGGCCTCGGCTTGCGCTACTCCTTCTTCGGCCAAATGTAGACCTGGCGTACGGCCGGGGAGAACTTGACCCGTCGTCGGCGTCTTTCCGTGCCGAACCAAAAGAACCAATGTTGGCTTTGACGAGCGGCGAGTGCGTTTTGGCGTTGACTTTGGTTGGCTGGAAGCTGGCATCGCCACAAACGATATCCCGATGTCGCAGCGGGTCCATCAGAACACGAACCGCTGTCACTCAGCTCGCCCGCCACACCCAAGTCGCTGGTCTCCTTTATGTCTTTCTCCGTCTCGCCCGTTTCACCGTCGCATCCGTCGCTGCAGTCTCCGGAACCGGCCATGTCACAGCTTGCTGTCGAGGTGGCTGACTGCCGTTCTTGCCCCCGTCTGGTGGAGTGGCGGGAGAAAGTGGCGGCCGAACGACGGGCCTCCTACGCCGATTGGGACTACTGGGGGAGAGGGGTTCCCGGCTTCGGTGACCCCAACGCCGATGTGATGATCATCGGGCTTGCTCCCGCAGCACACGGCGCCAACCGCACGGGTCGGATGTTCACCGGTGATCGGTCCGGTGACTGGCTGTACCGAGGCTTGTATCGGGCCGGGTTGGCCAACCAGCCGTCCAGCGTGGACATCGACGACGGCCTAGAACTCTCCGGTGCCTACGTCACCTCGCCGGTGAAATGCGCCCCTCCGGCCAACAAACCGACTCCCGACGAGCGTGACACCTGTCGCCCGTTCCTGGATCGCGAAATGGAAATAGTGGACCCGGCGGTCCTGATCGCTCTCGGTGGGTTCGCCTTCCAGGGGCTTTGTCGGCATTTCTCCATTCGCCCCCGGCCAAAATTCGGACACGGCGTTGAAGTGCCGATTCCCCCCGTGGAGGGGGAGCGAAGCCGTGTCATTGTCTGCAGCTACCATGTGAGTCAGCAGAATACGTTCACCGGTCGGCTGACTGAAGAAATGTTGGACACGGTGTTCTCCCGGGCGGTGGCGCTGGCCGCCGAGTTGTCGTGACATCATCTGACCCGGTCGCCGACGTTGCCTACCCGGCCGAATGGGAGGCCGACATCCTTCTGTCCGACGGTGGAACCGCTCACCTTCGACCGATCCGGCCCGACGACGGCCCGCTACTGGTCGACTTTCACAGCCGGCAGTCCCCGGAAAGCGTCTACTTCAGGTTCTTCTCTCCTCGCCCCCGTCTGTCGGACCGCCAGGTCGAGCAACTTGTCAACGTCGACTACCGCAACCGAATGGCCTTCGTGGTGTTGGAAGGCGAACAGTTGATAGCGGTGGCCCGCTATGAGCCGGTGGACACCGGTGACCGTTCCCAGGTTGAAGCCGAAGTGGCGTTCTTTGTAGACGATGATCACAACGGCCGGGGTTTGGCCACCATTTTGCTTGAGTATCTGGCGGCGGCGGCCCGGCAGATGGGCCGTCGGCGCCTCATTGCCACCGTCCTGCCCGAGAACCAGAAAATGTTGAAGGTCTTCCGTGCGGTCGGGTTTGAGGTCAAGACCAGATTCAGCGACGGCTACATCGCGGTGACGCTCGACATCGAATCGGACGACGCCGGTCTCGGGGCCATTGCCTCGCGTGAGCGCCTGGCCGAGGCTCGATCCGTTGATCGTTTTGTGGCCCCGCAGTCGGTGGCCGTCGTCGGTGGGTCCCGACCGGGTTCGGTCGGGTTTGAAATCGTCCGCCACATCGTCGACGGAGGCTTCACCGGTTCGGTCTTCCCGGTCAACCTAAGCGGAACCAGCGTTCACGATCAGCCCGGCTTCACCTCGATTGAGGCCATCGGTCAGCAGGTCGACATTGCTGTCGTGGCCGTACCCCAACCCGACGTGGACAACGTCTTGGACGACTGCATAGCGTCTGACGTCGGAGGTGTGGTCATCACCTCGGCCGGCTATTCCGAGGCAGGTCCGAATGGGCTGCGTGCCGAACGGGACCTTGTGGCCAAGGCACTGCGAAACGGTCTACGAGTGCTGGGGCCGAACTGTCTCGGTGTGATCAACACCGCAGAGGGCGTCCGTCTCAATGGCAGTCTGATCGAAGCGCTGCCAAGCACCGGTTCCATTGCCGTGTCCACTCAGTCGGGGGCACTCGGTCGACTGCTGGTACAGGGCCTTGCCCGGCGGGGGCTCGGTGTGAGTCAGTTTGTAGCCCTTGGCAACAAGGCCGACGTGAGCGGCAACGACCTGCTGCAATTCTGGGAACTGGATGATCGGACTGAGATTGTCCTGATGCACCTTGAATCGCTGGGCAACCCCATTCGTTTTCAGCGAATCGCCCGGTCGGTGTCGGCCAAGAAGCCGGTGATCGCTTTGATCCCGGCTGGGGATGACGGCGGGTTACCAGCGACTGAGCCTGCCGGTGACGAACAGCCCGGTCATGAATCGTCTGAGTCGGCAGGGTCACCGGACTCAACAGAATCGTCTGAATCGGTGTGGACCCAGGTTCACTGGCCGGCCGGTGCCACGTTGGCGGCCAGGGTCGAACAAGCCGGTGTGGTTGCGGTCGAATCGTTCGCCGAGCTGTTGGACGGCGCTGCTGTGCTTGGCTCGCAGCCGGTACCGGCGGGTCCTCACGTCCTACTGGTTGGCAACTCAGGGGCGGCGCTGCGGCTTGCCGCCGGGGAAGCCCACCGTCACGGATTGCGGCTGGCCAACCTGGTCGAACGCCAGGGAGCAGCGCTTGCCCGGCAGCTGCCGCCGGCGGCTCGGCTAGAGAATCCGGTCGACCTCACCTATGCGGGGGAGCCGGAAGATTACGGTCGGCTGCTGGACCAACTTGAGTCGTACCAACAGGTGGAGTCGATCATCGTCGTGCATGCTCCACCACTTCCGGGACCGACCGACTCGCTGCTCGAGCAGCTGAATGCAGTGAGTGCCCGCTTGGCCGAAAAGGGGCGCCCGGTGACGTTGGTGGCGTGCATCCCTGACTTCGAGGAGTCGGGTGTGGTCGCCGAAGGGGAAACAGGCGCCGGGGACGTTCCGGTGTTCCAGTCGATTCACGCAGGCGTTCGAGCGGTGTCGGTTGCCGTCCGCTACGGGCAGCGGCTGGCCGGTGACCCGCCGCCCGAAAGCGACGAGCCCAGTGAGAATCACAGTGACAATCCCAGTGAGAGTCCCGGTGACAATCCCAGCGAGAATCACAGCGACAATCACGACGAACTCGGTGAGTCCGTCCGTCAGCCTATTGAACGACTGCTGGCTTCTTCCGATCACGTTCTATCGGCGGCATCAGCGCAGGTCGAATCCGAAGCGATCGTTGACTTCCTGCGGGCAGGCGGACTGCGACCGGTCGATCGACGCTTTGTTGCTTCCGAAGACGAAGCCGTCGACGCCGCCAAATCAATCGGCTACCCGGTGGTGCTCAAGGCCGGCCAGCGAGGACCACTGGCCCGAAGCCAGTACACGGGAGTCGCCCTCGACCTGGCTGATGAGACGGCGCTGCGAGCGTCGTATCGTCGGATGTCTTCGGGTTTGGGCTCGGCCATGGACACCGCCGAGATCCAAGCGATGGCCAGCGCCGGGATCGACGCCGCCGTGTCGGTACATCGCAGTAGCGAGCGTGGCACCGTGGTGACTCTCGGCCGGGGCGGAGCGGGAGCTACCCCAATCGACAACCGTCCGGTGGCGATGTTGCCACTCGACGAGAGGCAGGCCGAGCGTCTAGTCGAGGAATCCGAACTGGGGCCCGTCCTCGACGAGATCATCGGTTCCCGTCAAGCCTTGATCGCCGACCTTGTTCGCCTCGCAGCTCTGGTGGAGGCCTCACCGGAACTTGTGGAGCTGCGACTCAACCCCGTTCTTATCGGAGCCGCCGGAGTGGCAGTCACCGACGTCGAGATCGTGGTGGCCGAACCGCCGACGGTGGCCCCCCGGGTTCGACGACTGCGATGACATCGTTTTGATCCGTCGCCCGGTGGCAGCGACCAAGGTCGCCGCCACTACCATGTGGCTATGAACGAGGGCTCGGACACGATCGTTCGCTCCCGATGGCGTTGGCGAATAGGAGGGCTTGTTCTTGCCGCCCTCGGTTCGGTGGCCTGTGGCAGTGATCTGGAGCCGACCGATTATGCGGTCGAGAATCGGACCGGGTTTCTGACTGCATGTGCACGTCCGCTTGATGATCCCCGATTACTCAACGATGTTTGCGCCTGCGCCTATGACCGCATCGAAAACGAACTGCGCTTCGACGAATTTGTCGAGTTGGACACTGAGCTTCTGGTCGACACGGAGTCCGCCGCATCGCAGGCTGAAGTTCCCCAACAAGTTGAGTCCGTCGAACTGCCGGACGAGATTGTGGACATCATCGCCGACTGTTTCGTCGAAGAGGCCGGCCTATGATCCGAGAAAGAGTGACGCCATGACGGCAACCGAGAATCCTTCCCCAGATGCCCCGGCCAAGCAGCGTTGGACGTTCCAGTGGAAAGAGCTCTACGACGAAGTCATCACCTCCGGGCTTTGCACCGGCTGTGCCGGTTGTGTCATTGCGTGTCCTCATGACGTCATTGGGTACAAGCACGAGCCCGGGGCCTACAAACCCTTCCATCTGGAAGAAGAGTTGGGTCTGTCCAACTGCGTTCACGGTGAAAAAGGCTGCACGTCGTGCACTCGGGCCTGTCCTCGATTCCGTGATTGGGAGACCGAGGCCGATGAGCACCTGTTCGGCCGGGCCCGTGAGGCGGACGAAATGTCCGGCGTCTACAAAGACATCTTGCTGGTTCGAGCCGCCGATGACCGGGTGTATGAACACGGCCAAGACGGTGGCCTGGTTTCCGCCATTTTGATCTGGTGCCTGGAGAACAACATCATCGACGGTGCGCTGGTGTCAATGCTTGAAGGGGGCAGCGGTTGGAAAGCTGTTCCCGGTGTCGCCACCAACCCCGAGGAGGTCTTGGCCGCCTCCGGGAGTCGCTACACCTACTCGGCTAACACGGTGGCGTTTGACGAGGCCATCGAGAAGGGTCTGAAAAACCTGGCGCTGGTTGGCATGAGTTGCCAGACGTCTATCGGGCCGGTGATGTGGCACCGCAAGGTCGGCAAAGTGTCAAAGCCGATCAAGTTGAATATCGGGCTGCTTTGCTCCAAGAGTTTCGACGACTCAATGTTCGACGAGCTGTTTTACCTCAAGTACGGGCTGGCCAAAGAAGACATCGTCAAGATGAACATTAAGGGCGTATTCCAGGTGTGGATGCGCAACGGCGACTACCACGAGATCAACTTGAAGGAGTGCCACGCCTGGACCCGAGAAGGATGCAATCACTGTCCGGACTTCGCCGCCGAACACGCTGACATCTCAACCGGGGGTATCGGTAACGAAACCGATTGGACGTTGACCGTGGTCCGCACCGAACTCGGTCGGGCCATTATCGAGGCCATGATCAACGACGGGGTGATCGAGACCCGACCTGGTGATGACGACCCGGCGGCCATCGCACTGATGCACCGCCTAGCGGAGAAGAGCCGGGCCCGTTGGCCCGAGTGGGCCAACTCAGAGGTCCGAGTCGGGTTGACCAAAAAGTAGTCGGCGGCTGGTTTAGCCGTAGCCGATGAGAATGTCGGCGATTCGGGTGGCCATGTCGTGAGCGAACGCCTCGGTCACTCCGATGGGGGTAGCCGATATCTCTTCGTTGAAGTGATTGGTGACGGTGGCCCGACCGTCGTCGGCGATCTCGATGTAGGTGGCGCAACCGTCGGGTACCGACGCCCGATCCATGCCGAGAACGATCAGCCCCGATTCAGGTCCGGAGTCGGCAATCGACAGGCCTGCGGGCTCAAGGTGCTCACCGCCGTCGACCACCGACAACTGGTAGTAGTCGGGGTCAGTGCCCGCCCCAGTTCGGTTGTCGGTCCCATTCCCAGCCCCGTCTATGGACCCGTTCACGGACCCGGTTCGAGTTGGTGACATCAGTTCCGGCAAAGACTTGGTCCACTGCCAGTCGTCGACCCTGTCTCGTCCGGTGACCACCGAGAAACGGACGTCGCCGGGAGCGGACAGCGCCGCCAGTGAAAGTACTGCGTGACGGCACGAAGCAAGGGCGGCCGCTCGCCCACCGAAGATGGCGATTGGGCCCTGAGTCACGCTGGCGGTCACGGGAACCCAAGGCAACACACTCATCTTGTTGATCGGTTCGTGCAGATGCTCCGGCACGCGGCCGGGGTCGTCGAACTTTGGTTGCCAGGGAATGATGGCGTAGCCGACGCTGTAGCGCCCAAAAAAGCGGTGGTCTCGATGGCGTTCCCAGAGGCCGGGGTCCATCAACGTTAAGCGGCTCTTCAGTTCTTCCGGATCCGGGTGGGTGAACCGATGTCGCTCGGCCACCTGATGTCGAGTCTCGCTGATATCGGTCAGCAGTTGTTCGGCATCGCCATCGCTGTTCATATCGCCGACAGTGATGGCCCGTGGGGCCGTCATGGCGACCTCGGCCCGTTCAAGAGCCGATTCGCTTGAACCGGCGCGGACCGGGCGAACAGCAAAACACGCGCTACCGACACTCAAGATGCCGTTCCCCACGAACGTGGGCTCATCAACCGCCGTTTCGTTCACAATGGCCGGGGCGGTTCCCGGCAAGACGATGACCCTCCCATCGTCGGAAACCCGAAGCACAAACGACGTTGCGTCGCTGTCGGCAGAGTCTGAAGAGGTCGTCTCACTGAACTGGAACGACTTGCCCGGCGGGAGTGCCATCGAAGATCCGGCGGTCAGACCGGCTACCTGGCGCATTTCGAGCGTGAATGGTGTGGTGTCGATCGGGGCCGGTTCGGGCAGCGGTGCCGGTTCGGGTAGCGGTGTCACGCTTTGTGGTGTCGGCGGTGTGTCCGGCGCCTTCTCATGTGCGGTGTCAGCTACAGAGTCAGGCTCAGCCTTACCTGCTGTGTCACGTGTTGTGTCAGATGCGATACCAGGTGTTGTGGCAAGGTTGGCATCGTCGCCGTCGTCGCCTCCGAGAAGTACCACATCGTCGTTAGCGGCGGTGTCGACGCTGCCGACGGTTTCGCCGACTTCCACCGACTCGCTGTCGGCCGTGATTTCGCCCTCTGAGTCGTCGTGTTGCACATCGACTGGTTCGACGTCTGTGTCTGCCGCTGCGCCGATTTCGCTGGCGCTTTCACCAGCACTCTCGCTGTTGTCCCATTTGTCGTCGGGCGCGGCGGCCAGTGGTTCGGAAACGTCCTCGCCCGGCGTCCGGTCGGGCAGGCCCTCCCAGTCGTCGTCAAGGCCGGCGAGGTTCTCTCTCACGAAGTCGAGATCGTTGCCGGACTCCGCTGGTTGAGGTGAGACGGTCCGCGCCGAACTTACGGACGGAAACTCCTCGGGTGAAGTTGATTCGTTATCCGCGTCATTATCCACGGGGTGAAAGTCCAAGCGTTGATTGTGTCCACAACCGTGCGCGGGTCGCAGCCGGAAGCGGTTTGGATTCGATTCTAGGTGTCAGACTCATCAAGGTCGTGTCATTGTGGTTCGGAGCTGTTCGCACTCGTGGCGGACGTGGCAATCGGCCAGGTGATCGTTGACGACTCCCATAGCCTGCATAGCGGCATAGGCCGTGGTCGGCCCGACAAAACGAAAACCTCGACGCTTCAAGTCCTTGGACAGCGCGGTTGACTCCGCAGTGATCGCCGGGACATCGGACAATGCTGTCGGGACCGGGGGTTGTGGGTCAGGCTCATGAGACCAGATGACCTGAGCCAACGTGGTGTCGTTCTCCCACAGTTTGACCAGCTGTTGTGCGTTGTTGATGGTTGCATCGATCTTGCCCCGATGTCGAATGATCCGGGCGTCACCCAGTAGGCGCTCAACGTCGCCGTTGTCGAACGCGGCCACGCGGAGGGCGTCGAAGTTGCAGAAGACTTCCCTGAACGCTTCGCGCTTTCGCAGAATGGTCAACCAGGAAAGCCCGGACTGGAATCCTTCCAGGCAGATCTTTTCGAACAATGTTCGTTCGTCGACCGTTGGTCGACCCCATTCACCGTCGTGATAGATGGCATAGTCCTCGGGGTCGTGTCCCCAGCCGCATCGTTTCTTTCCGTCGTCGCCGGTCACGGTGTGGTCAACTGGCGCCATTGGACGAGTCCTCTGCTTCAGGCGGATTGGTAGTTGTTTCGGCTTCGAGCGTCGGTAGCTGGTCGGGCATGAGGGCGGTGCCGCTGCGGCGTTGCTCGTCGATCAAGTCGCGGTCGCAGACCCAGCAGAAGTACTCCGATGTCGTTGACACGATGGAAAGCTGCGTGCCCCTCGACTTCTCGATGACGGCGACGGGTGCCGCGTACATGTCGGCCGACTGACACCGTTCACATCTCACCTTTGGGTCTCGTTGCCATGCGGTTTCGCAGGCCAAACAGCTGATCTCGATCAGGCCGGAATCGGTTGGTGAGCCTTGCAACTCCTCCGATTCTCCGCATTGGGGACAACTGATGTCGGCTGCCATGACGCAAGTCTACCGGCGACGCCCTAGGCGGTCGGGCAGCGGCTAGTGTGGCCGGGTGCTTGTCGACGGCGACCGCCAACCGTCCGATTCCGACCGTCTGGCCCGCCCCCGGTCTCGTCCCCGTTTTCGTCGTTGGGTGATCGCAGGATTGGCGGCCCTCATTGTGCTGCCGTTGCTGTGGGGGCTGTGGCGCTACCTGCAGTTCGACTTTGCCGAGGTGCCCGGCGTGGACCCACCGGCCGAAGGTGAAGCAGCAAACTGGTTGCTGGTCGGCATCGACAGCCGAGCGGGACTGGCCGAAGACGAGTTCCTCGGCTCTGAAGGGATAGTGCCCGGCGCTCGGGCCGACACCATCATGGTGATCCGGGTGGAGCCTGATGCCACAAACGTTGAGCTGATCTCGATCCCACGTGACCTGTGGCTGCCCATCGTGGGAACCGGCGAACCGGGGCGAATCAACGGGGCCTTCAACGGGGGTGGCGGCCGTGAACGTCTGGTACGCACCGTCGAACAGGGCCTGGCTATCAACATTCACCGCTACGCCGAAATCAACTTCTTCGGCTTTCAAGAAATGGTTGATGCCCTCGGCGGTGTGCCGGTCTGGTTTGATACACCCGCTCGTGACGTCCACAGTGGCCTCGACATTGTTGACGTCGGATGCCATGTTCTCACCGGGCCGCAGGCGTTGGCGTTCGCTCGGGCCCGTCAATTCGAATCGTTCGAAGGCGGCGAATGGCGTCTCGACCCGACGGCCGACATAGGGCGTACTTCGCGGCAACGGCAGTTCATTTCGGCGGTGGCGTCGTCGGCATCGGGCCGGGTTGGCCTCAGCGGTTTGACCAGCGTCAACGGTTTGTTGTCAGTGGCCGCCGACAACATGGTGGTGGCAGAGGGAACCGGCCTGTCCGACCTGATTGACACATTGCGCACCTTCGCCGGTGGCGGAACGCAAGTCAATACCCATGCTCTGCCGGTGCAGGACACCGTGACCACCGGAGGCGCTCAAGTGTTGGAGCTGAGAGCGGGCGAGGCCGAAGGTGTTCTCGACCTGTTTCGTACTCCGGGTGAAACACCACCAGCGGCCGAGGGCTTGTCTGGCGACCTTGCCGTTCCCGAGACGCGGCTGGTGACCGACGCCGACCTGGGCGAAGACCGCCGGTCAGAAGCCGTCGCCGGTATCGCCCAGTCCGAGTGTGCGGGACTCGGCTAACCGGTCGGCGTTGACGTCGAGGCGTTCCCGGTGGCTGCTTCGCCTTGACGGTGAATGAAAAGACCGATTCGCAATAGTCCCAGCCCGACCACAAAGAACAGCAGTGAGCGCCACAGCGTGTCGACGGCCACCAGATCCACCGTCACCAATTTGACCACGGTGACAGCCAAGGTCGCCAGTCCAATTCCGGTGATGTTGACGGCGGAGAACGGAAGGCGCGCGGCCAGCGTTCCGGCACCAATCGATGCCGCTTCTTGCGATACCAGCCGTCGACCAACCAACAGGGCCGCCGTTCCCATCAAGGCATAGAGCAGCGAGACCAACATCTGTCCCTGACCGAGTTGGCCCAGCACCGCCCACAGCCACATCATCAAGCCAACCCAGCCGGAGACAACAGCTGCGCCGGCTGCAGTCCGCTGAGGCCCCCGATAGACAATGCCGCCCCCGGCGACCAGAGCGATAACCAACAAATAGGCGACGGCGGCCACAAGACTCAAGCCGACCGCCATACCTTCAACCAGACCCAAGAAGGTGGCCAACACAGTTCCCACTGCCAGGCCCAAGGCCGCCGCCATCACCAGCTGATGGTTTCTGGCAGCGCCGATCGAGCCCAGGCCAATAGCGGTGACCGCGGAGGCGACCACCAGGAACGTCGCGCCAGGAAGGACAAGGGCCAAGCCGACCAGGGCCAACCCGATTGCTCCCAACGCCATCGCGGCCGGCGTGCCGCCTGCACGGGCGGTGACCAACAAACTCGTTCTGTCGGTCGAAGCGACGAACAACCCAACGATGATGAGAGTGGCGGCGGCCAGGCCGGTGGCCACGAGGCCGTAGCTTGCCTCACTCGCCCAGGTGTCAACGAACGGGTGCGGAACATCGCGAGCCCACAGGGCCGAGGTGGCAACCCACCAGATCGCTGGGACAGCGAAGGCTCCCAGAACATCGAATTGCGGTTGCAGAAGTCGTTCCCAGGCGCCGACCTGTGACGAGCCGTTGTTAGGGGGTGAAGCCGCCGTGGCACGTCCCAGAAGAAGTGGAGCGGCGGCCACTGCGACCAACGCAGTGATGAGGGCTTGTACAACCCAAGGCGCCATGGTTGCATCGGCACCGATGTCGGCGAGGACCAGTGGTAGAACCACACCAGTCA
>CALJMD010000225.1 GCA_937981915.1 uncultured Acidimicrobiales bacterium
AGCACCTCGAAGTCGACGCCCATGCCTTTGGCCACGCCGACGAAGTGGCGGTATCCATCAAGGTCGGATTGGTCGTAGCCGAGGCGAATACCACCGTCGTCGCGACGGTAGGTAATCGGTGACTCCGGGTCAGCGGCCAACCGGGTGTACAGCTCGACCGAATACTTCTTCAACCCGACCATGGTTTGGACGGCACCGAACTGGGTGACCTGACCAGCGGCGTGCCAGGTGGACCCAGAGGCCAACTCGTCGCGCTCGACCAGAACCACATCGCTCCAGCCCTGCTCGGTCAAGTGGTAGAAGGTGCTGGCACCTCCGACGCCTCCGCCGATAACCACCACACGGGCTCGACTCGGAAGGTTCTTCACTGTTTGTTCTCCTGTTGGTTGTCGACGACACGTGCCAGTCGCCTAATTCCGGGTTCTATTGATTCGGTCGATATGCCCGACAAGCCGAGCCGAACAATGTTGTTCGGCACCGGGTCGGTGAGGAAGCACGATGCCCCCGACTCGATGTACAAACCTTGGTGGGCGGCCTCTTCGACCAGAGACATGGCGTCGAGCCTCTCAGGCCCGGGCAGCCACAGCGATGCTCCGCCAGCCGGACAGCTGACACCCCAGCCAAGATGCTCGTCGACGGAGGCGGCGGCGATCTCCCACCGCTCGCGAATAGTGCTGCGCACCCGCTTGAGCGCACGGGCGTAGTCGCCCCGCTCGATGAACAGCGCCATCGTTCTGGTGATCTGACCGGGAGGGTGCCGAATCATGTATCGGCGCAAGTCTCGCATCTTGGCGATGAGGGCCGGTTCGGCCACGACGTAGCCGAGCCGAAGCCCAGGTCCGAAGTACTTGGAGAAGCTGCCGAGATGAACAACCCGTCCGCTCCGGTCAAGCGATTTCAGCGACGGCACGGGCTGACCTACGTGGCGCAGTTCGCTGTTGTGATCGTCTTCGATGATGATCATGTCATCGGCGTCGGCTTGAGCCAGCAACTGGGATCGGCGGGCGGCCGACAATGTGACGTTGGTCGGATAGTGGTGGCCGGGGGTGACGATGGCCAGCGAGACCGGTTTGTCCACGGCACCGAGATCGATGCCGTCGTCATCGACCGGGCACGGCACGACATAGGCCCCAGCCCGAACGAAGATGTGGGCCGAGTCGGGATAGCCCGGGTTCTCGACCGCAACCCGCTCCCCCGAGTGAACCAGCGCAGCGGCCGCCAAGTGCAGCCCGTTTTGAGTTCCCATGGTGACCAACACCTGATCAGGCTGGGCTTGAATGCCTCGGGCCGGGAGAACCACCGAACACAACTGGTCAACCAGCATTGGATCGTCGGTGTCGATGTGGTCGTAGATGAGAGCGGTTAGGTGCTCGGCTTCCATCGTGGCCCTCATGGCCCGCCCCCACTCGGCAGCGGGGAACAGTTCAGGGTCTGGGGCTCCAACCACAAACGGGTACTGCCTGGAGTGTCGGCCCTCCGGCTTGCGGAGGTGCACAAGGAAGTCTTGGTAGTCGACCACTCGGGAGTCCCAGTCGACCCGCCGCGGTTCAACTGCTGCGTCTCGGTCATGTCGACCCAGGTCGGGGTGAACGGAGTAACCGACCCGCTCAGTGGCGACGAGAAACCCTTCGGCTGTGAGTTCCTGATACGTCAGGTTCACGGTGCTTCGGCTCACCCCGAGATGTTCGGCCAGCGAGCGCGACGACGGCAGAGCGCTTCCCGGGCTGAAAGAGCCCGAGTTGATCTCGGCCAGAATGGCGGCGCGGAGTTGCCGGTACATCGGCTGATCACCGTCATGGTCGACGACAAGCTGGTCGAGGTTTGCTGGTGTCACCGTTGTTGTCACTGAACGGCGTCCACCGTTGCGGCCAAGGCGCCGCGAATGATTTCGGCCACCGTCTCACAATCATCACCGGTCATAGCCAGCGGGATGCGCATGTCGCACAACCCATGGAGAATCTGAGCCGTGGTCTGCAGACTTTGTTCATCGGCGTAACGCCAGTGATCAAACCGGCTGGTGAATCCGACCGGCTCGGGGCGCCCGAACCACTTGATGTGGACACCGTGGGTTGCGGCCAGGTCAACCCAGTCGCTCATCGTGACATCGTCCAACCCGTCAACCGAGAACTGGATCGAAGAGGCCACAAACTGTTCGTCGGCGTCTCGTGCTGGCACGTGAATCAGCGGATCAGCATCCAAGAGTTCAGCCAGGCGACCATACCGGTCGTTCCACACCTCGGCCCGTTGGCCCAGCAGCCCAAGTTGGGGGTGAACCACAGCGGCGGCCAGGGCGCTCATCCGCATGGACAAGTTAGGGGTGGTGTAGCGGTGTCGTTCGATGACCTCCGCCGGGGGAACCGTGCCGTGCTGGCTGTACAGCATGTACGAACCGCTCAACAAGATGGCCCGGGCGGCGATGTCGTCGTCGTCGGTGACCAGCAGTCCACCTTCACCGGAATTGATGTGTTTGAACGTCTGGGTGGAGAAGCAGCCGACGGCACCGAACGTCCCCGACGGCCGACCCCGCCAACCGGCCCCCATGGTGTGAGCGCAG